>JAGRNW010000015.1 GCA_020440555.1 Chlamydiia bacterium
AAATAGCTCGCGGAGACGATGCGAACAAGAAGTTAAATTTTATGTTCTTCTTGTCCGAAAAAAGGTTGCAAGATCAGTTCTGCCTGCTGGATGACCTCGGAAGGTCGACCGTTCAACACCAAAGATTTTTCTCTGCAATGAGGGCATGTGTCTTCTGTGCATTGTACATGCTTATCGATCTGCTCTGGAGAAAATGCCGTACGAGCGACTCCTTGCCGACCTTTCTTTCGCTTTTTCTTTTTGTCATTGCTTGTGTCTCCCTTTTGATCGGTGGAGGGAGGTTTAGAACTGTTTTTAGAGTTGGTGTTGATCTGCTCTTTGAGGCGGGCAATCTCCTCAAGTGCATGTTTGAGCAAATTCTGAATTTTAGACAGCTCTGCTTTGGTCGATAACAGCTCTGCTCTGGTCGATAACAGCTCTGCTTTGGTTTGAGCGAGTTCAGATTCAAGATCTGCATATGATGGTTTCATGCCATCACATATTAAAGTTTTCATCAATCATATGACAGGGAAAATTTCTTTATGACTGACTTTTATCGCCTGTCGAGGAGGGGGGTGAACATTTACTTTTAATCTTGTTGCCACACAATTGAAATTAAATAGTGTACTTTTAATTCGTTATTTGTTACAATTTTCCTTTAAAATATAAAAGAATGGAGAAATTTATTTAATGAATAATTTTTTGCGCGCAGACGCTATTCAGCCTACAGACAGTCGCTTAAATATGTTTGTGGCTCCCTTAGCATTAAAAAATTATGGATTTGCTATTGCGATCATTTTAGGCATAGGCGGGTTAGTAGTGTGCGGTGTGGGAGTCGCTGGTTATCTTGGAGCGATCAGCGGAGTAAACACAATCTCTGCAGCAATGATGATAACCGTTGGATGCGGAGGTGGAGGTATCCTTCTTGTTTTTGGTGTGACTGGCATTGTTAAACATTACTTAAATAATAAGATTTTGAAAAAAAATAAAATTCATTTGATGTTTCAGCAGAACCTTACCGACACGCAAAACGTAATAAACGACAAAAAGGTAAAGAACACGCCTGCGAATATGCAATCATCTGAGAAGATACAGAATAAGCTTGAGAAAGGTAACAATCAAAGTCAATTTGTATTTGGACCTACAGAATATAAAGAATTTCTTTCAATAGAAGTAGCTGATTCAGAGATTCCTCTTGCTCCAGAGATTAATGAGAATGAGCTTGATCCATATTTCAAGGAACCTTATCGCAAAAATTATATTCTTTTATATATTCCTAAGGAGGTCTATAAGAGGAATCGAATTATGCGTTGTTTGCCTTATGAAGATGAGATTTCAATAGAGAAACAAGCTTTTAACTATGAGAGTTTGCTCGAATTGAAGTGTGCACGTACATATAGTCTCGTAAAAGAGGGGGATAGTTGCGAATATCTTGATGATTTTTTAAAAGAAAACTCTGGTCAGCGTCATGGATGGGTATTAATTAGCAAAGTATTGGTCCCAGGTTCATGCGGAAAATCGAGATGGAAGACTTATCAGGAAAAAAAATCAAAATTACAAAAAACAAATAGTTTATTTCGTATGCCAACAGTTCTTGAGGCCGTTATTGCAAATTTGATGGTTTATGCAATTCAGGATAAATTGTATACAACTACTAAGGATAATGATCTAGAAAAATTCAACTATTACAGAATAATGCGTGGCCGTGCAACAAGTTGCGTAGAAGAAAAGTTCTATGATTATGATGATGATCCTCACATGGAAAGTTTCGAGGTGAGTTTTTGTGATAAACATTCAGGCAGGCTTACGGTTGATCAGTATGTAACGTGTCAGAAGTTGGAGGATGGTAAAGATGAATTTTTAGAAGATCCATCTACTATAGGTACTCTTGCTGTACGGAGTTTTGCTCAATGAGTAACAAGTTCAGCCCCCGCAGGGTGGCATTGCCTTGCGGGGGCTGAACTGTTACCTAAATGATAGACAACTAGTTCACATTTCAATAGGGGATAATAGTTCTCGACATATTCAAAAAAATTTAGTATTCTCTCCCTTTGAATTTCTTTCTTAAAATTGAGAGGAGACACTATGGAAGCTACACTCATCAAAAATTTTAGGGAGGCTGTCACATTTGAGAATCAAGGTCAGAAGCTTTTTGGTGTTTTGCACTATCCTGATGAAGTAAAAGCAGCTCCCCTTGTGATTTTTCTTCATGGGTACGCCAGTCATAAAGTGGGAACTAACCGTTCGTTTGTTCGAATCGCTGAAGCGCTAGAGAAGCAGGGGATTGCCTCGCTTAGATTTGATTTCCGGGGGGCTGGAGATAGTGAGGGAAACTTTAGCGAAATGACGATGAGCGGACTCGTTTCTGACGCCATAGTGGCTGTTGATTATGCAATCGCAAATTTCGATATCAACCCCAATCGAATTGCCTTTATGGGATCTTCGCTTGGAGGAGCTGTGGCGGTTTTAGCAGCTGCTGAAGTGCAAAAAATCAAGACACTTGTTTTATGGGCCCCTGTTGCAAGTGGGCAGCTCTGGTACAAAGATTGGATGATCCGTCATCCCAAATTGGCTAAAACCTCACCAAGCGAAGCTCTTTCTACCTACCAGGGACAAAAGGTGAATTCAATGTTTCAGCAGGAATTTTCCCAACTCAACGTTCCTGATGTTTTAGAATTATTGCATTCCACCTCTTTGCTTCACATTCATGGAGAAGATGACGATCAAATCTCTTTCTCTCATCAACAAGCTTATCAAGCAGTTCGTGGAGAAAATGATGAAAAAACACGGTTTCTTGTTTTCCCAAAGACTTCGCATATCATGGGATTGTCAGCTCACTTTCCTACGATTGTCAAAGAGATGGTGACGTGGTATCAAGAGCATCTATAAGCTGGGAGGCATCATGTTGGAAGCTTTGCAGGGGGGGGATTTTTTTAGTCGATCACGTAGTCTGTTTAAACCTAAAATTCCACCACTTTTAAAAGATCTTTCTCAACTGGAAAGTATCAATAGTGACCCAACGGATTGTGTTGGGTATGAAGAGGACATTCGAAATCTTTTTCCCAAAACATTTGGCCAACCGAAAGTGTATTTTGCAAGAGGAGCAAGTCGCCCAATTAAGCCATTGAAAGTAGGGGTTGTTTTGTCAGGGGGGCAGGCTCCAGGGGGGCACAATGTGATCGCCGGTCTTTTTGATGCTTTAAGAGAATTGTCCTTCAAGTCTGAGCTTATGGGCTTTTTAGGGGGGGCTTCAGGAGTCATCAATCATCTGACAATGAAGATCACTGAAGAGTGCTTGATTCCTTACAGAAATACGGGAGGATTTGATCTCTTAGGATCAGGGCGGGCTAAAATAGAGACAGAAAAACAGCTAGAGTGTTCTCTTAAAGTATGCAACAGTCATGGACTGGATGGACTTGTGATCATCGGAGGCGATGACTCTAACACCAACGCTGCAGTTTTAGCAGAATTTTTTTTAAATCACAATTGTAAGACAAAGGTGGTTGGTGTTCCCAAGACGATCGATGGAGATCTTAAAAATGAATGGATTGAAACATCTTTCGGATTTGATACGGCCTGTAAGATTTACTCCGAGATGATCGGCAATATTTGTCGAGATGCTTTATCGGCGAAAAAATATACCCACTTTATCAAATTGATGGGGCGATCGGCATCTCATGTAGCGTTAGAGTGTGCTTTGCAAACTCACCCTAATCTGACTCTTTTGGGGGAAGAGGTGGCTTATCATAGGAAATCTCTTAAGGAAGTGGTGCAGGAGATTAGTGAAGTGATCATTGACAGAGCAGAGGTTGGGAAAAATTATGGTGTGATTGTAATCCCTGAAGGACTAATTGAATTTCTTCCGGAAGGTTCGATCACGGGTGAGATGTTGAGTGATTTATCGATAGAACAAGATCCTCATGGAAACCTCCCTGTTTCCCAAATTCCTACCGAGACATTTTTGATTAATCTTGTGAAAAAAAATCTTAAAGCAAGGGGTTTTCAAGGTCAATTTTCTCCCGTGGCTCATTTTTTGGGATACGAAGGGCGCTGTGGATATCCTTCTTATTTCGACGCAACCTACAGTTATCTTTTGGGAAGGAGTGCAGCCCTTTTGATTCATCAGGGGTTAACAGGATATATGAGCGTGGCCTCACACCTTACCCAATCTGTAGAAAATTGGGAGGTGAGCGGTTTGCCGATCACCTCTCTTTTGACCATGGAGGAGAGAAAGGGAAAAATTAAACCTGTGATCAAGAAAGCTCTTGTTGACTTGAAAGGGAAACCTTTTCAGTTTTTTGCCTCGCATAGGCAACAGTGGGAGATTGAAGATCATTATCGCTATCCAGGACCGATTCAATTTGAAGGAGCAAAAGAGGTTGTTGAGGAGATCACCTATACCTTGAGGTTAGAACACTCCAAAAACAAAGCGTTGGCGACTCCCTTGAATTGACATTTTCCTTTCTGAGGTTTCTATGTGGTCGTGGGACACTAAAGGCCAAAAGGAATTTCAATTTGTAGTGTCAATACATTCACTTTTTCAGGAAAATTTCGTGCATGCAAGCGATACGTATAGTTTATCCCACAGACACCCCAAAAACAAAATTGTTTTTTGATATATCCACCCAAATCAATCGATTGATGATCTATCCCGGCGTATCCATCAAAAGGCTCTCTAAAACTGTCACCCCCCATTGCATAAAACAAATCGTAAAATAGACCAAACTGCCAAAGATGGCATGAGTTCACTTCAATGGCTCCCCTTGTGAAGTACCATCCATGATTGATGAATTTTCCTCGATTACTTGTTCCTAATCCTAGTGCGATCCAGCCCTTGGCGCAGGCATATTCTTTTCCTATTGTCCAAAAAACCTCACCATTTACATCCCCGTGGAATGCCACCGATGGATCATCTAAAAAATGACCTGAGGGAAGAGTGATGATTCCACCCCCAACAAGATTGAAATAATCTCCTTGATTTTCATCATAGAAAGAGTAGCGAAGGGTTCCTCTTGTCGCTTCAAAAGAAAAAGAATTTTGATGGGTTCGAGCCAATAAAAGCTCCATTTCTCCATCGTAATAGGGCCAAAAGGAGAGAGAAAGGCCAAAATCTACAACATGATCATAACTAGGAGACAGAATCGAGTGGCTGGGAGTCGAGATGCTATGATAGTGTTGACAACTGTAAGAGGTATGGCACTTGAATTCCCATAGATTGCCCATCCAGGGAGATAAGTTGGGGCTCAGTGGAGGAGGCGTAGCCCCAGCAAATGCGAGGGCGGGGAAGATTGAAAAAAAGAAAAGAAGCAGTTTCATTAGAGCCCTTTTTCAATTAACCACCTTTCGGCATCGAGCGCCGCCATGCAACCGCTGCCAGCTGCTGTGATCGCCTGTCGATAAGTAGGGTCTTGAACATCACCTGCTGCAAAAACCCCTTCGCGACTTGTACAAGTGGTCCCCGGTTTTGAAATGATTAAGTATCCTTGTTCATTGATTTCAACTTGTTCATTCAAAAAATCAGTATTCGGTCGATGACCAATGGCAAAAAAAACACCGCCTGCTTCCCTCGTCTCCTCCTCTTTGGTTTTCACATTTTGAACAATCACTGAACCAACCACTTTGTCTCCCTTCACCTCCACTATGACAGAATCCCATAAAATTTCCACCTTGGGATGGTTGATTGCCCGTTGAGACATGATCTTGGAAGCTCTGAGTTCATTCCTTCTGTGGACGATATAGACTTTTTTTGCGTATTTGGTGAGAAAGGTGGCCTCTTCAACGGCAGAATCTCCACCGCCAATGACATAAAGATCTTTGTTCCGAAAAATCGGCATTGCTCCATCGCAGATGGCACAAGCCGTCACCCCCTTTTGCCACAATTCTCCCTCACGTGTTCCTGGGATATCAAGTTTTTTGGCTGTTGCTCCTGTGGCGATGATCAGCGCATCTGCCGTATAACGAGTCTTTTTCCCTATCACCTTGAAGGGATGGTTTGAAAGATCAACGGATTCAACATCTTCACGCAAAAAAGTCGTTCCAAATTTTCCTGATTGTTTGCGAAAGGCATCCATCAGTTCGGGTCCCGTGATCCCTTCTGGAAATCCGGGAAAGTTTTCAACATCGGTTGTCGTCATGAGTTGTCCTCCCGCAGGGCCAGAGAAAAATCCCTCATAAAGAAGAGGGTTCAAATTTGCGCGCGCACTGTAGATGGCAGCCGTATATCCGGCTGGGCCCGATCCAATGATAATCAGTTTCTTGTGTTCCATTTTTCTCCTATTGTTTAATGAGAATGGCTGTGGCCGTTGCATATTCACGGCTATGGCTCAAAGTGATCAGTATTTTATACTCTTTCAAAGCCTCTGCAATTGGAAGGCCAAAGACGACCTCAGGTTTTCCAGACGGAAGGTTGTGTATTGAAATATTATGCCAAGAAATGGGTTTATTCCAAAGAGTGGTGATGGCTTTGATCACAGCTTCTTTGGCAGCAAAACGAACAGCAATATGAGGATGAGGATCAGAAAAACGGTGGCAGTACTCCATTTCTCCGGGGGTAAAGATCCGTTCTAAAAAAGCTGCTCCATATCGTTTATGACCGGAACGGATCCTCTCAATCTCTATGATATCAGTCCCGATATCGATCACATTTCCCATCTAATTGATTCCAATTTCTTCATGTTCTAAAAGTGCATTCGAAAAAATCATCCGACCGGAGGTCGTGTGTTTAACAGATAAAACCCGTGTCTTGATCTGCTCTCCGATGTAATCGCCCCCTCCATTGACCACAACCATCGTCCCGTCGTCGAGATAGCCCACCCCCTGACGTTCTTCCTTTCCTTGTCGTTGAATCTTGATTTTTAAAAACTCTCCCCGTTGCATTAAGGGTTTGAGGGCAGCCGAAAGGGCATGAATATTGATAAATCGGATCCCGTTGATTGGATCCGATTGGACTCCCATTACATCACAAAGCAAGATAGTGGCACCTAAAAGACGTGCCAGTTTATACAGTTTATCTTCAAATTCTTTCACATCAGAAAAATCGGTTTCATCATATCGAAGGTGAAGTCCCCCTAACGATTCGAGTTTTTTGATCACCTCCATCGATCCGCGGGCTTTTGCCGCTTCTCCTTCATCTCCTCGTTCACTTGTTTCGATCAATTTTTTAAGAATAAAGCGAGGGAGGATCAATCGATTGTCCAAGATGCCTGAAGCGGCAAGATCTACAAGTCGTGGATCAGAGAGGGCCGAAAGATCAAGAAGAATTGGATTTGGATGAGGTTGCTCCGACGTAAAACGAACAAATGGAATGCTGAAGAAGAGTTCATCCGATGCCCGAGCGGTCATAATGACCCCCATGAAAGAGCCTAAGAGCAGAAGAAAGATCTGTAAGAGAGCAAAACCATTTTGATTGAAAGTGAAAGGGGCAATCCGCATGATTGTTCCCATCAGGGTCACAAAGATCATTCCCATCAAATAGCCTAAAAAGAGCCCTAAAAGGATAGTAGTGAATCCTCGCAAAGAGAATTTCGCTAAAATCTTATCGAGCATCATAAATCCAGCCCCCAAAAGAAGACCAATTAAGCCCCCTGACAAATAGGTCCATGGAGTGACTTTCACAGCTGTTCCAATTTGATAAGCAAGCATAAAAAGAAAACTGAGTAAAACAAAAAAGAAGCGAATAAATTGAATAGTCATTGTCCTCATGATTTTTCTATTTTTTTTCCAAGAAAAGCGCATCGAAAATAAACGGATGTTCCACTGATGAGAGCACTTCCAATGGCAATATCGATGGCTCCACGCGTGTCAGGGGCAATGGGGAGAACTTTAAGCATCATTCCAAGGACAATCATCGATCCGATGAGTAGGTAATAAACAGGACTATAGATATGAATAAGAGGAATGGGAGGGGTGAAAGATAAGATGCGAGAAATCTGTCTTTTGGCCGATTTGCGAAAAACCAGCTGTCCTTTGACAAATCCAATAAACAAAGCAAGGGATAAAACAATCATCACCCCATTTTCTAACCCCCATTTTCCAAAAAAATTAAGAAGAGAAAAATAAGGAGAAACTGACGGAAATCCAAGTGCCCTGATCATAAGAGTGATGCCAAACGTGAGTAAAAAAATTCCCACTGAAAGCCAGATAAATCCCGAGAGAATGATTAAAAATTTATGTCCCGCTTTTGGCATCCTGATATCTCTTTTGATCAGAAATGAGGAGTATAATAAACTTGTTTGTTTTTTCTCCAGAAGCGATAATCGGACCATCAAGTTAAACAACCATCATGAGTATTGCGCCTCTACAAAATGTCTTTGTGTGGGATCCTAGTCCCAATATTTTTACTGTTCCAGTGATAAACCATCCCATCACCTGGTATGGGGTTTTATTCGCCTTTGGTTTTTTTGTTGCGTATTTTGTTGTGAGACATCTTTTTTTTGAGCAGCTTAAAAATGATTGTCCTAATAAACCTCAAACTTGGGTAAAACGCCTTTCCGTTAATCTTACGGATCGTCTCACACTTTTGGTCATCATCGGAACCCTCATAGGGGCTAGATTAGGACATGTTTTTTTTTATGGCTGGACTTATTACGTCTCTCATCCTGTAGATATTTTAAAAATTTGGGAAGGCGGACTAGCAAGTCATGGCGGTGCTGTTGGTATTTTGCTTGCTATTGGAATTTTCACCTTTCAACATAAGAAAAACCATTCGAGCTTTACTTTTCTCGCTACTTTAGATGCCATTGTGGTTCCGGCAGCTTTTGTAGGGGGGTGCATCAGAATTGGTAATTTCATCAATCAAGAGATTTTGGGAACGCCTACCCTCCTTCCCTGGGGTGTAATTTTCTTGAGACCTGTGCAAGGCATGCGCGGAGTTCCCCTTCATCCTGTTCAGCTCTATGAGTCCCTTTTTTATTTTATCTCCTTTGTCCTCTTGATCATAATATGGAAAAAATTGGGACAAAGAATTGGTGGGGGAATTTTGGCGGGTTGGTTCTTTATTTTGATCTTCTCTTTTCGTTTTCTCATTGAATATATCAAACTGCCACAAAGCGAACTTTTAAAAGAAGACTCTTGGTTAAATATGGGGCAAATGTTAAGTCTACCTCTCATTCTCTTAGGCATTGTCCTTGTGGCTACCTATTCCATGAGGCAAAGAAGAAGAAATGTCTGAGTATCTCAAACCCTTCGATACGATTTTGATTGCTGGAGGGCATGGAATGGTGGGAAGTGCGATTGTCCGCACTTTAAAAGCCAACGGATATCACAATTTGCTCGTCCCCTCTCGTAAAGAACTTGATTTAACGGATCAAAGAGCGGTTCGCCTATATTACGAAAATCAGCATCCAGACGTTGTAGTGATTGCTGCGGCGAAAGTGGGAGGAATTTATGCAAATATGACCTACCCTGCTGATTTTTTATATGACAATCTCATCATTGAGTGTAACTTGATTCATGAATCCCATAGGGTTGGCATCGATCGTCTCTTATTTTTGGGAAGTACGTGCATTTATCCAAAATTTGCTCCTCAACCTATTCCTGAAGAAGCTCTTCTTACGGGCATGTTAGAGCCCACAAACGAAGGGTATGCGTTGGCAAAAATTGCTGGGGTTAAATTAGCTGCTCTTTATCGGAAGCAGTATGGGCACAACTATATCTCAGCGATGCCTACAAACCTCTATGGCCCAGGCGATCATTATCATCCTGAAAATGCTCACGTGATTCCAGCTCTTATTCGTCGTTTTCATGAAGCAAAAGAGAGAAATCAACAAGAGGTCGCTATGTGGGGAACTGGTAAAGTGTACAGAGAATTTCTTCACGTGGATGACTTAGCGCGCGGGTGTTTGTTTCTCCTCGAAAAATATTCTGATTCTTTGCATGTCAATATTGGTTCAAATGAGGAGATAACCATTGCTGATTTAGCAAAACTGATTGCAAAAACGGTGGGATACAAGGGAAGAATCATTAATGATTTATCAAAACCGGATGGGACGCCCCGCAAAAAGAGTGATATTTCACGCATCACCGCTCTCGGATGGGCGCCTAAAATTTCTCTCACTGAGGGCTTGCAGATGAGTTATAAAGATTTTTTACAAAAAATTCCTCATTTTGCGATTGCCTGAGCCAGCATTTCTCATCGGCTTCTTCAAGTTGTTGGGGTATATTCCTCTAAAATTTTGAGAATCGAGTTGAAAGGAACTGAAATTTCCGCCTCTTTTTTTTCGAGGCCTTTTTGGATCACTTTAACGCTCGATATGACTGTGGAGTGATCTCGGGAAAACAGTTCACCGATTTTCATGAAAGGGAGGTTGAGTCTTATCCGACAAAGGTGCATTGCGATTTGACGCGGAAGAACATTCTCCCGCGTTTGGGATTTGCTCAAAATGTCATCAAGACGAATTCCATAGTGCTCAGCGACGGTACGAATGATTTTGGTTGGTGTTAAAATCGATTTTTCTTCGGCTTGGATAAGATCTTTAAGATATTGCCTTGTGGTATTGATGTTTAAAGGAAGAGTGGGGGGAGCGCCAAGGGATTGATTGAGATGTGTACGAAGAACCAGCGCCTCAAAGGCTCTAACAAGCGATTTAGTACTACTACTAAAGGTATCCAGAAGAAATTCCTTCACACCTATGTCAAGGGAAAACTCCATTTGCTCAGATTTTGAGACGAGTACTTCTCCCATTTTCTCTCTTTCAAGAGAAAGAAGAGGAATGACAATACCCCACTCAAACCGGCTTGTCAGTCTAGGTTCAATGAATTTGAGTTCGGAAGGGGAGCAATTGGCGCTTAAGATAATTTGCTTTCCTTCGACATGAAGGGTATTGAAAGTATGAAAAAGCTCCTCTTGGGTGGCTCCTTTTCGAGCAAACAATTCAATATCATCCATGATCAAAATATCGGTGTTTCGATAATTTTTTCTAAAGTTTTGCATCTCTCCCGTCCGGATAGCGTTCACAACATGTTCAGTGAAAGTTTCGGCTCTCGCATAGATCACCCTCTTTTTTTTTTCTCGAAGAGCAATTGCCGCAGCCATGAGGAGATGACTCTTGCCGACTCCGCTTCTTCCAAAGAGATAGATAGGATTGAAAGTCAGTGCTGATGACTCGTTTGCGTATCCACACGATTCTGTCAAGAGCTTATAGCCTAAAAGATTGCTCTTGGCAGTGATAAAGTTTTTAAACGTATTTTTAGCATCGATTTCATCAAAATGCAGTTCAAATTGTTGATTGAAAATAGAAGAAGAAAATCGTCTTTTTGTTTTGTCTTTCTCTGAGTCAGAAGGAGCACTTTTCAGTGTGAGATGAACCTTAATGGGTTTATTATTGTTATTGAGCAGGTGCTGGTTGGTACGGTGACGAATATGTTCATCAAACCAAACAGTAAAAAAGGAGTCGGGAGCTTCGAGGTAAAGATTGCAAGCATCGAAGCGAACGACTTTGAGAGGGGAGAGCCACTTATCAACGATGTGCTTTCCCAGCTCATTCTCTTGTTTTCGGACAAATTCTTCCCAAGCACGCATTTCTTCATGTAATACTCAAGATCGGAGTATATATCCACAAAGTTTTCATCTTTTTCTTATCCACCCATCTTATGCAAAAAAAGAAAATTATGTTTTAACTTTCTTTGGCTGGATAGACCCCTTTAAAGTCAATGGTTTTTTTACTTCTACAGGATCTTTTCTGTCGAGAATTTTATTAGTGATCCACTGTTGAAAAATACCAAGCGCCATTGAAGAAAGCCAATAAATATTGAGACCCGATGGAAAATTATAGAACATTAGCGTGAAAACAATGGTCATCACCACTCCCATCATACTCTGTTGACGTTGTTGATCGGTCCACTGGCTTTTATCTTTGGGTAGTTTTGAGCTGATCTTTTGCTGCAAAAACATCACTCCACCCAACAGAAAGGGAAGGAGATGGAACTGGTTTCCAAAAAAGAAAATCGGTTGCTTCCAAGAAAAGAGGACATCCGGAGCTGTTAAATTGTTGATCCAACCAGAAATAAAACTAGCCCCCCTGAGTTGAAAGGATGATTTAAGAAGATCAAACATTCCAATCAAGAAAGGAATTTGAATTAAAATAGGTAGACATCCACTAAAAGGATTGACCTTCTTCTCCCGGTAGAGAGCCATGATCTCCATTTGAGCCTTTTTAGGTTCTTTTTTATATTTTGCCTGAATCGCTTGCACTTGCGGTGAAACTCTTTGCATTCGACGCATTGCCTTAAAGGACCAAGCATTGAGCGGATAAAGAAGAAGGCGTAAGAAAATGGTGAGTAAAATAATAGAAAGGGCCCATGAATGGGTGATCGAATAGAAAAATTTCATCACGACGAATAGCACCTTTGAGAAAGGTTCTGAAATAAAAGAAAACCATCCATAGAAAGTGCGGCACGCGCTATAGTTTGATGTGTGACCAAGACCTGGCTCTTTGTAGAATGTATCAATTTTTTTTAAAACGCTCTCTTCAAAAGGGCCAGCGTAAAATCTAAAGAGCATTTCTGTCGGCCGTGAGGGCAGGGGAAGGAGAACTTCATAGCCTGGATAACTGGAAGCTTTATATTTGCCATATTCTGGGTCAACAAGGGTGAGTCGAGTTGGAACTTTTGTTCCTTCAATCGATTTGGTCTGATAGCCCGAACCAATTTCCGATAGAGGATCCATGATCACCCCCATGAATCCATTGGAATTAACCATCCAATCGGGAGTGATCGAATGGGTCATGACCACTTCTTTGGGTTTAGGCAGTTTTATCTTTTCAACATCAGACTTTCCACTGCGAATTAAACGATATTGGACTTGAGGAGAGCTGGAGTTAGACATAATCTCTACTTCAGGAATGCCCGAGGTGAGCCAGAGACCTCGACTGTCCCCTTCAATTTTTAACGAAAGATTGAAGGCGTACGGAGGGCCGTTTTCTGTCCGATCTTTGATTGTATATGTTTTAGTGATTCGACGGTTCGATTGTTTGGCTACAAAGGTGATATGATCCGAAGTGAATTCTGTCACCTCATACTTAAGAGAGGCCATTTCGGGGTAATCGGAAATGATAGTAGTCGCATAATGCTCAGGGGAAATCGCGTTTCCACCTTCAATTCCGCGACGAAGCAAGGGGTAATAGCCCCCTAATTTTCCTTTAACATGGGGTTGATCAGTATCTGAAGTATAGTAGGAATGGAGGGGAAAACGGGCATTAGCAGGACTCTCCTCAGAGATCTTTTTGTCAAAACCAATCTCCTTAACAACACTTTTTGTATTGGATTCTGATTTGAAAGGGAGATTAATCTCAACCAGAGAGCCTCCCACATTTGAAAAAACAAGTTGTTGATAATCATTTTCTAGAACGTAAAATTTTTGTTTTTCATCTTGAGATGTGGCCTCATCAGTTGAAATAAATGGTACGGTGAGAGTTGTCGAGTCCTGAACTTTATTTTGTGTCTCTGTTGCTCCTTTCAAAGCAATCATTTCTTTTTGTTTGAGCTGCTGACGCAGGCGCTGATCTTTTTGACGGCCAAAATAAAGATTAAATCCCATAAAGGTCATGCTGACGAGAAGAATGAAGACGACGGTCCGTTTATCCACTTTTTAACTCCAATCATTTGTTGTACGCCCATTGTAACATACTCTTTGATATTCGAAAAAGGCAGTTTCCCTTGACTTCCAACAAAAATTTTGCTCGAATGACGCTATGAAGATAGATTTTTTTTTACTTTTTATTTTTTTTCTCCACCCTCTTCTCTTAGGGCAGCCAGAAGCCTCTTTTTCTAAAAACAAAGAAAAAATTTTAAACTTGACTGAGGAATTAAATAAAAATTTACCCTTAAAACAGCAAGGTATACTTTATCGTGATCTTGCGGAAGCTCACTATCATGATCAGGAACTCATCAGAGGATATAAGGCTTTTTTGCAAGCTCTTCAATGTACTTCTCTCAGTCACGAAGCGCCAGCCATGTGTGAAGAAGAGAAGAAAATTTATGAAGAAGCTTTATTATTATATAGGGAAGAGGGAGGAGGAAATCCAATCTGTCTATCAAAAAAATTATGTGATCATTACGCCCTCATAGGGGAAGAGCACCCGGAATACATTCATTTAAATTTTTTATTATCTACAGCCTATGCAAATCTTGGGATGTATGATCGATTTTTTAAGGAATTTTATAAGGGATACCCTTATTTCAAAGAAACTTCGCTTGCCTGCAAGACACAAGGAATTCTTTTGATCCGTTTAGCTCAGACGAGCGGATTGGAGGAGGAGAGAGTCGAGCTTCGTAAGGAGGGAATTTTCAAGCTTGAACGGGCGGTAGAATTGGATCCAAACGACTCTAGTTTATACAAAGTACTGATTTATTTGGCTAAGGAAGACAAACGAGAAGCTTGTTTGATTGGGTATTTAGAAGAAGTTTGTAGACGGCGGGTGAAATTATCTAGAGAAGAGATCTACCCTTATGTTAAAGAGGCAATTTTTTTACATCAACCTGTTCTTGCCGAAGATTTGATTGATTTATGGCAAACGTGGTATCCCTATAGTCGGTCGATTGAGGCGGCGCGAAAGTTTTTAGAACAGACAAAAGCAAGGGGTTAGATTGTGCAGCAACAAGTTCTTGGCGATTATAATGTGATCAAAACCTTAGGGCAGGGATCTTTAGGGATGTGCGTTTTGGCAGAACATCGGTTCATTAAAAAACCCTATGTTCTCAAAATTCTTCCCGAAGAGTTAGCACATGATCGGAATTTTGTCACCCGTTTTGAAGAGGAAGTTATCCGTCTTGCCTCTCTTGAGCATCCCCATATTGTGAAGATTCACACAGTCTCTTATGCTGAGGGGGTCTTTTTCCTTGTAACCGATTGTGTGGTCGATTCTTTGGGGGAGTCAACCAATCTAGGGCAATACATGGCAGGAAGGAAAGAACCCCTGAGGGAAGAAGAGCTAGTGAGTGTCTTATCTCAGATTGCTGCAGCTCTTGATTACGCGCATGCAAAATTTGGTGAAAATGATCCGATTTTGCACCGTTCTTTGAAACTTAGCAATATCTTGCTCGGCAAGGGGAGGCCAGGCATTGAAGTGCTAATCTCAGATTTTGGTCTTTCTAAAATCGTGGGGTCTGCTGTGTGGTGTGCTCGTTCATTTAAAGCGGTAGCGGACACCCTTTTGCAGCAGGCCCCATATGATCATGAAAAGACCCCCTATCTCGCTGTTCCCATCGATACGGCAAAAGTTTCAAAACTCACTCTTTCTTTCTTGCAAAACTTCGCTTTTTTGGCCCCAGAGCAAAAAAGGGGAAGAGGACCTACCGCTGAAACAGTTGAGACGGACACCTATGCTTTTGGAGTGCTTACTTACTATTTAATTGCGGGAGAATTTCCGGAAGGAGTCTTCCCTCCTCCATCTAAGCTCAGACCTGACTATCAACTCAATTGGGATTTTTTTATCAGAGACTGTTTACACAGGGAGAAAACAGATCGCCCCCAAAAACTGTTGCCTCTCATCGAAAAACTTGATGAGAAAGGATTGCGTAAAATCGAGGTTGAGCGAGAGGTACCAAAATCTATGCCTTTTTCAACTCCTAAACCTCCTTTGGTTTTCAATGAATCTGAGCTTGTGATGGTGGCTCCGGAGCCTTCGCCTGCAGCCCTCCTGACCGTTGAACCTAAATCCGCTGTATTGGCAATGACTGTTCCAACTAATCCGCTCAAAAATGAGTTGTATGAGCAAAAGCTGAGTCAAATGATTTCAAGAGAACCTCGTGTGACTGAATATCATCCTGAAACGAATGAGAGAAGAGAAATTACTCCTCTTTTGACGGAGATGGTCACTATCCCATCGGGATGTTACGAAAGGGGAAGCAACGAAGGATCGCGGGATGAGTCTCCCCGTCATAAGATCACCGTGGACTCATTTGCTATTGATTTACATCCAGTTAGTAATGAACAATTTGTCCGTTTTTTGGAGTTTATGGGGGGAGAAAAGGACGCTCAGTACAATGATATTATTCGTCTTAAAGAGTCTCGCATTAAAAGAAGTGGAGGTAAACTTTCCATTGAATCGGGTTATGCCAAACATCCTGTTGTGGGTGTTACTTGGTATGGAGCCGTGGCCTATGCTAAATGGGTAGGCAAACGACTCCCTACTGAGGCAGAGTGGGAGATTGCTTGTCGAGGGGGCAGAGAACAAACTCCTTTTCCAACAGGACAGGGGATCGAAAAGAGTGCTGCCAATTTCTTTTCTTCAGACACGACGCCCGTCAAAAGTTACGCACCCAATGGGTATGGTCTCTATGATATGGTGGGAAATGTTTACGAGTGGTGTCAAGATTGGTATGGATATAATTACTATGAAACTTCGGCTCAGGAGCCGAACAATCCAATGGGACCTCTTCAAGGTGTCTACCGAGTTCTTCGAGGAGGGTGCTGGAAAAGTTTAAGAGAGGATTTGCGGATTTCCCATCGTCATCGTAACAATCCTGGCACAATGAATGGAACCTATGGATTTCGCTGTGCAGCAGATGTCAATCAATAAAAAAAAGTATCTAGAACTCTGTGAAGCTCTTTGGGAACACAATCGACGTTATTACGTCGAAAATGCTCCCATTATTTCTGATTATGAATATGATCAGCTCCTCGAGGAGGTCGCCCATATTGAGAAGGTTCACCCCGAGTGGATCTATTCTGGTTCTCCTACCCAACGAGTAGGGGGAGCTGTAAGTGAGAAATTTCCTGTAGTCAAACACAAAATTCCCATGCTATCGCTGGCCAACAGCTATTCTTCTGAAGAGATTAAAGATTATCTCAAACGGATGGAAAAACTCTTGCACAAGCAAAGCTTGGTCTACTTTTGCGAGCTTAAAATGGATGGGATTGCCCTTTCGGTGATCTACAAAAATGGATTGTTTGCTCAGGCGATTACCAGGGGAAATGGTCGAGAAGGAGAGGACGTGACAGCCAATGTTAAAACAATTCTCTCCTTGCCTCTTCAGCTCAAAGGAGATCCTCCTCCTTTTCTTGAGGTGAGGGGAGAGGTTTTTATGCCCATTGAAGTGTTTGTTCATTTTAACATAGAAAAAGAAGAAAAAGGGGAAAATCTGTGGGCCAATCCCCGAAACGCAGCAGGGGGGGCTTTGAAACTGCTAGATCCTAAGGAAGTGGACAAACGGAAGTTGGCTGTTTTTTTTTATGCGATCGCCCAAGGAGTTGAACCTCTGGTTAGTCAATCGGATGCATTTACAGCAATGAAAGGTTATGGGCTTCCCGTTATTGAGACTACAGCTTCTGCAAAAAACTTTGATGAGATTTGGTGTTTTGCAAAAAGGATCGAAAAAAAACGTAGCACTCTCCCTTATCAGATTGATGGAATTGTGGTGAAAGTTGACGATCTTGCGGCACAAAAAAAATTGGGGGCTACAGGAAAAAGCTACCGTTATGCGATCGCTTACAAATTTGCTCCTGAGCAAGCGGAAACGGTGATTCATGAGATCACTATTCAGGTGGGACGTACAGGTGTTCTCACTCCGGTGGCCGAGTTGGAGCCCGTTTCTTTAGCTGGGAGTACCATTTCTAGAGCTACTCTTCATAATGAAGATGAAGTCAAGAAAAAAGGGATTCGGAAGGGGGATACAGTGGTGATTGAGAAGGGGGGAGATGTGATCCCCAAGGTGGTGTCTGTGGTCATGCAAAAGCGATCAAAATTGAGCCGGCCTTGGAAAATGATCACAAATTGCCCCGCTTGTGGAACGGAGGTAGTGCGGAAAAAAGGGGAAGTGGCTGTCCGTTGTCCCAACACATTGAATTGTCCAGCTCAATCGCTTCGAAGGTTGATCTTTTTTGTTAGCAAACAGGGGATGGATATCGATCACATGGGAGAAAAGGTGGTGAGATCCCTTGCTGGTCTGGAGCTTGTAAAAACATTCTCAGATATTTATCGACTTGAAGCCAATGCTTTGTTCAAACTTCCAAATTTCAAAGAGAAATCTGTGAAAAATCTCCTCACTAGCATCGAAAAATCGAAAAAAGTCTCACTTGGCAGATTCATCCATGCCATTGGGATTCCTTTTGTGGGAATTGAAACGGCCGAACTTCTCGCCGAAACGGGGGGAAATATCCAAACAATAGCCCGGATGAAAGAGGAAGAACTTTTGAAAATTGAGGGAATTGGGGAGAAGATGGCTGAATCAATCGTGACTTTTTTTAATGATCAGGCCCATCTAGAAGAAATCACTCAGCTGCTTGAGTTAGGTGTTGAACCCGAGGCCCAGAAGGTGAAGGGGTTTGAAGAACATGTGTTTAAAGGTAAAACCTTTGTTTTGACGGGGGGACTGGAGTATTATACAAGGGACCAAGCGAGATCATTGATCAAAGAAAGAGGTGGAAAGGTTTTGAGTTCAGTATCAAAAACCACAGACTATGTTCTTGTGGGAGAGGATCCTGGATTGAAATACGATAAGGCGAAAAGATTGGGGGTTAAGATGTTGGATGAGGCAGACTTTCGCGCAATGCTTTGACATCCCCGATAAATGTGTGATGAGATAGGCTATGCAGGGTCACATTGATTAATTGTCCGATCAAATTGTCATCTCCTTCAAACAGAACATGACGCCAACAGCGCGTGAGGCCTCGTAGGTACCTCTCATCTTTAGAACTCCTTTTCTCAACCAAAACTTCAACGGTTTCTCCCAGTTTTTCTCGCATTTTTTCTCCCGCGATCTCGTTATGTAAAGCCAATACTCTTTGATGGCGTTCATGTTTCACCTCCTCAGGAATATCATCAGCCCATCTTTTTGCAGGGGTCCCTTTTCTGGGAGAATAGGTGTAAAAAAATCCGTTATCATAACGGATCTCTTTCATGGCGTCCAAAGTTTCTTGAAACTCTTCTTCAGTTTCTGTTGGAAAACCAATGATCATATCCGTTCCCAAGGCCACTCCCGGCACAAGCTCTTTTAGAAGGATCACTTTTTCCATATATTCTTCTTTGGTGTAAATCCGATGCATCTTCTTTAAAATACGAGAAGAACCCGCCTGCAAGGGAAAATGCACATGTTCACAGAGAGAAGGGAGAGATCCAATTGCTTCCATCAGCTCTCGTGTGATATCGACAGGATGGCTGGTTAAAAAACGTACCCTTTTAAGACCTTCAATTTTGTCGAGTCTGTAGAGAAGATCGTGGAAAAGGCAATTCCAATCGGGTTGATCTTTTCCATAACTGTTGACATTTTGACCCAGCAAGGTGATTTCCTGATATCCCTGATCAACAAGTTCTTTTGCTTCTTCGATTATCTTCTCAGGATCTCTTGAAACTTCAGGACCTCGCGTATAGGGGACAACACAGTAGGTACAAAATTTATCACATCCCCGTATGATCGAAATATAGGCCTTGTATTTATCTTGTCGTTTTGCAATTCGGTAGTCGAGCTCTTTTGAGAATTGATCATCAATCCGAATTTGTTTTTCTCCTGTAGCTAGGATTTCATCGAGAACATGTTCAAGGTCATGAATATTATTGGTTCCCAAGACAAAATCAATATGAGGGAGATTCCGAAATAGAGCTTCTTTTTTTGCATTGGCCATACATCCTGTCACGCCAATAATTTTTTCACGTTTTTTTCCTCGGCAAATTTGTCCAATTTTTCCCATAGCCTTTCGTTCAGCCAGATCTCGGATGGAGCAAGTATTAAAAATAAGGAGGTCGGCTTGATTTTCATCTTCGACCTGGACAAGCCCCCTTTTTTCTAAAATTCCCGCCATTGTTTCGGTATCGAGTTCATTCATTTGACACCCGTAGGTACGCATATAAAAGGTTTGCATAAGCAGAACATTCTTGAATTTTAAAAGCGACTATCTTATTTCAATAGCTTCTTATTTTCAACTGTAGCTGTGGGAATATTAAAACTTTTACATGTCTTTTTTGTGTTTTGCTGGATGGGATCACTTCTTAGTCTTACAAGGCTTTTGGCAAATATTTCAAGGGAGCCGGAGGAGGCCCAAGCAAAATTCATTGAAATGGCAAGGAAGATGTACCAATTTGTCGATCTTCCCTCAATGTGTCTGTCCATCTTTTTTGGAATGGTTCTTCTTTTTTTAACTTCAGTTGATTTATTAGCTGGATGGTTTCATATGAAAATCACTTTTGCCGTTCTTCTTATCGTTTGCGATATTTTAACGGGGGTAGCGATTTACCGAACAGCGGAGGGATTTAAGTCGAAAAAAAAATTACAATATAAAATCCTCCATGGATTGACCGTCCTCTTTCTGCTTTCTGTTCTCTTCAGTATTTATGTGATTCGAAACAAAGAAAAAGAAATCATTGAGCGTTACCAGACCACTCAGGAGACAACAAGAAAAATATAAGTTTTATTTTAGATGTGCAAAAAAAGGATTATCTTTTATGATCTCCTCCTGATAACTCAATTTAGGAAGACTAAAAGATGAAGCTGAGCCGCAATCATAAATGTACGATGGTAAAGAAGGAAGAGGTGGAGTCCGAGTGGTTTCTTTTTGATGCAGAGGGAAAAACTTTAGGGAGGTTAGCTTCGGAGATTGCCAACGTCTTGCGTGGAAAGCATAAGCCGACCTACACTCCTCATGTTGACACAGGAGATGGTGTGGTTGTTCTCAACGCTGAAAAAATTCGAGTGAGTGGGACAAAAGATGCTAACAAAGTTTATCGTCGTTATACGGGTTGGATTGGTGGTTTGCGAGAGACTCCCTACCGTGAGATGATGGCCAAGAAACCAACCTACGTGTTGTGGCATGCGGTAAAAGGAATGATGCCTCGAACGCGCTTAGGTCGCAAACAATTGAAAAAGTTGCGAATTTTTGCAGGGTCGGAACATCCGCATGAGGCGCAACAACCAATCAAAGTGAATATTTAACTGAAAAGGAGGAGACTGTGGCAAAACAGATTAAGGAAAAGGTGGGAACAGGGCGTCGCAAAACGGCAGTGTCGTCAGTTCGTCTTCGTCCAGGTTCAGGAAAAATTAACGTGAATGATCGTCCTTTTGAAGAATACTTTCCTCTTGAGGTGCAGCGATCTTCGATTCTAGCTCCTTTGTCGATGGTTGAAAAAGAGAAAGATTATGATCTTGTGATTCGTGTCAGCGGTGGCGGTAAAGAGGGGCAGGCAATTGCAACTCGCCTTGGTCTTTCTAGGGCCCTTGTTCAGGAAAACGAGAGTTATCTTAGAGAATTTAAATCGGTTGGTTATATGACTCGTGATCCCCGTAAGAGGGAGCGGAAAAAGTACGGTCGAGCAGGAGCCCGTAAAAGTTTTCAATACTCTAAACGTTGAGGATTTGAGTGTTGTTTTTAGAACCTGTCTTCACAGTTAAAAAGACGCCAATTTTGAGTTTGAAGACAGGTTCTGATAGATAGCGTGATGTGCTTTTTTACGTAAGATGATTTTGTCATAAGTTTCTTAATTTCAATTTGTTTGTTTTCGATCTCCTATACATTTTCCAATAAATTCTCTAGTTTTTGGCTTTGCAATTCCCTCTGTTGGCAAATTAAATCAAAATGTTCGAGAGATAGATCCTGAGGACGAGCTGTTCCAGGAAGAGACAGTCGAGCCAAAAGATTTTCAATTTGTTGAGGTGGAATGATTCTTTTTAATGAGGAACGCAACATTTTTCGTCTTTGCCCATAGGCAATTTTCACAAGATTAAATACATCTTTATGATATTGACGATTGTTTTGACGAAGTTTAATTTGAACAAGTGCTGAATCAACCTTGGGCTCTGGAGAAGAAGCCCTTTTAGGAATGGTGAAAATCATTTTCGCTTCTGCAAATCGATGAATGAAATAGGAAAGAGTTCCCATATGAGGAGTTCCTGGTGTGGCAGTTATTCTTTGAGCCACCTCCTTTTGAACCATCAAAGTAAACGATGAAAAGAGATGATTCTTAGACAAAAGATGGGTTAAAATTGGTGTTGTGATTTTGTAAGGAAGATTACCAACAACCTTGCACTTGTTTCCATCGGGCAAAATATCATCAAGTAAAATTTCCAAAATATCTCCCTCAATTAAGTGAAGTTTGGGAAATTGTTTTTGGAGCATAGGAATTAATCGACGGTCTTTTTCAATGGCAATCACGTCCGCCCCTGATGCAAGAAGGGGGGCAGTCCAAGCCCCTAAGCCAGGTCCAATTTCTAAAATGGTATCATCGGGAACTGGATTGATCACTCCGATAATAGCAGAAATGATCAAGGGATCGATTAAAAAATTTTGCCCTAAGGAGCGTACAGCTTTGATCATCGCATGACAAAAGGGATAAAGCCTTCGGGTAAAATTCGATTTAAGTAAGATCCATCAATATAAAATTGTTTACGTAGCTTCGTCACATATTCAGCTTGAAATTTCTCAATAGCTTTTTGAGTGAGAGCGGTTTGAATTTCAGCTTCTGCATCTTCAAAAGAGATGGGTTCGATTTTACTGTGATCTTCTAAAAAAAAGATGCGTGAAAGAGCTTCATCTTCTTTTTTTGTCGACTGAACAATGGAACCGCTATGACCACCAATAGCCAGAGACTGTAAAATGGCTTGATGAGAGAGGGACAGATCCTTTCCAGCTACCTCATAGGTTGAACTCAGTTTGATGATCACTGCGTCATCGAGGGCTCCCATTTCTTCTTCAAGCTTCGAAGGGAGCTCTTCAAAGGTAATTCCCCCTTTTTCGAGAAGATCAATGGCAAGATGTGTAACATTTTTGCATTTGTCGCTATTATCTGAACGGACAGAAAGGACCCGATAACGCCAGTTATCATCAATGGAATGAGCATTAACAAGCTCGCTGTAGGCTGCTTTGATTGCCTTAGGCTTCACATCCCGAATCGCTTTAATCCTGACCATCATGCCATTCATTCGACGGACAGTTATATCTGTTTTAACAATATTCCATGCCTCTTCAAAAGTAAGGCCCATGCGATCAAGATTTAAAACTACATCAGGTCCAAAAAGATTCTCTAATTCCTCACGTATCTCACCATCGGTTACCTCAACTTTTTTCTCCTCGGCGTCAGACAAAATGAGTTGATCATCAATGCAGGCATTCAGCATATGTTCCCAGTTGACTTGATAAAATTGGTAACGCGCAGGGATGGAATTGGCCAATTCTGGAAAGCGACGGTAGAAAACAAGATCCATTCTCTTCACCACATCCATCACGGTGAGGATTCTATCTCCCGTCTTGAGGAGAACCCGGTTATTGACTACAATGTCTCTGGGTTCTTTTTCAAACCCTTGATAAGGCAAACTACCCAGCCCAACTGAAGGCCCAAGAGTATCAGGAACCCTATCGGGCAAGGCTCCACCAAGAAAAGAACAAGTAACGACACAAAGAATAAAAATTATTTTTTTCATAAGCGGCCTATTTTATAGATTTATCCTACATGAAAAATCTGTTTGCGAGAGACAAAATGAAGACAAGTCATGAAGCTCTTTGCGAGTTGCCCAAAAGTGATCTAAGGTCGGTTGGTCAACATTTTTTTGTAAACAGATTTTTTGCATAAGGTAAGTTACATAGAAAGGTTAGCAAACTGACAAATTTAGCCAAAGAGCAGATAAAATTTTATGAGCTCACTATCGCCTCACCTTTCTTTATCAGAGTTCATACTCGTTCTCATTGACCATCTGTGGTCAACGTTGAATCAATAACTCTCCTCTATAACTCTATAACTCACTCACCTAGAATTAATAAAAAATTAAAATTAAAATGTTTCCATTTAAATGGAAACAAAACAATAGTAATATATTAGGAGACTAACAATGGGTGAAGTATTAAATAAAATAGTAGATGGAGTTAAGCGTGCTCCAGAGGCAGTTAAAAATCATGTTAAAAAGCACATCGTCATTTACGAAGTGATCACAGCGCTTTTCCTTGCAACTCTATTTTTCACAGAAGTTGCTCTGTTTCTCACAGGAGTTGGGGGAAGCTTTGCTCTAATTGGAGGGCACGCTGCTTGGGCACCTCACTTTATGTCTGCGATGAATACAGCGATTTCAGGCGCTTGGAGCGGGTTGTCTTATGCAATGACTGCTGCGGGTGGAGTCGGAGGTGCAGGACTGCTTGGAACTGCGATTATGTCTATAATTTCTGTACATAAAACCCCAGCAGGATCAGGATTCACAAACAAACAAAGAGATCAATTTTTGAAGTGGGAGAAAAAAATCGCTGAAAATGAGAAAAAACTAGCAGAATTAGATACTCACCTTACGCAAAACATCTAAAAATCGTTTGATCAAACGTGAGATATTGTCAAAAGTTGTGTCTGGAGCTCTTAAGCATGTCCCCGAAAATTAATTTTATACCCTTCGTGAATTGAGATTTTTTTGATACCAAAAAAAATCAATTGATGGGAGAATCCTGTGCATGAATTTTCTGAGTGAACAAGAAAAACAAGAACTCAAGCGTCAACATAAGCAAGAGCGTGATAAGCGTGTTTGCGATCGCATCAAAGCAGTGTTACTCCATGATAAGGGATGGTCGGCAGAGAAGATTGCAGAAGTGCTTTTAATTACTGACGTGTCGGTTCGTAATCATCTAGAAGAGTATGCTGCGAGCAAAAAACTGAAACCAGCAAATGGCGGTTCTCAAGAAAAGCTCTCCAAGGAGCAAGCTGAGCAGCTTGAGATCCATCTAAAAGAACATACGTATTTGTATGTAAAAGATATCGTAGCTTATGTG
This sequence comes from Chlamydiia bacterium, assembly GCA_020440555.1. GTDB lineage: Bacteria > Chlamydiota > Chlamydiia > Chlamydiales > JAAKFR01 > JAGRNW01. Next base: position 24,647 of record JAGRNW010000015.1, read on the forward strand.
AAGGTTCAATTTGACGTGGATTATACGGTATCCGGCATGACGAGCTGGCTGCGATTACATGCCTTCTCGTACAAAAAGCCTTCGGTCATACCTGGAAAGGTTAATGAAGAGGCTCAGAGAGCGTGGATTGAGGAATACAAAC
>JAGRNW010000160.1 GCA_020440555.1 Chlamydiia bacterium
GTAAGAGGCTTAGAGCAGGTTGGGATGAGAGCTACCTGGCAAAAATTATATCCTAAATTTTAATGCGTTTTCCCTGTGTTCCTAGTTGTTCTGACTCTTGCTAGCCAGTGCTATTTGATCATCGCAAGTGATGTTTTTACGCATTTTTTCCGCATTTGAAGAAAAAGTTGATGCAATTCGGTATGAAAATGGGGATAGCATTTTGCATGCAAGTTGTTCTGACTGATTCAGATCATTTGCGTAAAAAATGCGGAAAAACTGCTGTTGTGGAAAATTGGTCATAAATGCCTCTGGTGTTTAAGTTCATTAAACCAGAGCTATTTATGGAGAGAAGAGAGAATCTCCGGATGCTGGATTCGAACCAGCGACCAATGGATTAACAGTCCACTGCTCTACCGCTGAGCTAATCCGGATTAGACTAGAATCGGTCATGTTAGAAGAAATGAACAATTTTAGACAAGATAATGAAGGTTGTCTGCAGGGTATATGACATTAGAAAATTAATTTGATAAGTTTTTCTCTATATTTTCGATCACTTGGAAATCTCAGTTTTTTGCCTTCTCAAGATGGTCTTGAGACTTTGTGAACTGAAGAGCTCGTTTATTATCGATAAAAAAGCAACATAAAAGAGCTAAAAGGGGAATTGCTCCTAAAAGAATCAAGGGTAAGTAAAAGAGGTCCTTTGGAGAATTTGTTTTTAAAGTTGAAATGCCTTTGAATTTCATAGCAATGGTTAGAGCCATTGTTGAAAAAGCTATTCCCAGAGAGGCCGAAATTTGTTTAAAAAGAGCGTACAAAGAGCTTCCTGCGCCGCGAAGTTTTTGTGGCACTTCACTAAAAATAGATGCAAAATTTAAGGTAGTCCCCATTTGCCGGACAACTGAACAGCTAGAATAAACTACTGTTTCGTATTCATGCAGGTAGATATGCTCATATTTCACCGTTCGCCATAGGCGCTCAACAAAGACATTATCCAATGCTCTCCCTTTACCATCCATACTGATCTGTATCTCAGCATTAACCAATACATTTACGAAGTCACTGCTTGTATATTGTACACCCTGATCTGTGTTGAATATTTCAGGTCGGCCTGTTGCAAGAGCATCCTTGAGAGCTTCCACACAAAAATAAGAGTCCAGCGTATTTGATAAACGCCAGGAAAGTACATATCTGCTGAACCAATCAATGATGGCTGTGAGGTAAACAAACCCTTTAGCCATCCTAATATAGGTGATATCTGCAGACCACACTTGATACGGCCTATCAATGGTACAGTTCCGAAGCAAATAGGGATAAATTGTGTTCTCTGGATGCCTCTTGGATAGGTTTGGCTTTGGATAGATAGCCTCTAATCCCATGAGCTGCATCAATCGTCGAATCCGTTTGGAATTCACTTGATGACCTAGCCGCTGCAGATAAGCAGTCATTCTCCTACGGCCATACACAGGATGCCTTGTGTACTCCTCATCAATTAAGCGCATCAAAGTCAGATTTGCTCCTGTCTCTGTTACTGGTCC
>JAGRNW010000161.1 GCA_020440555.1 Chlamydiia bacterium
GTTAACTGCTAATGGATCAATGACATCTTCTAATATTTTTTCAATCTGATCGCCTGTATTCTTACTCAGACCATGCTCTCGAATATGTTGCCTGACTTTTTGACTGATAAGCACCATTTGACTAAGTTGCTCAATCAATGTTTCGTATCGACGTACCCAACCACAATATTTTTCAAGCAACTCTTTATCAGGATGTTTGGGGTTTTTTAAAGCTATCGCAACATTGCTTCCCCAACATGCAAGTATTTCGATATTCAAAAATCGAGATTTTGTCCTTTGGTTAGGAGGCGCAAGATGCGCAGCTGGTGTCTGTTGCATTTTACGCTTTGCTTCTGCTGCTGCAGCAGTAAATGCTCCCCAAGGAGCATCTTTTTCTAAAAACTTCTTTAGAAACGTGCCAATCTTGTGAGTGACATCAAGGACTCGGCCTATATTATATTCTTTGCAGAACATGTTTAATCCTCTGCGCAGATCCGGGCCGTCATCGGCGCATACCATCCTGACTTGCCCCACTCTTTTTTGTGCCTTCTTGAGCGATTCGCAAATGCTCTTCGCATCTGTATTCTCATGAATCTCAATTGCCAACACATCCATATCCTCGAAGGTCAATGCTCGTTTAGGAAGCTTGCTCAATCTGAGTCCAAGGATTACTAAACACTTATGCACACCGAGCTGAATTGAGTTGTCAATGATTAGTGCCCAATCCGTTCCTTGCTCTTTTAGACAGTTTAACTTGTACAGCCCTATACGAGTCAGCCATCTTCGGACGCTCTTATACCCAGGGATTGCTTGGTTTTTTATAGCCGGGAAGTTTGAGAAAGCAATGTGTATGGCTTTGGAAGCTGCGCGAAATGAAACTGCTGCCTGCAAAATGAGTCGTATGCACATGACAATAATCAGGACGGGATACCAGCTACGAGGAGCTTTTTTCCCAACTTGAGGGATTAAATGCGTAAGTTCTTGATTTTTTTTTCAAAATTGTCTCAATCTCACCTTGCAATTTATCCGCCCGTTCGCGCTCTTGATCGGCTCGTATTCGCTCGCGCCCCATTTCTTCTTGGGTTGCTCTTAGCTGATTTTCGAGCTCCTTGCTCTTGTTTTTCCATTTGTCGCGACTCTCAGAGAGCTCAACATTTCTATCCCTGATTTTTTTATTCATTGCTGTTTTTTCGCGACAAACATCTTTTAGATGGTTCCGTGCAATGCGCACACGATGTATCTCCTGTCGTAGATCCCCAGGACGCTCTCCTCTTGTTCTCCTTTCTCTTGCCACAGCTCCTCCAAACAAGAAAAGAATTTTCGGCTATATTCCACTGAATGGTCAAGATTTTTTTAATGGCAGAAAAAATTACATCGCTGAATTACACAAAAAAATAGGGGAAGATTTCAGGTTGCATTCGCCTTCCTGTCGTTGGTTTGTCTCACCCCAGG
>JAGRNW010000162.1 GCA_020440555.1 Chlamydiia bacterium
CAAAGAGTTCGCGGTGAACTGTTTTGACAATTTCAACGAGGGAACTTGTTTTTCCGACGGTTTTTAATTGATTGAGGTGATTTTGAAGCCCTTCCATATAGTGAAGGACCTCAGGCTTTTTGAATATTTGAAGTTCTGTTCGGTAAGCATCAAAAGCACTGATAACTTTATCCCACAGTTCTTCTTCATTACTAGAAGCATTGTCGATTTGTTCTTCAAGATAATCCCCCATTTTCATGAGAAGATCATCGCGGTTATTACTATTTTTGCCCACAGTGATGATTTGAGTTTTGAGTGTTTTTAAGAGATTTTGAGCTGCTTCAGATTGCAATTGCTCTGGAGTGAAAATTGATTCTGCTCGTTTGACTAAGGAATCTAAATATTCATCTGAAACTTTTTCTTCAGGCTTAGGCTGAAGAGAAAGATAGCCCATATAAGTTCCTGCAAGGTGCTTATTCATCACTTTATCGGCGATTCTGATGGGGTGAGTTTTAGCAAACCATCGTGTAGGGTTGTCATTGATAACGATTTTGCTAATCCCATAAAATGAAATCAAACTGATGATGCCAACAATTGATAAAATAAATTTCGGGTGTTTGTAAGTTACGTGCCCTGTCCAACCGAGAAATTGATCAATAAGACCAACTTTATGAATTTTCCCAGATTGTTTGAGTCCAAAGTTAGCAAGAGACTTATCACTTAAAAGCATGATGTATGAAGGGATAAAGAGAATTGTCTAAATCCAAGCAAAGGCCACGCCTAAGGCCACAAAAGTTCCGAAAACTTGAACTGGTGGGTTGGGTGTAAGGGCTAGGGATGCAAAACCGGCGATAGTCGTGATGGATGTATAAAGCATCGGAGCAAAAAGAGCATCCATAACATGAAGAATTGTTTTTTTGCGATCGCGCGTTTTTTGATAACTATCGAAAAAATCCGACAAGATATGAACGGCATCCAAAACAGCTATCGGCATAATAAAAATAGGTATCATTGAACTCATGATGTGAACCGTATTCCCTGAAATAACAAGGAGACCCATCGTAGATATCACAGAAACCATGGCCACAATCATGGGAGAGATTATCATGGAGAGCTTTTTAAAGAACAATAGCATCAACGAGAAAATAATTAACATGGCCAATGGGGCGGAAATAGTGTA
>JAGRNW010000163.1 GCA_020440555.1 Chlamydiia bacterium
CAATAAGGTTTCGTGGCATTTTTAAACACAGAGTCGGTAGAGTAAGGAGGGCTACAAAGGCCCTCCTTACTCTACCGTTAAAATGCCTCTACAAGCATTTCTCAACACAATTTGTGAGGGTGTATGGGCGGAACATGGTCCAAAGAAAAAAAACATCTATGTACAAAAAACCTTCTACACAAGGTCAAAAAGGTTTTTCGGTCAGCTGAACACTGTTTCTCGCAAAAGAACAAAATCTCCACCACGGACTGCTTGATGTCCGGACTAGCTGTTTTTGGATGAAAGTATCCCTCTTTACTTCAGTTTGATCAGAGCCGGCGCGATGAGGTATGATGCCATAATCTCAAAAGCCTCTACTGCGTCGATGAAATACCCAGTGACACCTATATGAGAGAACGTCTCGACGAAGTAGAACCTCTTTTGTTAAGAAAGGGTTTCAATGATGTCTTCTCTATGATACAGAGAAATAAAGTCTTAGAATCCTATGCTCTTCTGGATGGCTATTACCTTTTTGCTGTTGATGGAACGGGAGTATTTAGCTCGAACAAAATACATTGTGCGCATTGTTGTGAGAAGCACCGCAGAGATGAGACGATTACATACCAACATCAAATTTTGGGGATGTGTCTTATACACCCCGATGTGAAAGAGGTGATCCCCTCATATCCGGAGCCTATTTCGAAAGAAGATGGGGCTACAAAAAATGATTGTGAGAGCAACGCAGCTAAACGTCTTTTACGAGATTTTAGAAAAGATCATCCACATCTTAAAATGATCGTTGTTCAAGATGCACTGAGTGCCAATGGTCCCCATATTCGATTTCTTGAAGAGTTAAACATCCGTTATATTATCAACGTGACGCCTGATGGCAACTCTTTTTTATTTAAATGGTTAGAAGGTGTCGACATGGAAGGGCATGTGGTCACACCTGTTGATGGCTCTAAGTGGACCTTCCATTTTGCTAACGGAGTCCCATTAAATGATGCGAACTACGATTTAAAAGTGAATTTTTTAGAATGTATTTTTGAAGATGCCAAAGGAAAAACAATTCGTTTTACAGTGAGTTTGCTTGCACCTCTTGTGCTTTTTAGACTCGTAAAGGGCCCTTGGCCATTTACTTCGTCTGACAATCCC
>JAGRNW010000164.1 GCA_020440555.1 Chlamydiia bacterium
AGAATTTTTGCCATAAATGTGAAAAAAAATCACGCTATTTTCAAAAATCTTCTCAAACTAAATCCGCCTGAGTATACTTTTGCTCTGGGATGAGTTGCCAGGTATGTATTTTGGGTGATTACCAGCTTTTCGATACTTGTTTGCTTGTTAGAACGTGTTTTAGAAAGTTCCTCTGCGCGTACGGGGTTGCGACGTATGATGTATCTTATACCGTCATCCTCTATTTCGAGCAGTTGGTCATCAAACAGGTTATATTGTAAAATGTTTTTCTTGATAAGAGTCTGTATTTGTACCTTGGTTATTGCGGTAATGTAATGAAAGCCATGTTTTTCTAATTGTTTAATTTGCCCACTTTTAATCATCCCTCTGTCTCCTACAAAGGTCACATGTTGACAGTGAAAACGTTCTTTGCATTTTTGGATTTGCGATTGGAGCGAGGCCGGATCTTGGGTGTTTCCCTTGAATACTTCTGTCGTTATGGGAGTTCCATCGTCACTTGTTAAAAGACCTATAACGATTTGCTGTTTGCCCTTTTTTTTGTCTCTGTTGTAACCCCACTCCGCGAGCTCATTGTGCTCGCCTTCCAGATATGAACTGGTAACGTCATAAAGAAATAAAGAGGGTGGAACTTGTTTTTGATTCGTAAAAAAGATGCGATCTTCAATTTTAGATTGCTCAGCGGATAACCAAGAAAGGTTTGTGTAAAGATCGTCTTCGTCAAAACCACGTTTTAAATTGATTGTGGAAGAAATTGCGTATATT
>JAGRNW010000165.1 GCA_020440555.1 Chlamydiia bacterium
ATCGTTGTAATCGAGCCCGGAGAGGCGTTCAGCAACCCCTAATCCGCCGATTCCCAAGGCTCGCGGGCGGCGCGGAGGTAGGCCGGACGCCAGGTGGATGCCGGTTCGCCGCACTGCGAACCGGCCGAGCGATGCCCACTAATCGGCCATTTCGCGGCTACTGGGGGAGATGAGTACGGTAGAATCGTGCTGGCAGGAATGCGGTCAGGCGAGGAACCGGCAATCGCTTATCGAATCCTGGAAACGACGGGACGCCAAGGACCCCGTAAACGCGTTCTACCGTACGCCCCAGTAGCTCAGTGGATAGAGCATCCGCCTTCTAAGCGGGTGGTCGCAGGTTCGATCCCTGCCTGGGGTACCACCCAACCAATCCTATGGGGGACGCTCAAAATCGCTACTTTTGCTCATCCTCCGATACGTCCAACAGAAGGAAGGTCATGTCCACTTAAGACGGATGCTCAAGGCCAAATGTCTGGTGGGCAATATCATAGAGGACGAGAGACTGACAACCTCAAGTTTCGGCTGGCACTTTCACCAGCCAAACAACGCACTCCTTTAGCCGAGCATCTCACCCTTGTGCGAGCCTACCTAACTTATCACAAGGCTAGGAACATCTCACTCAAGACCATTTT
>JAGRNW010000166.1 GCA_020440555.1 Chlamydiia bacterium
GAGGTAAAACAGGCCGCATAAAATTAATTTTCGGGGACATGCTTAAGAGCTCCAGACACAACTTTTGACAATATCTCATCGTCTTGATGCAGATGGCGCAATTGTCGTAGGTGTGAAATGTGCGTTTGGAGATGATTTGGTCTTGGTAGATGAGTTCGGAGGCGAGAAGATTGGTGCCTGAAACATAGGTATAGCGAATGAGCTTCCCTGGACGGTCGGTTTCTGTGAGTTTGAGGTTGAAGCCATCTTCGGAGTAGGTGCGTGTGATGGTACGCCACTCTTTTCCATCCCCCACTCTTTCAAGGATAGGGTTTTGGTTCTGATCATACTGGTATTCTGTGATCTGAATGGGTGTGCCGGTTTGATCTTCAACCGTTTTGCGGGTGAGGTTACCAGTGGCCGGATCCCATGTAAGGCGGTCGACGCGATAAAGAGTATTATCCTGAAAAGCTTCAATGGAGGTGAGCTTTTTGTCAGCATCGTAGCGGTAGTGGGTTTTGTTGTTTTCGGCATCATAGAAAATGGTGAGGTTATCTTGACTTCTAAATAACTTAAACTTGTTGACGGAATATAGCAGCATCTCCTTATTAGCGCTTTTTAATATAAAAAATTGCA
>JAGRNW010000167.1 GCA_020440555.1 Chlamydiia bacterium
TGACCTCCACTAAAGTCACCGCCATTATTTCAAAAAATCTTTATAAAGTGTTCGGTTTAGACCTAGAATTCACCTTTCCCGAGGTAATCCATTCATCTAAAACAAATCTTAATATTTTTTCTGTATTATGGAAAACAGAAACACAGCATGATAAAGGAGGAAAAGTGTGTTTTCAAAATTGGGTGAAAAATTAAAAAATTTCGCAATGCGTTCCAATAGTGAAAATTTTGTTTTTTCAAATGGACGAATCTTAGCAAGAGAGGTGGTTTGTTTGGGGGTCATTGCCACCATTGCCATCGCTATTACCACCATTGGTATTCTTGGGATTTTAGGTATAATCCCCATAAGTTTTTCCATCATGAATGTTGTTGTGACTACTACAACATTTGGGGGAGTCTTCGTTGGTATAGGAGGAATATCGTTACTTATCACTCTTTATGGAATTTGTTTTGTGATTCAGCGGAATGTGGATCGTTCTTCAAGGGAGCGTCTTCTCTTAGAGCCTGTTTAAAATCTTTTTAAGAGCAAGGCTATACCCAATCAAAATGAAGATTTGCCCAACATTGATTTCATGACATAAAAATTGTCATTGATGCGCCTCCGCAT
>JAGRNW010000168.1 GCA_020440555.1 Chlamydiia bacterium
AGCTTAATACAAGCTTGAATATGGTGGCTCTTGCTTTTATAGCCTTGCTCTTAAAAAGATTTTAAACAGGCTCTTAGTGGAGCTTTATTTCTCTTTCGTAATCGAAGCTGTTCCTCCATACGTATGTTGGTGTATGATGGTCAGGGGTTTTGGTTATGCACTAAACGCCTTTCACAGGGAAAATTTCGCTTCTGGCCAGAAAAGCATATAGAGGCAAGAGAGCTCTACACTTTACTCTGGAATGGAAATCCTGAATTAGCCGGCTTCGCAAAAGATTGGAAAAAAGTGTGCGCATAAGTAAAATTTTTGCATGCAGGCTCCTGGACGACTTGATTTTACACCGGAACAAATTGAAACTCTTCTCAATCGTATCGAGAATAAGTGTCTTGAAGCCGAGGATTATCCCATCCTTGGAGATTTGATTAGAGCAATCGTATGGATGAATCTCTCTTTACAAGAGAAGGACTTAACGATTCGCCGTCTCTGCTCTGTTTTTGGCATCAAAACGGAAACAGCCGAAAAACTGTTTAACCTGAGTTTTGGGTTTTTCTCCCTCGGATTCAGTGAGTTTGCTTGCACCTCTTGTGCTTTTTAGACTCGTAA
>JAGRNW010000169.1 GCA_020440555.1 Chlamydiia bacterium
GCCAATGGGTTTGTTTTTGTTTTTTATTATCCGTGTCTCTTCTTGGGGTTCAAAAAATTAATTGCGGGAGCAGCTGCTGCTTTTTTAGCATAAGTTTTTTTAAAACAAATTTCTTATATATATTCAGATAATTTTAGTTTGAGAATTGCAAAATCCCTTTTGGTAGCAGTGATATGCTCCTGTATTATCTAATATAGGGAGCTTCTTCAAGACCGGCGGATAAGATTAACTCGCTCTGCTCTGCATAATCTTCTGATTCTCCCATCTTGTATTGAATAGATGGCATATCCTTTGGAATACTTTCTCTTGTAATCATGCCAAATCATTACGGAAATCAACATCGGTAGATTTAGACAAACGGGATAATCAACATCGGAAATCAACGGGTAAAGATTGACCCCATCCGGCCCACCTACTTACGTTGTATGGGAAACCTGTATAATGAATTGTTAAGCTTAATGGCCTCTTTAAAATTTATAGTAGGCGGAGCTTAACCTCCTCCCCTCGGGTTGCAAGGGTGGAAAACCCTTGCCAGGAGAGGGGGGATAGGGGGAGAGGGCAGAGCCCTTTCCCCCTGTAATAAAAAAG
>JAGRNW010000016.1 GCA_020440555.1 Chlamydiia bacterium
TGAGCCCGTTGCCTTAATTGGGCACGGCGGGTTCTAACGAGGGGGGAGTCCGAGTGATCGGCTCCTCTACTCTATAAGTTTTATTACCATTACGATTAACTCAAACACGATAAATAAAAGAAGAAGCAAAAGAAGAATTCTTCCCCCAGGAAGAAGTTGTTCATTTTTAAATTTTTTCTTGTAACGTCCTCTCCATGCCATCAAAATAGGCAGAAGACCTAATAGCAAAGCACATCCGAACCCCCCCGCATAATTGAGAGCATCTAAAAAAATCATAGGCCTGCTGGTAGCCATGACAAGAGGAGGTAGATAGATCAATAAGCAAAGAAAGAATCGACTAAGCGGCGTTTTTTCAATTTTGAAGCCATCTGACAAAAAATCAAGAAGTCCGATCGTCACACCCAAAAATGAAGTGACTACCGCAAAGAAAGCAAAAAATTCTCCTACTCGGAAAAGCCAGGGAAGATCGAGAATATAACGTAGAGGATAGACAGCCGACTGTCCCAACATCCGAGCTTTTTCAAGTTGATCCAAAGGAACAAGACCCAAAATCAAAGTCTGCCAAAGAAGATACACAAAAAAAGGAATGGCGCTTCCAATAAAAATAGCAAGACGGGCACGCTTTGGATTTCTGTTTAGATAGGTTGTCACCGTTGGAACCACCCCTTGAAAACCAAAAGAAGTGAAAAGAACGGGAGTGGCAAGCAAAGCCATAGGAAGATTCGAGCGCTGCAAAAGACGCGCATCAATGTTGCAAATCCCAAGGATCACAAAAATCACAAACGAGATAATAAGCCCCATCATAAAGAGAGTATTGATTCTATCGACCGCCTTGGCCCCAACATATACAAAAGGGGCAAACATCAAAACAAAGACCCAAGGTCCCACCCATTGAGAAACCCAAGGAATTAAAATTTCAAAAATATCATTGATCACATTACCTCCTCCGGCCACATAAGCAACGGAGAGAGAATAGAAGAGGTAGAGATAGACGATCCAGGCAACCGCTTTGCCCCATTTGCCGAGTGTATAGCCTGCCATAGAGACAATATTGACTTCTTTTTGATTCCAGAGATAGATTTCAACAAAAAGAACACCTGTGGAAGCCATAAAAAGCCAACAAAGGAGATACAGGAAAACACTTGGAAAAAAACCTCCGTCAGCTGTGAGGACGGGAAGAGCAAGCATGCCTCCCCCAATGGCCGTTCCAGCAACGAGGAGAGTTCCTCCTAAAAGGGAACCCGATTGGTCGATTTTTTTTGCTTTCGTGGGCATAGTCGATCTATTCTATAGGAGAGAGTGCTTTTTTAAAAGAAGTTAAAGCCTGTTTTCACAGTTATTTGAAAATTTTAAATAGACGCTAATTTGCGTAAGGTATACCCATTCCACTTCAAGAATTGAGTATAAGTGCTTCACTCAACGGTTACAGACTTAGCTAAATTTCTCGGTTGATCAATTTCAGTGCCACGATAGAAAGCTACGTAATACCCAAATAATTGCCCAACCACCGTTGATAAAACTGGAGCCAATTCTTCGGTCGTCTTTGGAACAAAAATCACATCATCAACAATCGCTTCAATTCCAATGGACCCCTCTTCCGCAATAGCCAGCACCCTCCCGTTTCTCGCCTTAACTTCCATCAAATTTGAAAGAATTTTTTCGTAAGTCGTCGAATCTGCTGTGAATGCTACCGTTGGACAATTTTCATCGATCAATGCAATAGGCCCATGTTTCATCTCCCCTGCCGGATAGCCATTAGCATTCACGTAAGCACACTCTTTAAGTTTAAGCGCCGACTCTAAAGCCGTTGGGTACATCAAACGACGGCCCAAAAAAAAGAAGTTATTGTAAGGGGCGTATTTTTTTGCAATCTCTTTGATCCGACCTTCCATAGCTAACACTTCTTTGATTTGACTAGGAAGTCGATTGATTGATTCGATCAAGCGGCTGCCCTCTTGTTGGTTCATCGAACGCATGCGAGCCAAACGAAGCATCAACAAAAAAAGAACTGCCAGTTTACTTGTAAACGACTTTGTTGCCGCTACGGCAATCTCTGGACCTGCTCGAAGAAACAGGCAATGATCGACCTCGCGCGACATAGAAGAACCCTGAACGTTGCACACACCAATCACCCTTGCCCCTTTCCTTTTAAGTTCACGGATGGCTGCTAAGGTATCTGCCGTCTCCCCTGATTGGCTAATGGCAATTCCAAGGGTATTTTTCTCTACAATAGGGTTCTTGTAGCGGAATTCTGACGAAATCTCCACTTGAACGGGGATCCCAGCCCGCTCTTCAATCATGTAACCACCAATGAGTCCTGCATGCCAGGCCGTCCCACAGGCAATCACCACGATCCGTTTGACACCCAAAAGAAATTTTTCGGCTTGAGCCAGCTCCTCAAAGATCGCAGTTCCATATTCTTCGGAATAACGGGAGAGAATGGCATTTAAAATCGTCTGTGGTTGCTCATAGATTTCTTTAAGCATATAATGAGCAAATCCTCCTTTGCTTACCTCAGCAGCCTCACCACTAAGATCCTCCCATTCTTTTTCGATTCTCTCTTGACTTTGATCAAATACTTCAAAAGAATGATTGGTCACAAGGGCGATTTCCGATTCGTAAAGAAACACTACCCGTTTGGTGTATTTGGCAAATGCTCCCGGGTCAGAAGCGACAAAGGTTTCTCCTTGTCCAAGACCAATGGCCAATGGGCTTTCTTTTGCACAGCAAATCATTTGATCGGGATGATTTTCATGGATTACAGCGATCGCAAAAGCCCCTTTAAGGAGAGGAAGCGTTTTTTGAACAGCCTCAAGGAGATTTTCTTTATAATGATACCCAATCAATTGAGAAATCACTTCAGTATCAGTATCAGAGGCAAAAGCAACTCCCTTTTTTTCGAGTTGTTCACGCAATGCTTGATAATTCTCAATGATCCCGTTATGAACAAGCGTGAGCTTTTTGGCCTGATCAAAATGGGGATGTGCATTGAGTTCTGAGGGTTTTCCGTGCGTGGCCCATCGTGTGTGAGAAATAGCCAAGGAGCAATTGTAACGATGTTCTTTGACAGCATCCAAAAGTTCAGCCACCTTACCCGCTCGCTTTAAGCTAACAAGCTGACCATCCACTAAGGCAGCAAAACCAGCAGAGTCGTAACCCCGATATTCAAGTTTAGCGATCCCCTCAAGAACTTTTGTTACCGCATCAGCAGGACCTATGTATCCAAAGATTCCACACATTTTTCCCCAAGCTCCTTTTCAATCAACTTGGCAAGGCGGATTGCCAATTTGTTCACATCTATTTTTGCAGAACCCTCGACAAGAACTCGACAGAGAGGTTCTGTTCCCGAGTAACGGATCAAGACCCGTCCACAGCCTCCAAGCGCACCCTCTGCCTCGCGAATCTCCTTTTGAATCGAATCAACTCCTTCAAGAGGACGTTTTGAAACGACAGGAACATTGACAAGCGATTGAGGATATTTTTCAATGGTGGCAGAAAGCGCTGAAAGCGATCGACCTGTCTCTTTCATCACTTTGAGCACTTGCAAGGACGAAACAATTCCATCTCCCGTTGTGTTATAATCCAAGAAAACAAGATGACCACTTTGTTCTCCACCAAGGATGGCCTGATGTTTTTGCATTTCACTTAAAACATAACGATCTCCCACCTGGGATCTGATCACCTCAATGCCATTACATTCAAGCGTTTTAATCACACCCAAGTTGGTCATTACAGTTCCTACCACCCGGTTCCTGGGAAGCTCTCCCCTTTCATGAAGATAAAGGGCCAAAATGGCTAAAATGGTGTCACCGTCAACCACTTGCCCTCTTTCATCAACCATGACTACTCGATCTCCATCTCCATCAAGCGAGATTCCAACGTCAGCAGAATGTTCAATCACTTCCTTTTGAACAAGAGAGGGGTGGAGAGCCCCACAGTTTGCATTAATATTAATTCCATCAGGTTCATTCCCAAAAACTAAAACATCCGCACCCAGCTCTTGAAATACAAGAGGAGCCACACGATGGGCCGCCCCATTGGCACAATCAAGGACAATTTTCATTCCCTCAAAAGTCTGCTTCTTAGGGAACGTGGCTTTGGCAAACTCAATATAGCGTCCATCAGCATCATGGATCCGCTTGTTCCTTCCCACATTATGAGCGTCTGTTTTGATGTTATAAAAAGCGTTGGTTGCGACAATTTTAGCAATTTCCTCTTCCACTTCATCAGGAAGCTTATATCCATCCGAGGTAAAAATCTTGATTCCATTATCGTGAAAGGGATTGTGCGAAGCTGAGATCATGATTCCCGCGTTGGCCCGGTAGGCTCGCGTAATAAAGGCAACTCCTGGCGTGGGAAGAGGCCCCACCATCAGCGTTTCTACGCCCATGGAGGTCAAACCTGCAATCAAAGCATTTTCAAACATATAACAAGACAGACGCGTATCCTTTCCGACAACAACACGCTTCTTCCCCGGTTCTCTTTCAAGGACCATCGCCAGAGCCTTCCCAAGAGCTACGGCTACCTCAACAGTCATCGGATGGTGGTTGGCCCGACCACGCACTCCATCAGTCCCAAAAAGGGCAGATCTTCCTCGTTTCATAAAAATCTAGATTGGATTCTCCTGCCACAAAATATAAGGCTTAGCTCGATTTATTATCGAGAAGTGTCTCGAATTTTTCTCGAATATGAGCTCTTAAGGCATCTTTATCCTTCGTCATTGCTTGCACATCAAATCCATAAAGATTTTGGTAGAACTTGACGAATCGAGACTCAAAGAGACCAAAGGCTTTTTTTTCTTTACCTCCAAAACCCATACGAGGCTCAGAACCAAACAGGCCTAATAATAAAAATTTTATTACAGGCTCTATGAGATCAACTAAGATTTTTTGATGCTCGGTGAGCAAGTCATCATGATGCGCAGGAATAGGCTTGTTGGCCCTCTTCAAACGTTCGATTTCATCTCTTATCATTAATTTTTTTAAACCAGAACACAGGAGAGTAATTGATCCAGATAAAACGGAACTTTTTCCAACATAACCACCAAGAAAGAGACCGTTGAGCGGCTTCATGAAAGCAAGAAAAGTTTTAAGTGCAGATTTGATGGCTTTTTCATTCTGTGTAATCTCATCAACGCCACTGTCCATCAAAATCTGAATGATCGCCTTTTGGTGTTTCGCAAGCCAAGGACGCACGAGATGTAAATGTTTGGCCATGAAAATTACGGCAAGAAGAACAAAAACTAAATCATGGAAAGGGATGACGCGTAGCGCTTCTTCCTGGTTCTTGTCAAATTCGATCTTTTCCATAGTTTTCATCATTTCATCTATTTTATTAGAAAAAAACTCTTTCAATTTATCCGTTTTGATTCCTGCTTGTTCGATAGAACTCATACAAAAATCCAAAAATTTCCGAACAAGCTTAATGCGAGATTCTGTATGAGGAAAAACTTTCAAAAGTTGATCTGAGATTAAGAATGTTTTTACAATATACTCTCCGGGACTTTGAACAGACTTTTCAAATGTGTCAGCCAAAAATTGAGTAAAAGCAACGACTATTCGGTCAAAATCATTAAGGAATTCTTGATAATGCTTTTTATGCTGACTCAGACTTGCTGCCAAAGGAAGATCTTTTAGAAAAATTTTTTTTGTGATGGCAACCAAATCGCCCGCCATACTATCAACCAATTGACCAAATTCTTCCACCTCTTTGTTAAGACACTTTTTCACTTTTTCATGAGGAAGAAAAAGAGGTTCTTTTGGTTCAAGATAATCTTTTTTTTCTTTGGCATACAAAAGGACTTCTTTAAGACGCTCCAGGTAGCTCCTTATTTCTTTTTTGTCAAATTTAATATCCCCTGTTTCGAAAAGTCTATGCGCCACATGCCCAAGAAAAGGAAAAAGTTCCTTGCTGAATATACGATTTCTCACTAGCGTGACAAAAGGTAGGCTTTGTTGCAATTCTAAACTCTCCCCCCAAGCCTCAAGAGATTGTTTGAAAGGAGCTATAATCGAAAGCTCTTTTTCTGTGCTCTTTTCTTCTGAATAAGCCTCAAGTTTTTCAAGAAGCTCTGCATGATATTTCTGATATTCGAACAATCTCTTTTTTCTGCTTTCCGGAATCTCGATTTTTTTTGCTTTTTCTATCAGATTGGGAAAAACATCAAAAGCATAATGCCTAATGATATGAGCGAGAAAAGCTTTGCCTTCATAATCCTCAATTCCCAGAAGACAATTGAAGCGATCTAAAAAAATAAAAATATCTTCATAAAGAGTATCGAACACGTCAAATTCAGCAGAATCAGAGGAAAATTTCTCCAAGAGTTTTGCTCGTGCTTTCTCTTTGTACCAAGAAAGTATTGCTTTTCTTTGATCTCCGAGAACACAATAAAAACGTAAAAAGAAAGGATAAAGAGCTGCAATCGCAGCTGTATGATTAAGCTTAGCATTGAGCGTTGTTTGAGAAGTTTGAAGTTTCATTAATGCGTCTTCGATAAACCCTTCTGGATACCCTTGCGCGCATACCTTCCAGTTATCTCTAAAAGCATTTAAAATCCACTGCTTCAGCTCAATAAAATCGGGGTCCTCATTTTCACTGTTTATTTCATCTTCTTCCAAACTGAAGTCTTCATACAAATGGAAGTCTTCATACTCTACAATGCCCTTGATAGAGCCAAGCCAAGCAAAATGCCGCTCCGACATCAGAAAAGGATAGTCCATACATATCAGATTAAGAAAATCTTGTGATTTAGGAGAGAGCTTTATTTTTTTATTTAAAAGGGAAAGCAGTTGTTGCAGTGTCGGCAGGCCCTTCTTTTCATTCACTTCCGACTTAACACCAAAACACCAATCGACAAATCTCTGAAAAACATCAAAAGGAAAGAGAGAGGATGTTTCCTCTACTTTCGATAATGTGACTTCCTCTGAGGAGTTAGAAAGCATTTCATTCACCTCATCCATTTTTTCTTTTGTGTCAACAATCGCTTGAAGCACAAGAAGCTCTTCCTGTTGTTCCACTTCTGATTCATTCAAACTATTGTCATTCGCAATATTGATTTTTGAATCGCTTTCTTTAAAATTTTCGTCGCCCTCATCACCGTCCCTGTTTTCTTGATCACTGGGAAAAGGAGAGCGATCTGAACCCTCGCGCTCTTCAGATTCATCAATAATCTCTTGATCTGATTCGACTTGTTTTGATTTAGAAACTTCTGCTTCGTTCTTTTCTAAAAGATCATCTCTCGAAGAGAAAGAGGGTTCTTCATTTTGTTTTTCTTTTAATTCATCAGAAAAATCTTCGTCGTCCTCGTCAACGCTGACTTCTTCTTGAGAACTGAGAGAAAGAAAGTGCATTGAACGTTCTGAATCACTCTCTTCATCAAGATCATGTTCATCTGTTTTGATCTCTTTTGATTCAGAAAAATTCTCTTCTGTGTTTTTGTCCTTTTCTTGATTTGCAAGGCGGGTAAAAGCCACAGAAAACACAGCCCCAGTAAAAAGACCGCTACCCGTCGCAATCCCACCAGTGATTGCTACAGGAATTAACCATCCAAGCGCGCTCCCTTCCAAAAAGGCTAAAATCGCAAAAGCTGCCATAGCCCCAGACGTCAAAATGGGAACAGCTACAATCACGACTTTTTCAGCAATGAAAGAACGCTCAGTTTCATTTTGCCGTTCGAACGGATTGCAAAGTGTAAGCGGTGTTGCTACTATCATCAATATGACCCAATTTAAATCTTTAAATGATCATGCTCGGGATGTTAAACATCTCCAAAAGCTACTTACATCTCATTTCCAACAAGGCTCGCTTTCCCTCGGCACCTCAAATTCTCATACTTTGCGCAATGCCGAATATAAAAAAAGCGCTAATGCTTTAGATCTCGAACGCCTCTCCTCTTTGATCGCCATCGATAAGGAGGCTCGAACTGTGACCTTAGAGCCCAAGGTCACCATGCGAGATCTCGTCACCGCCACCCTCGACTACAACCTTATCCCCCCTGTTGTTCCCGAATTTAAGTCGATCACAGTCGGCGGAGCGATCAATGGGGCCGCTCTTGAAACAACCTCGCATCAGTACGGGCAATTCAATGACACTTGCCTTGAATACGAGCTCCTTTTAGCTAACGGCACTCTGCTTAAAGCCTCAGCGGACAATCACCCCGACCTCTTTTACGGGGTCAGCGGCTCATACGGCACACTCGCTATCATCACACTCATCACACTCAAACTCATTCCCGCCTCAAAAGGGGTTCATCTCAATTTCTCCCGCTTCGAGAGTCCCAAAGAGCTCATCCTTGCCATGCGCGACCTCCTTAAAAAAGAGAAACGCCCCTCTATCATCGAAGGAGGAGTCTTAGCCCCCAACTGGGCAGTCCTAATCACTGGTCAGTATGTCGATATTTTTAAAAGTGGAATCACCTTCCATCAAAAAAAATATTGGGATCCATGGTATCACCAACAGATGACAGAAGTCACTAAAAATCATCTCCATGCCGAATGTGATATGCCTCTTCAAGACTACCTCTTTCGTTTCGATCGGGCGGCCTTTTGGATGGGACGCTTTCTCTTGTCCCCTTCCACCATTTTGCAGGTTATTTGTAAATGGAAACTCCCCAAAATGCTTTCTAAAATCGGCCGCAATGCAGCCAAACTCACGCCCACTTCCCATCCCTCTTTTTTATTCCGCTTGCTTTTCGGATGGGCCCTATCGAGCAAACGACTTTATAAAGTCTGGCATCAAGTCCCGAGAGAGATTTCCGAAAACTTTTTCTTTATTCACGATTTTTATACGCCTGCCTCCAAGGCCCTTGAGGCCTATACCTACCTCAATGAAAAAACGGGGATTTTTCCCATCTGGCTCTGCCCGATACGTCCAACTCAAACCCCCCAAATCCTCGCGCCCCATCATTCGAAAAGCAAAGAGTTCTTGATCAACATCGGTGTCTATGGAATCCCCAGCTCTCCTCATTCAATCCCTTCACTCACTGCAAGCTCTGAACAGGCAATTTTCGATTTCGGAGGAAAAAAAATGCTCTATAGTCATTGCTATTTCTCTCCCGAGCTTTTTTCTAAAACCTACAATCTCCCTCGCTACGAAGCGTTATGTAAAAAATATTTTTCAAGTAAAGTTTTTATACCCATCTATAATAAGGTTACTAATAAATAACTCACATGCAGTATTATAGCATATGTCTATTAAATTATCAAAAATTATCGTGAATCGAAAAATCTATACCTCAAAAGATCATCATATCCGCAACCATCTCATCGACCAAAATGCTCTTTTCGTGCTCGATAAGCTCCATCAAGCAGGTCACACGGCCTACCTCGTAGGAGGGGGGGTTCGGGACCTCTTGATGAACAAGAAACCAAAAGACTACGATATCTCAACCTCTGCTCGTCCCGAAGAAATTAAAAATATTTTTACTAACTGCATCCTCATTGGACGAAGGTTTCGTCTTGCTCACGTCAGATTTGGAAAAAAAGTACTTGAAGTGTCAACTTTCCGTGCGGGAGATACTCAAGATGAACAGTTGATCACTCGAGACAACATTTGGGGAACCGAGGAAGAAGATGTTCTTCGAAGAGATTTTACCATAAATGGCCTTTTTTATGACCCTCAGAAACACGAAATCATCGACTATGTAGGAGGATTCATTGATCTTAAAGATCATCTTTTGCGTTCTATTGGTGACCCACTGATTCGCTTTAAGCAAGATCCTGTCCGGATGATTCGTTTTCAAAAATTCCGAGCCCGTTTTGGTTTTCACGCTGAGCATCAAACTCTTGTCGCATTAAATACTTGTCGTGATGAAATTGTCAAAAGCTCTTCAGCTAGAGTGCTTGAAGAAATTTTTCGAATGCTTGAATCAGGTGCGTCGGAGCCCTTTTTCCGTTTGTTAGTTGAATCTGAAATTCTTCAAATACTTTTGCCCCAGCTTGCCTCGTATCTTCAACAAGAGAGCGGTGAATTGATTTATGCCTATCTTCGAGTTGCCGATTCGATGAATCAAAAAGACAAGCGGACTCTTGACCGCTCCCTTTTAACTGCTTGTTTGATCTTTCCTATTCTCGATTTTAAAATTGGCGAAAAGAGAGAAAAAGGAGAAGAAATGCACCTTGGTTCTATCATCGAACTTTCTTATAATCTAATTCATGATTTTCTTTTCGCCTCTTTCTCCCATTTTCCTCGCCGTATTCGGCATGATACCCATGCGATCTGCTTGATGCAGTATCGTCTTGTTCCTCTAGATCCCAAGGGGCGTCCTAAATTGAAACTCACTTCGAACTCGGCATTTTCCCCTGCTTTGTTATTTTTAAAACTTCGTTCTCTCATCAATCCTCATCTCTTTAAAACCTATAATTTTTGGAAAAACGCTAAACATAAGAGAAAAAAATGATTACTTATGCCTTTGTTGGCCCTCCTTTGGAAGCAGGACCTCTTCCCGCTTTTTTCTATTTCTCCCTTTCAGCGGAAGAGAGCTTAAAGTTGGCCCCCTTTAATGCGCCTGTTCTCCATCTTCAAGAGGATCCTCTACGTGTCTTTTCTTTTACGATTCCTGGTCATGGAGAAGGATTTGACAAGCATGAAGCAATGGATATCTGGGCCGATTGGGCAGAAAAGGACTCGCATTTTCTTTTTCCTTTTTTTGAAAAGGTATCAGAAACCATTGGAAACCTTATTGACAAAAAGATTGTAGATCCCAACAAAATGGCGATTGGAGGATTGTCGCGAGGGGGTTTCATTGCCACTCATATTGCTGCAAAAGAGAAACGGTTTTCGACACTTTTGGGGTATGCGCCTCTCACTCGTCTTGTGACTATTGAGGAATTTCAAAGAAAAAAGAATCCACTGTTTTTAAAGGAGATGGAAAAATATGATCTTTCCTTATTATCGGAGGATCTCCTTCATTTGCGCCATCTCCGTTTTTACATAGGAAATCGGGACGTTAGAGTATCTACGGATGCTTGTTTTGCATTTATCCGCACTCTGTCTGATGTGGCCTACGAAAAGCGGACACGAGAATTGACCATTGAGATGAACATCACCCCATCAATTGGATATAAAGGGCACGGGACATCTGACGCCACATTTGCTGAGGGAGCTAACTGGATTAGGGCATTATTATGAAGTATTCTGTTGTCATCCCTCTGAAAAATGAAGAAGAAAATATCAAAGTGCTCATCGAAGAAATAGAGTCCGTGATGAAAAAAATTGGTTCTCCCTTCGAAGTGATTTGCATCGATGACGGCTCTGACGATCAAACTCTCACCGTTTTAAAAGGGCTTGCAACTCACAGGCCCTTTCTTCGGATCGTTTGTTTTGTAAAAAATTTTGGTCAATCAAGCGCTTTCGCCGCCGGCTTTGCAAAAGCTTCGGGAGAATTTGTGATTACACTTGATGGAGATAGACAGAATAATCCCGCTGATATCCCTCTTTTAATTGCTAAAATAGATGAAGCAGATCTCGTGTGTGGATGGCGGGTTGATCGGAGGGATCATTGGAGAAAAAAAGTTATATCTAAAATGGCCAATCAAATCCGTGGAAGACTGTGCAAAGATGGGATGCATGATACTGGATGTTCCCTCAAGCTTTATCGCAAATCTGCTTTGGATAACATTAAGTTGTATCATGGAATGCACAGATTTTTACCTGCTCTTTTTCTTTTAGAGGGATATAAGGTTCGAGAGGTAGCCGTCTCTCATCGTGAACGAACGAAGGGAACTACCAAATACAATTTTCTCAATCGATCTATCGGTCCCATTATCGATATGTTTGTTGTCCGATGGATGAGAAAAAAACGACTTAAGTATACAATTCGGGAAGAATTATGAGATCTTTCCTCTATCCCCTCGGCTTGATTGCCACCTTCTTGTTTGGCCTCAGATTTTTGCTTCAATGGTTTCTTTCTGAAAAAAAGAAAGAGAGCGTTGTTCCCAAAAGTTTTTGGAAAATATCACTTTGTGCCAACTTCATCATGGTCATTCACTCTTTGATCCAGCTTCAGTTTCCGGTTGGAATGATTCAAACAATGAATGGAACCATCGCCTGGCGCAATCTCGATTTAATGAGGGAAAAGCCCAAACGACTAAGCACTGTTTTTGGAATTTTAATGTTGCTTTTTTTGTGTGTGATCGCGCTTTTTTTGATACAGGGCTTTACCTGGATGCGCTTGCCTATTCCTCCCTGGTCTGGCACTGAAAAGGAAAAAATTTCGTTCCTTTGGCACTTTGTAGGATCTTTTGGCCTCACTCTTTTTGCTAGTCGTTTTTGGGTCCAATGGTGGTTAGCTGAAAAATCTTTGAAAAGCCACCTTGGAAAATCGTTTTGGTGGATGTCGCTTATTGGAGCAAGCATCGGAATTGTTTACTTTATCCGTTTAGGAGATCTTGTCAACATCCTGGGTTATGGGACGGGAGTGTTCCCCTATCTGCGCAATCTATTTCTGATTAAAAAAAAAACTCAATCTTTATCCCCAGCCAAAAATAGTCTTTTCTTCTTTGCTGGAGAAAAAAGTGGAGATGTTTTGGGTGGAGAATTACTCAATAAAATCCGAGATAGAAACAAAGAAATTCATCTTTATGGGATTGGGGGAGAACACATGGAGCAAGCAGGTCTTGATCTTATGGGAGGAATTGAGGAGTTCCAGGTCATGGGAATCTCAGGAGTTATAAAAAAACTTCCCAGCCTTCTTAACTCTCTCAAGAAGATAAAAAAACGCATTCTTCGAGATAATCCTAAAGGGGTGGTTTTAATCGACTATGCCGATTTCAATATGAAGTTAGCAAAATCATTGCGAAAGGGTGGATACGCAGGGAAAATTGTCCACTATGTGGCGCCCTCAATTTGGGTGTGGAGAAAAGGACGCATTAAAGAGCTTGCTAAACGGCTCGATCTTTTGCTCACTATTCTCCCCTTTGAAAAAAAATATTTTGCTCATACTACTTTACCTGTGAAATATGTAGGCCATCCCCTCATTCAAGCGATAGAGGAACACTCTTATGTCTCCGATTGGAAAGAACGATGTGGCCTTGATGGAAAAAAACCCATTTTGTCGATTTTTCCGGGGAGCCGAAAAAGTGAAATCGAAAATAATCTCCTTATTCAACTTAAAAGCGTCAAGCAGATGGATCAATCTCTACAAGTGGCTCTTTCAATTGCGAACCCCAAGTTAGAACCCCTCATCACACAGATCGTGAAACAGAGCGGATTTCATTGGGGAAAAGAAATTTTCTTTGTACCCTCTCTATTCCGTTATGAACTCATGCGTGAGTCTCATACTGCTATCGCAACCTGCGGAACGGTGATTTTCGAGCTGGGCCTCCTAAATACACCCACCGTTGTGACCTATGGACTCACCCACCTCAACTACTTTCTAGGACGCTATGCTTTTCGCATTGTGCTCCCAGCTTATAGTTTGGTCAATATCATCACAAAGGAAACTGTGTTTCCAGAATTTATTCATAAGGAACTCAATATTCGAGAAATACAGATAGCCCTCAATGAATTAATTCATCATTCTGCGGCACGAGAGAAAGCTTTTTTAGGATGTAAAAAAATGCAACAGATTTTATCAAAAAAAAATGCTTCATCCGAAGCTGCTCGTTCTATTTTGGAGATCGTTAAATGAAATGTCCCTGCCATAGTGGAAAAGATTATCAACAATGCTGCATGCCTTATCATGAGGGAACGTTGCCAAAAGACGCTCTGACATTGATGCGTTCTCGTTATAGCGGCTATGCTCTTGGAAAGGTCGATTATATTATCGATACTTCTCATCCTGATATCAAAAAAAATTTGAAGAGGAGTGAACTGGAAATGTTCTGTAAAATCGTCGATTTCCATGACCTCAAGATCCTTAAAACCGAGCTAGTAGAGCCTATAAGCACCGTGACATTTCGAGCCATTTTAAAACAAAATGAAAGAGACATCTCTTTTACTGAAAAAAGTTTCTTCGAAAAAATTGATGGCCGCTGGATTTATACCCGCGGTGAATTATCTCCAATCACTTGAAGCATCCAGACTTTGGCGCGTCGGCGCCCACAATCCAGAATGCTTCACATTTGTTTAAGTATCAAAAATGCAGGTCAAGCAGCACACGCGGCTGCAGGTTCAAATTCGAAAAATTCACCGATATCCATGTAATCTTCATCAAGTAACGCTGAAAATTCTGTTTGCTCGCTGCCAATCGTGATATGAAAATCATGATTTTTCAGCTTAGGTTTCAATCCATAATGCATTCTCAGCCTTTCAAGTGCTGGGGAATCGGCCGCTAGAAGCCAAAGACGACTTTCACCTTTTGCAGTTTTTCTTTCTACATAACGCAATTCTTTGACTGCAAAAGTGAACCATTCTCCTGCTTCTGCAAGATTCCATATTTCTTGCTGAATCATTTCATCTTCATGAATAACGCTGATATGAGCACCCATTTTTTTTGGTTTTGTTGATATAGGAGCAAATTCCCCTTGAAGAGGCAATTGTTCCCAAATTGTATCGATGAAAGCATTGTTTACATCTAAGTAAACAAATCCATTTCCCTTGAGCTTAAGTTGACCAATAGCATCAACTTTTGCTGCAGTGGCGAGAATTTCACGATGTTCAACTGTCACAAAATCTCCATCGGCAAACAGTCCTTCCGTTGATTCATCGGAAAAATTGAACGGAGAAAGGTGCTCCACCGTTTCCCAGTTTTCTGGTGCAGAGGGCATCTGCTTCCCTAAAGTGATATGATAATCAAACCCTTTAAGTTTGGGAGAATAACCATATTTTTCGCGTAAATTTTCTAGTTCTGGAGAGTTTACAGCAATCACCCAAAGTTTCTTGAAACCATCTCTTGTGTGGAGCGTGAAACTTCTAATTTCTTTGACTTCAAAAGAAAATGCCTCACCCAATTCTTTGGGTGTTATGTCTTCCATTTCATGAAAAACGCTGATATGCGCTCCTATTGAACGAGATGCAGTGGGTCTTGCCCTCAGCATTCCTTCATGATCAAGAAGAGGAATGATTTCAGTGATAAATTCATTTGAGACATCCAAATAGATGAATCCATTGTCTTTCCGTTTCAAAATTCCTTGATTTGAAAGAGTGATCGCCTCTTCAATGGCGGCTGGTTGGTTTTCGACTCTGTGATCTTCTTTTCCCAACAGAGGACAAAGAATTAATAGAAAAAGAGATGCATATTTTAAAGGATTTATTATTATATTCACTGATTTAACGACCTCCGTGAATGGATTAAGATAAGTTAAAACCCAAGGCAAGATCCAAAGCAAGACCTGTCCAAAGCCATGGAATGGGTATACATTTGTTTACGCTTTATTCTTCTTCTTGTTTGAAGAACTGTCTGCTTCTATAGGTACCACAAGAGGGACAAATGTGATGAGGAATTCTGTATGTTCCACAGTTAGGGCAGGGAATTGCATTCACTGCCTTTTTTGCGTGATGGGAACGCTTATTATTTTTACGAGCATTAGAACTTCTATTTCTTGGAACTGCCATGATCATTTCCTTATATTAAACTGCTATAATTCTGAAAAAGGATGGGAACCCCCACCCTTCGAAAAATACTTCGCAAGCTCCCCACGCTTCGGACAGTTGTCATTACACTCAGTTGTCAATGGGACATCTAGCAAAATCTCCTCGCACACAATTTCTTTAAAACTAAATGTGCCGTTTTTTATCCGATTCAGCGACTCCACACAATAAAAGTTTCGTATCTGAATCGGATGCTTCACCAGTTCGTTACAAATTGCACAGGGAAGAGTCACCTCTGTTTTCATCTCAAGATGAACAAGAAGTTCTCCCTTCGTCGTATAGCACTCACCTTGAATGATCACCGGTTTCTGAAATTCGACTCCCCATTCCATCTTTCCGAGAAAAGCCGGGTCCAATTCAAGTTCAATTTTTTCTTTATGACCATTCTGTAAACGGTCGACATAAATTAAGAACTGGTCGTCCAACATATGTCCAAGTAATTTACATTACATTTTCATTTGTGACCAGGAAAAAGATCCGACTTCCTGAAAATGAGGGAGTCAAACCCAATACGCAGATTCTTAGAATGAATAAAGTATGAAAAATGCACACTAACGGAAAGAAGATTTTAACTGGTATGGAACCCTAGAAAAGTGTATAACAATTGCCAGTAAAGAAATAAAAATACACCTCTTAAATCATTTTTTCAACTCCGCTCGGAGGTCAAAAAGGAACTTTAAAATGGATAATGCAATTCTTCTGGGCGTCGAATCAAAAGAGATTCGTTATGCCCACCTCAAAAACGGTCTTCTTTATGATCTTGTGATCGAAAGAAAAAAAACCAGGCAGATCACAGGCAATATTTATCGAGGGAAAGTGACCCATATTCTTCACAATATCCAATCGGCTTTTATCGATATTGGGGAGGGAGAAAATGGATTTATCCACATGTCCGACATCCTCGAAAACACCAAGAAATTTGAACAAATGTTCGATATGGATTTCGATCTCGATTATGACATCCAAAACGTCGACACAAAACAGAAAACCCCTCTCAATATCGATGAAATCATGAAAATCGATCAGCCCGTTTTGGCCCAGGTGGTTAAGGAACCCATTGGAACCAAAGGGGCCCGTCTTACTTCAAATATTTCCATCGCAGGGCGATACTTAGTCCTCCTCCCCAACTCACCCCACCGGGGAGTCTCTCGCAAAATAGAGGATCGAGCCGTAAGAGAAAAACTCAAAAAATTGATCCGAGCCTTTGAAATGCCTCACGACATGGGATTGATTTGTCGGACAGCCAGCAAGCTTGCCTCTCGTGACCAACTGATCGATGAAGCTCATGAGCTCCTTGCTACATGGGAAAAAATCATCGAAAAATTTCATCAATCGATCAAACCAACGCTTCTTTTTCAAGAATCCGATATCATTAGCCGCTCCATTTTAACAGCTATCGACAAAAAATTTGATCGAATTTTGATCGACGACTATTCAATTTTTCAAACCGTTAAAGGAAAAGTCAAAAAATATACAGAAGAACATCCGTTAAGTATTGAATACTACCGAGATACTGTTCCCATGTTCGAACGATTCAATGTAGAAAAAGAAATCGAAAAAGCGATGCGTCCAAAAGTTTGGTTAGCAAGCGGGGGATACCTCATTTTTGAGCAAACAGAGGCGATGTGCACCATCGATGTAAACTCAGGCAGGAGTGGAACAACTGGCAAAACAGGAGTGGAGGAGACTCTTGTTAAAACCAATTTGGAAGCGGTCGCTGAAATCGCAAGGCAACTTCGCATTCGAAATATAGGAGGGCTTGTGATCTGTGATTTCATCGATATGCGCTACAGAAAAAATCAGAGAAAAGTTCTTGATTGTCTGAGAGAAGCCATGAAAGAGGACGGAGCCAAATGCACCATCTTGGGAATGAGCGAATTTGGACTCATCGAAATGACGAGGCAACGAAGTCGAGAATCCCTGTCTCAAACGCTTTTTGAAGCATGCCCTTACTGTCATGGAAGCGGAAGAGTCAAAACGCCCGAAAGCATGGTGATCGAGATTGAGCGAGCATTGAAAAAAGTAATCCGCCATCGACAGATCACTGAAGTGATTTTGGTTACCCATACCTCTTTAAACGATTATATGAACACAGTAGATAAAGATTTTTTGACCAGACTGGCGAAAAAATTCAAAGCTTCCATAGAATTCGAAACATCAGATCTTCTTCACCTCAATGATTTCAAATTCTACCAGGCAACAACACATCAACTAATTGAAGTATAATCAACTATGGACTTTTTAAATTACTTGCAAACAGTTTTTGACGATAAAAAAATTCCTGAAAATGTCTTTCTGATGTTCATGATGCTCTATGAAAGTGTGCGAGAAACATTTGTAGCAACAGGTGAAAGTATTGAAAAACATCATCCTGTGTTTGTGACTTTTGTTGAAAAAGTCATCGAACAAGTAAAACATCCTTATCAATTTGAACCTTACCATGAAAAAATCACAAAACCCTTTGACTATTACCAATTTGGCATCGATTTTTTTCTCCCTCTCATTGAAGAGGAAACCTCTTGCATCAACAATGTCGACGTGATTTACAGAATGAAAGATCAGCTCGCAAAGGGAGAAAACGTGATTTTATTTGCCAATCATCAAACAGAGGTCGATCCTCAATTGATGAGTATCTCTTTGGAGAAAATCTGTTCCAAACTTGCCTCCGAAATGATTTTTGTAGCCGGTGATCGGGTGATTAATGACCCTTTGGCCATTCCTTTTAGTATGGGACGCAATCTTCTTTGTATCTATTCCAAGCGATATATCGATAATCCTCCCGAAAAGAAGCATGAAAAGCAGCTTCATAATCAACGAGTGATGAGACGAATGAGTCAACTTTTAGCTGACGGTGGAAAATGCATCTATGTGGCTCCAAGTGGAGGGAGAGATCGCCCTGGTCAAGAAGGAGAGGTCGAAGTGGCTTCTTTTGATCCCAATAGTATCGAGATGTTCCGCTTGATGGCAATTCAAGGAAAAAGGGGAGCTCATTTTTATCCATTAGCTCTCGACACTTATAATATCTTACCCCCTCCTGATGTCATCAATTGGGAGTTAGGCGAAAGGCGGATTGCTCACCGTGATGGGATTCGTCTCAGCTTTGGAAATGAAATTGATATGGATCATTTCCCTGGGGCTGAGACAGCTCATAACCGGCATGCCAAACGAAAAGTGCGGGCCGATTATATTTGGGGTTTGGTTAAACGAGACTATGAAAAAATCAAAAGGAAAAAATCATGAAAAAAAGCATTTTTGCCTTATTTGTTGTTTTAACTTTAGCTGGAGAAGCTCTTTTTACAGCCGATTATGTGCTTGTTGATGACCGTTCCGAGCTTGCCATTCTCACTCCAGTTCTTAAGAACAGGCAGACGGAAAAGATTCGGTTAAACAATGGCCTCGAGGCTTACTTGATATCCGACCCCGACACTACTGAATCCGGAGCTGCGCTCAGTGTTGGAGTGGGAACATGGGATGACCCTGAAGCGCGACCAGGAATGGCTCATTTTGTTGAACATATGCTTTTTATGGGAACGAAAAAGTATCCTGATGAAAATGGATATTCCAGATTTTTGGATGCGCATGGAGGAAAAAGGAATGCCTTTACCATGACCGACCGCACGGTCTACATGTTCTCCATTGAAGCAAAGGCCTTTGATCAAGCCCTTGATCGGTTCTCTCAATTTTTTATTTCTCCCCTTTTCAATTCTTCAGGAGTTGACCGGGAACTTAAAGCAATCGATCAAGAGTTTTCTAAAAATATTCTTATTGAATTTTGGAGAATTCTCCATGTTAAAAAAGAACTGGCCAATCGTGATCACCCTTTTCACAGATTTGACATAGGCAATCAGGAAACACTCAAACATATTCAAAGGGAAGAGCTTGTCAACTGGTTTGACAGTCACTATACAGCTGAAAAGATGCATCTTGTTGTCCTCTCTCCCCTCCCTTTGGAAAAACTCAAAACTAAAGTAGTTGAAACTTTTTCTTTGATCAAACAACGAGATGTCTCTCTTTATGAATCCAAAATTCCGATCTTTTCGCCAATCACTAAGGACGTAATCGTCGCTGTTGAACCCCTTCACGAGTCACAAGCCCTTGAGCTATCATGGGAATTACCACAAAAATTTGGTGAGGATAAAGAAATTAAAGCAGAACAACTCATTTCCTATGTTTTAGGTCATGAAGGGGACTTTTCGTTGCTTGCTAAACTCAAAAAAAAGGGATTAGCCTACGGTTTGAACGCAGGTTTATATCAAGCAGGGAAAAATCAGGTTTTTTTAAATCTTCAAATCGATCTCACAGATCAGGGAATCACAAAGGTAGAGGAAGTGATCACAGCTTCTCATCAAGCGATCTCTACTCTACGACACATTGGAATCCCTCGCTACATCTACGACGAAGCTCAACAGATTGCGAAACTCAATTACATTTTCCAAACGCGTAAAGATGTTTTTGATGAGATCACCGAATATGCCTACATGCTCGTTGAAGAGGATTTAACGACCTTCCCACAAAAAAGTATCATGCCCACTCGATTTGACCCCCAAATAACCCATGAACTTCTCAGCGTTCTTATACCAGAACATTGCCGTTATACCCTCGTTGCTCCCTTAGAACATTCCAATTGGAAACGGGAATTATGGATGGGGGTGTCTTACGCTCTGCTTCCCATCTCTTCTCAAACACTCGAGGAATGGAAGAAAATTGCCCCTGATTATCAGGTGGGACTCCCCTTTCCCAATAGATTTATTCCCAACAATCTGAGTGTGCGTGAAAAAGAAATTGTCGCTTTTTCTCCCCTTCCCAAACCTTTTGTCACAATCGATGAAGAAAAGGGAAGGCTCTTCACCACTCCCGATGATCGTTTCTTGATTCCAAAAATGGCCATGGAATTTGTGATCCACACTCCGAATGTGTGTGAAGCCGATCCCAAAAGTCTTGCCCTTGCAGATCTATACTGTACCATTATCAAACAAAGACTCACCCCTTTAGCCTATGAAGCAGCTCTTGGCGGTCTCGATTTTTTATTCACTCCCTCCCGTCATGGTATCGCCCTGCGAGTCAAAGGATATGATGAAAAAGTTCTTCCTTTTTTAGAAAAAATGATTGGATTTATCACAACAGTGTCTCCAACGCCAGAGGAATACATTCTTTTCAAAGACATGTTGGTTAGAGAGTATCATAACGAGGGTAATACAAGCCCCCTCTCTCAGGGATCTGAAATCGTTAAAAGCATTCTTTACAAAAATTACTCCGGCCCTCTTGAAAAACTCAACGTGATGAGTGAAATCACTTATGAAGATCTTTTGCGCTTCAAAGAAACTCTTTGGGACAAAACCTATATAGAGGGAATGACTTACGGAGATTTTTCTCAGCAAGAGATTCAGACGCTCTTTGCCCTCATGACCGATGCTTTTCAGAAAGAACCCTACGCCCCACATCTTCATCCAGAGGTGGCACTTGCCGAGTTTTCTGAAGAGTTGGGCCCTTCCTTTTTAGTACGAAAAACTCCTCTTGAAGGCAATGCTGTGATTCTAACCCTGGATTGTGGTCACTTCAGCTTTAAAAGAGAGGCCGCCCTCAATATTCTGACCAAAAGTCTAGAGGAACCCTTTTTTTCTGAGCTTCGAACTCGTCAACAAACAGCCTACCTTGTCGGAAATTGGTCCAAAGAGATGGAGCGTCACCTTTATACCTTCTTTGCAATCCAATCGAATACCCACCAACCTCGAGATCTTTTAGCTCGCTTCGAACTCTTCATTGAAGAGTCTCTTACTCATATGAAAACAACTCTCATCCCTGAAGAAAGATTTGAGTCGATTAAAGAAGCGATGATTGCCAAATTAAGGATTCCGCCCAAGAGCTTTGCACAAATGTGTAGAACACTCGCACTTTTGGGTTTTGAATATGATGCCGATTTTAATTGGCACCAAAAGCAAATTAAAGGATTGGAAAGCCTTACCTATGAAGAATTTTTGAGCTTATCTCGAGAATTTTTGGGTGCAAATAATGTGAAGAGAATAGCCGTTTTTGTTGAAGGTGAATCGATGGACAGAGGCCTCACCTATAAAGAGCTTGCTACCCATGAACACCTTCGTAGAGAGATTTCTTATAAATCTCGAACCAAGTAAAAAGTTGCAATTCCCTTGTGTAGGTGATAGACTGTTCTCCTATGAAACTTTCAAAACTTTTTTTCCGCACTTTCAAGGAAGTTCCTTGCGAGGCCGAGATCACTTCTCATCGATTGCTTGAGCAGGCGGGTTATATTCGTCGCCTTGGCAAAGGACTTTTTATTTATACCCCATTGATGTGGAGGGTGTTACAAAAAGTTTCTCATATTATTAGAGAAGAAATGAATGAGGCTGGCGCTCAAGAAGTTTCTCTCCCTTTGCTTCACCCCAAAGAGCTTTGGCAAAGCTCTGGGAGATGGGATGATTTCACCGCCGATCATCTTCTTTATACAGTTAACGATCGAGAGAGGCATGAATACTGTCTTGCTCCCACTCATGAAGAAGTGATCACCTTTTTGGTCTCAAACTGGATCACGAGCTACAAGCAATTGCCGTTAAATCTCTACCAAATTGGAACAAAATTTAGAGACGAGATCAGGCCTCGCTTTGGATTGATGAGAGGGAAGGAATTTTTGATGAAAGATGGATACTCGTTTTCTGATTCCTCTGTAATGATGGAACAACAGTATCAGACGATGCGAGAGGCCTATTCAAAGATATTTAAAAGATTGGGCCTTGATTTTGTGATTGTGGCCGCTCATGGTGGGAAGATTGGGCAGGGAAAATCGGAAGAATTTCAGGCACGTGCTGATGCAGGCGAAGATGTCGTGATGATCTGTCAAAATTATTCTGTCAATCTAGAAGCGGCCGAGTCGATTCCCCCTTATTTTCCCTATGAAAAGCCTCTAAAGAAAATGGAAAAAATCTCTACCCCTGGGGTGATCACGATAGAAGAACTTTCGAAACAAACTCAAGTTGTTCCCCAACTCATTCTTAAAACGATTTTATACAAACTGATTTATGCAGATAAGGAAGAATTTGTAGCTATAGGAATACGGGGGGATCGGGCAATCAATGAATTGAAGGTAGCTACCCATTTCTCATCGATTGAAGTTGTATTGGCAACTGATGAAGAGACCAAAACACTCACTGGAAGTTCTTTTGGTTTCGTAGGTCCTTTAGATCTAAAACTCCGTTTTTATGCTGATCGCACGTGCAAGCCGATGACTAACTTTATGGCTGCTTGCAATGAGATAGATGTTCATATGATCAATGTGAATTGGGAAAGAGATTGCCCACGGCCCGAATTTGGTGATTTTCTTCTTGCTGAAGAAGGGGACGCATGTCCTCAGGTTCCTGGTGGTACTTATAAAACTCAACGAGGAATTGAAGTTGGACATATTTTTAATATTGGAACCAAATACAGTGATGCTCTATCGGCGAATTTTCAAACGCAAGAAGGAAAGCAGCGTTGTTTTTATATGGGAACATATGGTATTGGAGTGGGAAGAACAGCGGCTGCCTGTGTCGAACAAAGGCATGATGAAAAAGGCATAATCTGGCCTCTTGCGATTGCTCCTTACAAGCTCTTTATCACCCCTGTAACGATCAAAGATGAGATACAAGTTGCTGGAGCTGAAAAAATTTACGAACTTTTAAAGCATTTTGAACCGCTTCTGGATGATCGGGACGAACGGCTGGGGTTTAAACTCAAAGACAGTGATTTACTAGGTGTTCCTTTTAAACTAATTGTAGGAAAGACTTTTGTAAATGAAGAAAAAGTAGAAATAGAGTCTCGAGCGGGTGAAAAAATGCTTGTTTCCTTTACAGATCTCGTCAGATGGGCAAGCACACATATTCCACTTCAAGAATTGGGGTTCGACAACGCGAAAGTTTCAGAGCTTGAAGCTTTTAAACGACTCAATATTTAGAATTTAGAATAAGGGGTTAATTCCGAAATTTTTGTGCAGCCAAAATCTGGATTCTTCAATTTATTTGAGTCTCACTCAAGTAGCGGCTAAAGCAAAATGGTCTTTTTTGTTGAGGGATGACGGTTTTAAGACAGCTTCTCCCGCAATTAATTTTTTGAACTCCAAGAAGAGACACGGATAATAAAAAACAAAAACAAACCCATTGACTCCTCGATCGGGCCTCCCAACGATCATAACTTCTCCCGAGTTTGACAGCTAATTTTTGTAATAGATTTAGTTGTAATGAGTTATGAGAAATAAATCCGAGTGTGCCACTA
>JAGRNW010000170.1 GCA_020440555.1 Chlamydiia bacterium
GTGCGTGTAGTCACTAAGAAATCGCGCAGAAAATCAGCTACAAGACAATAATAGTTAAAATCTTAAGCTGGGTTTGCCTGCCCTAAAATTGGGGGAACTTCCGTTCCAAGTTCTAAAAATGCAGCTCGGTTTGCTTTCATCATATGAAATAGCAATCGAATTGCTTAAAGATTTTAAAGTCTCCTTTCCTGAGATACAAATCAAAGCAATTCTGGCGGACAATTTATATGGACATCTTCCATTTATGCAGGAGATTGAGGCGCTGTGGCCTAAAATGCAACTGATCGTCAAGATGCGCAAAAATCAGAAGATAAATTATGGCAAGAAGAGCTATGCTGTAAGCGAACATTTTGCCTCCTATGGTGGATGGGAGCAAAGAATCACGATACGTGGCAGAGAAAGTAAGGTCATTTGTGGAAATGGCAGTCGTCTCTACGTGCGCTCCCATGATGCTAAACGCTTTGTGATTGCGATGAAGTATGAAGGAGAAAAAGAATACCGTTATTTAATGACCTGAGTTTTGGGTTGTCTTCCTCGGATTCAGAGGAGTTTGCTCCGCAAATCTTGGGATTTTCAGACGAAGTAAAT
>JAGRNW010000171.1 GCA_020440555.1 Chlamydiia bacterium
GAGGTAAAACAGGCCGCATAAAATTAATTTTCGAGGACATGCTTAAGAGCTCCAGACACAACTTTTGACAATATCTCTCGATCATCCCAATCAGGTTTGGTGCATGGACATCACCTACCTTCGGATGCGCAAAGATTTCGTTTACCTGGCTGCAGTGATGGACTGGTATAGTCGTTATGTCTTGGGATGGCGACTATCGAATACAATGGATAGCATCTTTTGTTTAGAAGCAGTTGAGGAGGCATTTTCATATGGAAGGCCAGAGATTTTTAACACAGACCAAGGTGTCCAATTCACCTGTGAGGAATTTACATCTACATTAGAAAATGCAAATATTCGAATCAGTATGGATGGCAAAGGAAGATGGTTAGACAACGTATTCATAGAACGGCTTTGGAGGAGCGTGAAATATGAGCTTACCTATCTTAAGGAATATGAAACCTGTTCAGAGCTATACCACGACTTGCTGGACTATTTTGAATACTATAACAACAGACGACCTTCTAAATAACTTAAACTTGTTGACGGAATATAGCAGCATCTCCTTATTAGCGCTTTTTAATATAAAAAATTG
>JAGRNW010000172.1 GCA_020440555.1 Chlamydiia bacterium
CTTGTTGAAGCAATTTCCTTGCTCCCTCACGTAAAATCTCTTCTAGCCCTATTGTAAAATCCGAAAAAATGTCATGCTTCTCCATGAGCGTATTCCTTTTTGTTGAAGATTTTTTTACTCATTAATCTTCGAGAATACGCTCACTTTTTTTATCTGCCTAGACACAACTTTCGGTTATACCTCTAAAACTACACCTTAGACATTTAAATTTTGCCTTAACAAAAATTTTTTTTAATTTGATTAAAATCAAACATGTAGATATAATAATTTTATTTAAAAATTTAAAACATATGAATGCGATTTCAAATTCTGATAGATTGAAAATAACATTTTTTGCTTCAGGAACTATTTTTATTTTAGGCGCAGCATTAACAGCTGCTGTTGTGGGGGTGCATTTTGGAGCGCCTCATATACTTTCCCACTACGGAGGGGTATTTTTAACTATACCTCCAGCAAGTACAGCAATAATTGCCCTTATTCTTAGCGCAATTGTTAAAGTTAAATTTATTTTGAATGCACAACAAAATGAACGCTTAAATTCTGAAAAACACAAAACTTTGGACAACATCAT
>JAGRNW010000173.1 GCA_020440555.1 Chlamydiia bacterium
TAAGCGAGAACGCGATGGTCGAATATGGGATCGCTATAAAACCATTTTACTTCTAGATCAAGGGCTATCCTATCAACCTGAGTTTTGGGTTGTCTTCCTCTGAATCCGAGGGAGAAAAACCCAAAACTCAGGTTATCAACAAGTTGCAGAAGTTCTATTTCTCCACTCAAGCTCACCTCGTCGATATTTTGAGGCTTTCCAAGAGGATGGAATTGATACCTTAATTCTATTCTTGATTTTTTTAGATAATAGATATTTATGAGTATTTCGAACAATTCGGCCAACAACAATTCACAAGCCTTTTCAGGGAATTTAGTGAATGGGGACGTCATGGTTTCATGGCTACCTGGTGTGACAGCGTTTAACACTCAAGCCTTTATCATGTATCTTTTGCTCGGGGGAAACAATCTTGATATGAGATATATGTATTCTGTGGCTCATCAGGGATTTGGAGGTGTCGGCTTTGCCAATCTGAAGCTATACCCAATCAAAATGAAGATTTGCCCAACATTGATTTCATGACATAAAAATTGTCATTGATGCGCCTCCGCA
>JAGRNW010000174.1 GCA_020440555.1 Chlamydiia bacterium
GAAAATTCATGCACAGGATTCTCCCATCAATTGATTTTTTTTGGTATCAAAAAAATCTCAATTCACGAAGGGTATATCGTCATTTTGAATAAGCTCTCCTTTGGCTGCCTCTGACATGAGCATGGCGTAGATCGGTTGCGCAGCATTGGCGACATCTTCTGTCATCTCCCAAATTTCCGAAGGCGAGATAGGAGCGCCTAATATTTCCTGGAGCTGTCCTTGGCGATAAAAAGGGACGCCTCCTCGATATTTGAGCAGAGAGACGATCGCTTTAGCTGTATGGTCTGCTCTTGAACCGAAGGCCTTTTCTAAGGGAAGTGTTGCAGTGAATACCTTGCCGCATAAAGAGCATCTAAGCCTTTCAGGTTGGTAAATTTCTACCTGTAGCCAGGGCTGACCTTTGATACGGATCACAGAACCGGGTTTAAGCTGAAAAAGCTTTCCTTTAAGGCAATCGGGGCATTGATCTCCTTTCTTGAGGCTTTGATGGGTAACTTCAACGATGTTTGCCTCGGTATAATCAGAGGTTGGTTTATGCCCATGCC
>JAGRNW010000175.1 GCA_020440555.1 Chlamydiia bacterium
CTCGTACAAAAAGCCTTCGGTCATACCTAGAAAGGTTAATGAAGAGGCTCAGAGAGCGTGGATTGAGGAATACAAACAGTTAAGAGCCACACTACCAGAGGATGCAGCTCTATGTTTTTCTGATGGTGTGCATCCCACACATAATGCAAAACCAATGTATGGATGGATCAAGCGAGGAATCAGGAAGGAGCTGCCTACAAATACAGGACGGCAACGCCTGAATCTTACTGGAGCTATTGATATTGTTTCACATAAAGTAGTGATACAGGAAGATGATACGCTCAATGCTGAATCTACGATTAGTTTTTTAAAAAAATTAGAGCAAGCGTATCCCCATAAGAATGCAATACATGTTTTTTGTGACAATGCTCGCTATTACAAAAACAAAAATGTGTCGGCCTATCTGGCTACATCTAAGATCACAATGCATTTCCTTCCACCTTACAGCCCTAACCTTAATCCTATTGAACGACTGTGGAAATTGACCAACGAGCGTATACTGTACAACAAATATTACGAAAAGTTTTCTGATTTTAGGAAGGCA
>JAGRNW010000176.1 GCA_020440555.1 Chlamydiia bacterium
AAATAGCTCGCGGAGACGATGCGAACAAGAAGTTAAATTTTATGTTCTTCTTGTCCGAAAAAAGGTTGCAAGATCACCTCCTTGCGGCGTACCTTGGGTTGGATGGTTGATCGTTGGTCCGCCTTTCTCTTGGCATTCCACGATCGGCGCTTTGAGCCACATTCTGATCAGTTTCAAAACTGAACTATCCGTGACTCTCATCCGTACACATGCCAGTAATTTGTCATGAGGTATAGAATCAAAGTACCCTTGCATATCCGCATCGTATACCGTCGTTCTCCCTCGCTTGAGTTCCTCCACGACTTCTTTGAGTCCGTCATGCGCGGATATCCCAGGTCTAAGAACACTCTAAGAAATCTGCCTCAAAGATCGGCTCAAGGATTAGCATCATAGCCATCTGAACGACGCGGTCTTTGATCGTGGGTATCCCAAACGGACGTTTCTTTCCGTCTGCTTTAGGAATATATACTCAGGCGGATTTAGTTTGAGAAGGTTTTTGAAAACAGCGTGATTTTTTTTCACATTCATGACATAAGGTCT
>JAGRNW010000177.1 GCA_020440555.1 Chlamydiia bacterium
TACAAGTGTTCCAAGCGCGCTCTCATGTCCTCTTCCAATGATCAAATCACCCTCCCAATGGCCCGGAATAAGGCGTTCTTCCACTTCAGCAGGCCTTTCCCTTATGGACCGTCGATTTTTAATCCCCTTTTGTATTGATCGCTCCGAATTGCGAAGATGGCGCTTTTTTCGTTTACGTCTGAGAAATTGAGTATAAAAGTCTCGATTTTCTGTCCTATAAATGAAAGTATAGATCGTCTCATGACTCACCCAATATTCGCGATAATCATGGAAGTTGCTTCTTAGATAATGGCTGATTTGTTCCGGAGACCATCTTTTAAGGAGCTTTGTTTCAATAAGTTCTTGCAAAATCGGGGTAATTCGTTGAGCTTTGCGACAAGCTCCTCTTCTCATTCGATAGTGTGATTGGGCCTGGGAGGGACTATAAGATTCTTTGCTCATCCCATTTCTTCTAATTTCAGTCGAAATGGTAGAGGGACTCCGTTGCAATAATCGGGATATCTCTCGAACTCCTTTTCCCTGACTGAGATATT
>JAGRNW010000178.1 GCA_020440555.1 Chlamydiia bacterium
TTCTTGAGGTCGTGAGCATTTGATTTATTTTTTGATGAGACGAGAGCGGCGGTTTTACGGCTGTTGATTTGATTAATTTTATTCGCAAAAAACTGAACATGTCGTTGAGTATTGATTTGCATGCTATGCAATTTTTTGTAATGAAGATAAAGTTTTTTCGATAACCTAAGCTTAATAGGCGTAAAAAATATGGGAGCAGAAAATCTTTTTCCAGGCCAACATACTGTAAGATTTTGAGCAACACATGACTCGGGAAAGTTCGTTGATTTATTTTCTAATTTACGATGAAAAATTAAATTACCTACTATCTTTTTGTTGCTTTCAGAAGCGTCATTATTTTCATCAATATTTTCCTGATGTTGTGCATTCAAAGGAGAAGCGTCATTATTTTCATCAATATTTTCCTGTTGTTGTGCATTCAAAGGAGAAGCGTCATTATTTTCATCTGTTTGATTCTTGAGGTCGTGAGCATTTGATTTATTTTTTGATGAGACGAGAGCGGCGGTTTTACGGCTGTTGATTTGATTAAT
>JAGRNW010000179.1 GCA_020440555.1 Chlamydiia bacterium
CTTATAAAAATGAATTCCCTCCTAAAATGACCTATTCAATCATTCCTCGTTAAGCACGCTCACCGCAAGGACACAAAGTAAGCTCTCTTGGAAGGAAGTGCTTTTTGATTTAAAAGCTAGAGGATTAGGCATTTCTCCAAAATTAGCGATTGGTGATGGTGCACTTGGTTTTTGGGCTGCTCTTGAAGAAGAATTTCCAAGTTGTCGACATCAAAGATGTTGGGTGCACAAGACAGCAAATATTTTAGATAAGCTGCCGAAATCTGTACAAATAAGCACCAAAAAGCTTATTCATGAGATGTATATGTCTCCAACTAAGGAATTGGGTTTAAAGAATTTCAAGCGATTTTTAAGTCTTTATACAGCGAAATATCCGAAAGCATGTGAATGTCTGGCAAAAGACAGAGGTATAACCGAAAGTTGTGTCCAGGAAAAATAAAGTGAGCGTATCCTCGAAAATTTAAACTAAAAATAAATCTTCAAAAAAGGAGTACGCTCATGAAACAGGATCTCATTTT
>JAGRNW010000017.1 GCA_020440555.1 Chlamydiia bacterium
TTACGGGGAGTTAAAAAGCTTATTGGTTCAAAAATTTTATATCATAAATTCTCAAACTAAAATTACCTGAGTATAAAACCCAAACGATGAAGCAAATTGACCACTCCTTTGTTTGTGTAGGTTATTGAAAATACCTTCTCGATATAGGATCGAACTTGAGATGCTGACAGATAAATATTTTCTCTCAAGTGATCTTTGAGTTGCTCCTGCTGTATCTCTGATAGTTGAGAGGGACGCCCATGATAATTCAACAAAATGAGGGTATCAATACCGCCCTCCTGAAAAGCTGCAAAGTATCTGCGAATTGAGTTTTGGTTGATTAGTAAAGCTTCTGCAATTTTTCGATAGGACCATCCCTGATCTAAAAGCAAAATGGCTTTATAACGATCTCTTATGCGGCCATCAGTCTCTCGCTTATGCTCAGCAAATAAAAGTTTTCGTTCTGAAGAAGTCAAAAATCCAGATAGAGGTTGTTCCATAGGACAGACCTTATGTCATGAATGTGAAAAAAAATCACGCTGTTTTCAAAAATCTTCTCAAACTAAATCCGCCTGAGTATATAAAGTGGAAACAAATTCTTGAAAGAAAACCTTTGATACTTGCTCATTAATCCCTTAAAAATTTTGTTTCTTTAAATCCTTTTTCTACAAAACTCTGTTTAAGAGAAATTTTTTCAATAACCTCTCTTTCAGGCAGATGAACCACCGATGTTGGGAAGGCAACTTCAGCACCATGAGAGACAATAATATCGTGAATTTTAAGCAAAATATCTTCTTTTACATGATGATACTTTGTCCAAACAATGGTCTTAGTAAATGTATAGACAAAAAAATCAAGCGAGCTCTCCCCAAACGTGTTAAAATTGACCATCAAAGTCTGGGCCCTGTCAATCTCAGGATGAGTTTGCAACATTTCTCGGACATTCTTTAAAATAAGTGGAAGTTTTTGAAAATCTTGATACCTCACTCTGATCGTTTCGTGAATTCGTCTATGAGACATCCGAGAGGGATTTTCAACAGAGATCGAAGCAAAAATCGAATTTGGAATATAAAGAGGTCTTTTATCAAAAGTGCGAATGCGAGAAAGACGCCACCCAATATGTTCAACCGTCCCCTCTATCTCCCGATCAGGGCTTCGAATCCAGTCCCCCACTTTGAAAGGACGATCCCAATAAAGCATAAAACCGCCAAAGAAGTTGGCTAAAAGATCTTTAGCTGCAAAACCAATGGCAATCCCTCCAATTCCCCCAAAGGCCAACACTCCAGAGATGCTAAACCCAAGAGTCTGCAACATGACAAGAGAAGCCGTAACAACTATTGAAGCTCGCACCACCTTACTTAAGGCCTCCGCTGTAGTTTTATCAATCGACTTTTTTTGTTTGGAAAATGCTAAAAAAATATTCTCTTGAACATTCCGAACAAGTCGAATTAAAAACCAAGCAAGTATAGCAATAATACCTACATTTCGAATGGGCACGATCGCTGAAAAAATGGGAGCTTGCGTCTCTTTTTCAATGATTTCGACGGCAAAAGCAACCCCTACAATCCAAATCAAAAAACTTAAAGGACGTTGCAACGCCTGAAATAAGGAAACCGACCAAATATTGTCTCCCCCCTGAAGTTTACGCCCAACACGATTCAAGGTTTTTTTTTGAACAAGATCAAAAACCAGAGAGATCAAGACAACAAGAAAGACCTGGGCAATCCAATGTCCCAAGCTTTTAGTTAAAAAGAAGCCAAAATTCACGTTTTATCCATACAAGAAAAAAGATAATAACAAAAACTATGATTATAGTCTCTAAAAAAAGCGAGAAATATCCTGAAACGTCAAAAAAGCCAATGATCCTATTAATAGAACCACAAAAGGAATGATAATTCGCTCCATCGTCTTAGCCTTTAAGCGGCGGCGCGTCAACATTTCATAGAGAGATAAGACAATATATCCTCCATCTAATACGGGGATAGGGAGAAGATTTAAAAATCCAAGATTTAGGCTGATCGCTGCAATCCAAAAGAGAGCTTCACCAATTCCTACCCTCCATCCATGCTGAATGACTTGAACAATTCCCACCGGGCCACTGATCCACTTGGGATGTAGGTACCCCATCACAAGAGCCTTGAGAGTCATCCAGGTTTCTCCAAAGCTATTAAAGAAAAGAACAAAGGGAGTAGGATTATAATGAATGAGGCGATCTTGTAGTTGAATTCCCAACATATATTGATGATCTGATTTTTTTAAAACTTCCATTGCTTGGGAACGTTTATTGGGATCCTTCATTTCTTCAATTTGTTTTCGTTGTAGGATTTCTCTCTCTTTAAGGACTTCTTTCGTTTCAGAAGAAAAGGTAAAATCAGCAAGACGTTTGGGAGTAATAGGAGCCAAAAGGCGGTAGTTTTGGTAAGAAGTCGTTTGATTCACAGTTCCCAGCCCCTGAGAAAGCCTCTCAATAGCAGCTAAATTAAATGATTGTTCAAAAGAAGCATCTTCCTTTGTCCAAAGAATTTTGCTTTCAAGAGGAACTTTGCCCTTGACGATCATCTGCACTCTCTTGGTCTGAAGAAGATTAAGGATTTCATGTCCACTGGTGACTGGCATTCCATCGACGGCAAGAATTTTGTCTCCTTTCTTCAGGGGTTCTTCAAGGGTTTTATTCATAGAATGGAGAGGGAAAGCCTCTCGCAATGAATCTTCATCCACAAAGCGTATTCTGTATTCTATTGTTCCTTCAGAATCGAAGTTGTAGGGTAAAACAAGAAGTTCATCAGTCGATTTTTTGATCCCTTCTTCGTATTGCCAGTCACTTAGTTCGGCCTTTACATCAGAAGAAAGAATAAGATCTGTTGGATAAACCTTGGGTTGACGACTCAAGAAAACAGTATCCCCTCGTTCAATTGTCAAAAGGGTTTGTTTTGAATTAATTAAATGCCGAAGTTGTTCCATCGAAAAAACAAGTTCTCCATCAACCCACATCAAGCGATCACCATAGGAGATCCCACTTCCCTCCATGGGAGAACCTTCAGGAAAAACATTCTCTGCACCACTCGGAAAACGGTCATAGATCAAATAACTTGCGCTTGATAAAATCCCCGTCGTTCGAATTCCGTCGATGGCGGTGGGGGCAAGATAACTTTTGATTTGATAATCGAAAGGAAGTTTATTACCCGT
The DNA here is from genome assembly GCA_020440555.1 of Chlamydiia bacterium. Taxonomy (GTDB): domain Bacteria; phylum Chlamydiota; class Chlamydiia; order Chlamydiales; family JAAKFR01; genus JAGRNW01. Next base: position 3,166 of record JAGRNW010000017.1, read on the forward strand.
GATGTAATTGATATGGTAACCACTGACCTTAACTTCTTCCCCTCCAAGCATGGCGGCATAAAGATGCTCCTTGCCGCCTGAAAAAGGTTTTTCATTATATTTCGCTATTTCATCTCCCGGCCTCAAACCTTGTGCATAAAGCTCTGAAGTAGGATCTACCCATCCGACAATATGCGTGTATTCGGAAAAAGGTTTTTCTCGTCCCCCCATTAACCACAGAAAAGTGAAAATTAAAAAGGCCAGAATGAAATTAGACAGAGGACCAGCAATGGCAACACAAACCCGCTTCCAAGGAGCTTTCATAAAAAATCCCTCAGGAATTTCATAAGGTTCAATTCCCTTCTCCCGATCCTTTTTACTCAACTCCATCCCTTTAATTTTGACATAGCCACCAAAAGGAAGCCATCCCAGCTGCCAGTCAACCTCTCCAACTCTCCATTTAAACAATGGCTTTCCAAATCCAATACTGAAAATTTCTACTTTCATTCCCACTAAACGAGCGGCCAAGTAGTGACCCAATTCATGGATAAAAATCAAGATTCCAAGCGCAATAGCCGCGAGTAAAAAATAAAAAAGTGTCATCGATTAAAGTCTCCTTTGAGCCTCTTCTCTTGCCTCCCTGTCAACGGCAAAAACCTCCTCAAGAGAGGTTATGGACCGTGGGGAATGTTTTTCTATAAGTTGTTCGAGGTAGGTCATGATCTGTTTCCAAGTGATCCTCCCCTGTAAAAATCCTTCGACAAGCACTTCATTCGCTGCATTGAGATAGCAAGGGAGCGATTTCTTATCACGCATTGCACTGTACGCAAGTTCGATTGCCGGAAAATTTTCGAGTGCAGGAGGATAAAAATCAAGCCTTCCCCCACAGAAAAGATCAAAAGGGGGAAGAGGCGTGGGTTTCCGTTCAGGATAGGTAAGAGCGTATTGAATGGGATAAATCATATTAGGAGCTCCCATCTGAGCCAAAAGAGTTCCATCTACACATTCGACAAAACTATGAACAATACTTTGAGGATGAACCACAATCGAAATCTTTTCAGGGGGAAAATCAAAAAGAAAAGAAGCTTCAATCATCTCAAGCCCCTTATTCATGAGAGTAGAAGAATCGATGGTCACCTTAGGTCCCATCTTCCAAGTGGGATGCGCCAAAGCCTCTTTCACCGTCACTTGCTCAAGCATTGTCTGGGTGTGGTGCCGAAAGGGTCCCCCCGAGGCCGTTAATATAAGACGAGAAATATTTGCACGCTCCTCTCCCAACAAACATTGAAAAAGAGCACTGTGTTCCGAGTCGATAGGAAGTATGTGCGCTCCCTTACTTTTAGCTCGCTTCATCACAAATTCTCCAGCGGCAGCTAGTACTTCTTTGCTGGCAAGTCCCACAGTTTTTTGTGAGTCAATTGCTGCAAGAGTAGGTCCAAGGGCCGCCATTCCTACGATCGCCATCACAATAAATTCGGTTCCTTCCATAGAAGCAATTTCACGCATCCCTCCTTCTCCACTCACAATTTTGACTGGAGGAAGTCCTGTGAAAGTTGCAAGCTCAGCTGCTTTTTCAGGATCGAAAACAGCTACAATTTTCGGATGAAATTGGATAATCTGCCTCGCTAATTTCTCGATATTGGAATGAACCCCAAGTGCCATGACTTCAAAATCTGAGGGGTGACTTTCAACCACTTTCAAGGTGCTTTGGCCAATAGAACCAGTACTTCCTAAAACCGCAATTTTTTTCATCACACGTCAATAGTACGAGATGGGGCAATTTTGCTCGTCATTTTTCTTCTTAAAATCTTTTGGGTTAAAATTCCACGAGCAGGAGCAAATAAAGCTCCTATCAAAAAAAATAGCCCCAAAACTAGTACAATCACCCCTCCCGTTGAAATCCCAAAACCGAAGGAAGTAAAAAAATGTCTTGATAAAGCGACCCCGATTAAAGAACCCATGACTCCAATCAAACAAGCCAAGGCAAGAAGAGACTTAAGAGAATCCACAAATAAACGAGCTGCAAGAGGGGGGGCAGTAAAAAAAGCAAGCACAAGAAGAACCCCTACTGCACGAAAAGCCGCAACGGTGGTGATTGAGGTTTGAACCATCATCAGGGAGTTAAAAAAGAAAAGAGAAACACCAAACGAACGAGCAAGGGAAGGATCAAAAGTGGTAAGGAGAAATTCTTTATAAAAAAGAATCAAGAGGATTCCATTGAAGAGGAGAGAATAAAAAACAACTCCCATATCTTGACGAAGAAGAGCATCGACATTTCCCATGACGAGATCGACACCTAGATGGACATTTCTAGCGAAAAGGGTGACCAATAGGATGCCTAGGGCGAAAAGGAGAGAAAAAACAAGCCCTATGCTAGCATCTTCTTGAAGCTTTCCTACCTTGGTCAGTGAATCCGTAAGCAAAGTTGTGAGAAATCCAGAGATAAGCGCTCCCATCATCAATAGGGGGATAGAAAGTAAAAATGTATTTGTGATGAGAAACATCACTACAATTCCAAGAAGCACAGTATGAGAAAGGGCGTTGGCCAACATCGCTTGTTTTCTCAAGATTAAGAACGTTCCAAGGAGCGCCGCCGAAACAGAAACACCCATCAGCACAAGAAGTTGAATTTCATCGGACGCCAAGGCATCGAAAGAAAGCGACCCTGAGGCAAAAGCAACACCTCTTTTTATCAATAGTAAAAAGAAAGAGAAAAAATTAACGCCTGTATAAGGATTCATCCTTCCTCCAAAAGGGGGATTGGTTGTTGATGAGGATCGACTTTAGGATCCTTGAGAAGTTGAGTGAGCTCTTGTTCCATCGCCGGAGTGAGGATATGTTCCATCTCTTCGGCATTTGCATGCACTTTTTGAGCTCCCATTCCTAGATAATTCACAAGATAGAGTTCCCAAAGACGGTGGAGGCGAACAATGCGAGCCCCCATCTTCTCTCCTTGTAAAGTGAGTCTGTAACACCCACCATGAGCCTGTTTAAGAAGGCCCTTTCGACAAAGTCTTTTGATGTGAAAGATAAGATACCATTTGGAAAATCCCTGCCTCTTCTCGATTTCACAAAAGGGAGTCCCCTCCTTAGACGAAAGATGCCAGATTGTTTTTAAAATATTCTCAGAGACCCGATCTAAACGAAAATGCGCGATGCGAATAAAGCGAAAGAGAAGCCCTCGATGGGGAGCCATCATGATTGAAAAAAGACTAATGATTGCTATACATAAAACAACAACGGGACCTGTAGGAAAAGAGATAGACGTCCAAAGGGAAAGATACACAGATAAAAGATTTCCAAAGAACGCCCCTAACATCCCAAAGAGACCCGAAAGGATGAATAACGTAGAAAGCTTGTTGGTATACTGCCTCGCTGCAACCGGCGGTCCAATGAGCATGGCTGTCATCAAAATCACCCCCACGCTGCGTATCGAAATTACAATCGCACAGGTCAGCAAAAAATGCACCAACAGTCGGATCATTTTCACCGAAAGGTCCGATATTTTTGCAAACAAAGGGTCAAAAAGAAGCACTTGAAGTTCTCGATAAAATAAAAAAAGACAAACCAAAACTAAAACAAAAAAAAGAGCATAAATCCATACATTGCGATCGGTCATAGTTGCCGCTTGTCCATAAAGATAGGCCTGAATCTGCCGGTAAACACTCCCCTTAATATTTTGAACAAGACTCACAACGGTGACCCCGAGGCCAAAAAAAGTAGCAAGGGTGAAGCAGAGAGCGGCATCCTCAGATATTCGGTATCGGGTGATTAAGCGCTCGATTAAAAAAAGGGCAACGAGAGAAGAAACAAAGGCCCCCACCATGATCCCCCAAGAAAGGAAAGACCCTGTAAGAAAAAAGGCTGCAAGGGCTACTCCCGGGTAAGTAGCATGAGAGAGCGTCTCTCCTAGTAAAGACCGTTTTCTCACAAACACAAGAACACCCACCATTCCACAGGCAAGCCCCATTAACAACATGGCAATCGTTGGAGCGGAAAAAACAGGATCAGTAAAAAAAAGTAGAGGATTCATGATGCAATAGGCACTCCCCTCGTCTTTTGGGAGGAAAGCTTTGCAACAGAATCGAGAACTTTTTTGTCTTTTCCATAGGTCTCTTCAATCAATTTCTTGGTAAAAACCTCTTTTGTCTCCCCTGCCGCAACAAGGCGCATATTCAAAAAAATCACCCAATCAAAAACGCTTTCCACACTTTGAAGGTCGTGATGAACGATAAACACCGTTTTCTTCTCTTGTTTGAGCTTCTGAAGAAGAGCAAAAACTACCTTAGTTGAAAGGGCATCGATTCCTGCAAACGGCTCATCCATAAAATAAAGATCTGCTTCCTGAAGCAAGGCTCTTGCAATGAAAGCTCGCTGCTTTTGCCCACCTGAGAGCTGATCGATCTGTCGATGTGCAAACTCTTCCAGCTCTACTTCTTTAAGAACAGCCCACGCTTTTTTCTTATCTTTTGCAGAAGGACGCCTAAAGAGTCCCAATTTACCATACAATCCCATTAAGACAAGCTCAAAGACTGTGATGGGAAAATCCCAGTCAACAGATTCCTTCTGAGGAACATAGCCTATTCTTTTCCTCACCTTTTTGAGAGGCATACCAAGAATTTCAATTCGACCCGATATGGGTTTAATGAGTCCCAAGATAGTTTTTAAAAGAGTACTTTTACCAGCTCCATTGGGTCCGATGATTCCGCATAGGTGTCCTGTAGGAATTTCACACGATAAATCCCACAAAACGGGAGTTTTTTCATAATTGACCGTCACCTCTGAAAGACGCAAAGCGGGAATCGATTTAAAGACTGGCATGAGATAACTCCCTGGCAATACAAGAAACGTTATGTTCAATCATTTCACAGTAGGACGCAGCACCTCCCATAGCATCTCCGTAAAGATAATTTTTCGAGATATGAATCGAATGCCCTAACTTTTGACAAGCTTTCTGTATTTTATTGAGAGAATCACGACTAACATTAGATTCGGGAAATAAAACAGCGATTCGGTATGAGATCACATGATCTAAAAGATCCCGCAAATCGATTTGCGACAGCTCAGCGTCTGGAGCAAGTCCCTCAGGAGCTGAAAAACGACACTCCCATCCTCCCTTTTTACGTTCCTCTTCTGTAGCAAGATATCTTCTTGTAAAATAGTTAAAAGCATCGTGAGATGTGACGATATAACGAGCCTCATCTGGGATGTTTTGCAATGTGATAAGGGCTTGCCGGTCTACTTCATCAAGTCGTTCTTCAAGCTGTGTTCCTGCAACCTGATAAGCTGCAGCATGAAGGGGATCGCTATCACTGAGAGCCGACACAATGGTGGGGATGATCCTCTTCCAAAGCGAAACGTCAAGCCAAATGTGGGGATCAATGACGGAGTCAACCAGTAAAAGGGCAGCTGGATCCCCTTCAAAAATCGGATCTCCAACGGCAAAAGCCTTAGGATTTCCCTCCAGCTGCTGACGTAAACTCAATCCATGCTCAAGTCCCAATCCGTTATAAAAAATAAGGTCCGCCCAAATAAATTTTTCATCATCTCCCTTAACAAGCTCATACGAATGGGGGTCTAACTCTCCTCTAAGAAGAGAAATCGCATCAATATGCTCACCCCCTATTTGCACGACAAGATCGTGAATCATTTCAATGGTAGATAAAACCTTGATCTTTCCGTTGTTCTCCCAAAAATGGGCATATTTGACATCTGGTTGCTTGAATTGACATCCGGTGAGACAACAAAAGAACATTGCCACATGCACGACGAAGCGTAATTTTCTCCTTAGACGGATTCTTTTCATTTAAATCCTCGAAATAAAAGAGGGTCATTCTACGAAATAGGCTGTTTAAGTGCAAAACTTTTGTCAAAATTAGCAATATACCTCGAGATAAAAGAGGGTCTCTCTACGAAATAAGCTGTTTAAGTGCAAAACTTTTGTCAAAATTAGCAATATATTCAATAGTAAAGAAGGGTTGATTTGTATCTCAATTGGTTATGAATTTTTAAGAGGTAAAAATAAAAAACTTCAAACGGTTATTGCAAAAAAAAGACATCCTTTCATAAAATCCATCAAAAAGTTGATAGAAAAGCATCGGCTTTAAATTTTAATTACTTATTCAGTTTTAACTAAAGGAAGGTAATCATCATGGGATTTTCTCAAAATTTTAAAGATAGCGAGATGAAAAGCGGAACAGAATTGCAACAGGCCATTGAAAGGGCGATGAAGAAAGTGCAAGGACGAAAAGAAAACGATCTTTGTAAATTTCTTCCAGGCCCCACGGGGGGCTATATGCATCATTTTACCCTCAAAAAACTTAAAAAAACAAATCCTGCCGAACTCAAGAGTTTATTAATGGAATTTATCGTGGAATCACCTAAGCCTCGTGCACTTGAACCTAAACCTCGTGCGCCCAGAGGGTCACGGAAACGTCGTGATATTATAAGTTTCACACGGATAGACTTGGACAAAGTTTTGGATCTGGCCAGGCGTTTTGGTGATAAAGATCTCATCGCCAAATTCAGTCCAAAACGTCCCCTTGCCAATCTCAAAAGGGATTTAATTCGTTCAATTCGAGACAACCAAGTCAACGTGGATCTTTGGAACGCTTATGCCGAAGCAGTAGATGTTAATCAAAATTCTCAAGCGCAATCAATTTAGTTTTGCTTGATCACAGATTTGATCTATCAAAAAATTAGTTTGATCAAAATTTGGATTTTTATGGGGTCGTTATTGCGACCCCATTATTTTTCTCTTGCCTTTTCCATTTGTTCCATTATAATGGTAGCCTTTATTAGATAAGTAACTAAACTGAGGCAGTAGTCTATGTCAAAAGAGACCAAAGAGTTTGGAAAATGGCGTTCATTTTTTTGGCCGGTCCATGCATTCGAACTTAAAAAAGTTCTTCCAATGTTTTTTATGTTTTTTTGTATCTCGTTTAACTACACAATACTAAGAGACACAAAAGATACGCTCATTGTCACAGCCCCCGGATCAGGGGCCGAGGCCATTCCTTTTATCAAGGTGTGGTTAACCGTTCCATGTGCTATTATTTTCATGCTAATCTATGCGAAATTGAGTAATGTTTTGAGTAAACAAAAGCTTTTTTACGCAGTCATCTCGCCTTTTTTAATTTTCTTTGCTCTATTCCCTTTGTTAATTTATCCAAACCGAGATTTGCTTCATCCAACGGCTTTTGCAGATTCGCTGCAAGCCATGCTTCCTGCGGGAATGATGGGTTTCATTGCTATGTTTAGAAACTGGACCTTTGCGGCTTTTTACGTATTGGCCGAACTTTGGGGAAGCGTAATGCTTTCTTTGATGTTCTGGGGATTTGCTAACGATATCACACGGGTTGGTGAAGCGAAGCGCTTTTACGCGCTTTTTGGCATAGGGGCGAACGTGGCTCTAGTGCTGTCTGGTCCTTGCATTATTTTCTGTTCTAATATCCGAGAGAGAGTGGCTGCTGGCGTTGATCCTTGGGGTGTGTCTCTCTATTTCTTGATGTCGCTCGTCACCATTTCGTGTTTGTTGATCGTAGTCAGTTACTGGTGGATCAATAAAAACGTTTTAACAGACGCTCGTTTTTACGATTCATCAGAGCAAGTGAAGAAGAAAAAAGAGAAGCCCAAGATGTCTCTCAAGGAGAGTTTTGTCTTTCTGTTGAAGTCACCTTATATTGGTCTGCTTGCGATTTTAGTCATTGGTTACGGAATCTGTATCAACATTGTGGAAGTGACCTGGAAGAGTCAGCTGAAACTTCAGTTTCCCCTTGCCAATGATTACAGTACGTTTATGGGATATTTCTCTCTTATGACAGGGATTGTCACTGTTTTTATGATGCTTTTTGTTGGAGGAAACGTGATGAGACGCTTTGGTTGGGGAACGGCAGCCCTTGTAACTCCAATAGTCTTGCTTATCAGTGGAACAGCCTTCTTCGGGTTCATTATTTTCCGAGGAAACCTTGGCGCAGTTCTTGGCATGATGGGGACGTCTCCTCTGATGTTGGCGGTGATTTTTGGAACAATTCAGAACATCATGAGCAAGTCGTGCAAATATTCTCTTTTTGATCCGACTAAGGAAATGGCTTACATTCCTCTTGATCCTGAGTCGAAGAGTAAGGGTAAAGCGGCGATTGATGTTGTAGGAGCCCGCCTTGGCAAATCCGGAGGAGCCTTAATGCAACAAGGTTTGATTGTTGCTTTTGGTTCTCTTGCGGCCATCACTCCTTACCTAGCAATCATCCTTTTTGCTATTATTGGTTGTTGGATTCTCGCTGTTAAATCTCTTAATAAACGATTCGTAGCTCTCACTTCCAAGTCCAGCGAGGCTGAGGAACAAGCTGCTAGTGCTACAGCTGAAACAGCTAGTGCTACCTCCTAATTCCCTCCCTTTAGGTGTGTAGCTCATGGGGGGTGAGTCTTTTTAGACTCACCCCCTCTTTTTTTTGAAAGGCTGAAAAGTTTTTCAAAACTCTCGCTTTTGTTTTAAAAATCAAGCAATTTTTTCAAAGAACTTAGCTGCTATTGACTCGAAGGTAGTGTCAACAAATCATCTCGTTTTTCTCTACGTGTTTAAGTTTTTGCCTTCAATGTCCCCCTTTTGTACAATGACCCCTCAACGTAGGAGGTTTTTTGTATGCTCTCTTTTTTTAAAAACTATTATTTTCTTGCTTTTGTTCTTTCTATCTCTCTGTTTGCCAACGAGACCCGGCAAGAAGAACTTTTAAAAGAAATCTCTTCAGGCTTTGCCAGTGTAGCAAAAAAAGCCATCCCTGCCGTGGTCTATATCGAAAGTTCTGGCATCGTCAAAGAAGACAAAGTTGCTGCCTTGCGCCGCTCCCAGCCCGGTCCTTATGAAAACCCTTTCGATTATTTTCATGATGAATTTTTTAATCGTTTTTTTGGACAACCCTACCAGGAACAACCTCAAAAGAAAAAAGAAACAGTACGAGGCTCCGGGTTTATTTTCAGCAATGATGGCTATATCATCACCAACAACCATGTTGTGGAGGGAGCAGAAAAAGTTCGCGTCACATTAAATGGGGGAAAAAAAGTTTTTGCAGAGGTAATTGGAACTGATCCTAAAACGGATCTTGCTGTTATTAAAATAAATGAGACAGGACTCTCACATTTATCGTTCGGAAATTCTGACAATTTACAAGTGGGTGATTGGGCTATTGCTGTAGGAAATCCTTTTGGATTAGATGCAACTGTGACGGTTGGAATTGTAAGCGCCAAGGGACGTTCTCAGCTCAATATCACCGATTTTGAAGATTTTATTCAGACTGATGCTGCCATCAATCCCGGCAATTCGGGGGGGCCGCTGCTCAATATAAAGAGTGAAGTCATAGGTATCAATACAGCCATCGTCAGCGGCAGCGGAGGGTACATGGGGATTGGATTTGCCATTCCCAGCAACATGGCATGGCGGATTGTTGAGCAGTTGATTAAAAATGGATCTGTTACTCGCGGATTTTTGGGAGTGACTTTGCAGCCGATCGATAGCGATTTGGCCGACTTCTATCAACTTCAATCCCCCAAAGGGGCTCTTGTGACTGATGTTGTGAAAGGATCTCCTGCTGATCTTGCTGGATTAAAACAAGAGGATGTCATTGTTGAGTACAATGGGCAAGTGGTTGAAAATTTGAGTGGTTTTCGCAATAGTGTGGCGTTGATGCCTCCTGGATCCAAGCTTGATTTAAAAGTGAATCGAGAAGGAAAAATCAGAAGAATCAAAGTCACGATTTCATCGATGCCTGATGAGGCTGTAGTGGCTGGTTCTTCTGTGCAAAAATTAGGAATTGCCGTGCAAACGTTGACCCCTGAATTGGCTAGTCAGTTAGGAATCACAGACGAGGGGGGCGTGATTGTCAGTGGTGTGATGCCAGAATCTGCTGCTGCACAAGCAGGCATTCGAAAAGGGAGCGTGATTGTGGCGGTCAATCGAAAACGGGTCAATCATGTTGAGGAATTCAACAAGGCCGTGCACGCAGCGGCAACTGAAGGACGTGTTTTGTTAATGCTACGACAAGGAGATGCAATTCGATTTGTAACGCTCCATTTTGGTTGATATACCCTTCGTGAATTGAGATTTTTTCGATACCAAAAAAAATCAATTAAAAGAAAAAAATATTAAATAGGTCGTTGACATGCTTTTAAAAAAAATAGTGGATACACCTGCTTATGACAGACTCTGTGAAATTTTCCCTTCCTTGGACTTCGATGAGAGTGAATTTTCTCCTCCCCCTGCTTACCTGAAACGCTATTTGAACTGCATGAATGAGATCAGTCCTTTAAAAAAGGAAATGATCATCAACGAAAGAATGCAAAAGCTTAAGAAGCTATGCGTAAGAATTATTTTAGTAGCTTTTACCCTGAGTATTATGATAATTGCTTTGGCTGTTTTAGGAATTGGGACAGGAATGTTCCTCTATTTTTATTAGGAGAAATTATGAGTATAGATAGATGTCAAGTCCAGAGTAATGAAAAAGAAAAATATTATTCCAAAGTTAAGGATATGATAGAAAATAATGTCTCAGGAGGAAGATATAAAAAAGAATATTGGAAGAGTAACAGGAAAGATAAAATGATTCATGATTTAACAATTGTAGAAGGGACTTTTATCGGAGCAGCCGCGGGAGGGGTTGTGGGTGGAGCCTGTGGGGGAATCTGTGGAATTCCAGGAGGGCCTTTAGGAATTGGAATCGGGATTGGGGCTGGGACGGCAGGAGGCATGATCATAGGAGGAGGGATAGGAACTGCCATTGGAGTTGCGATCGCAAGACATCAAAGTCTTCCAAAATATAAACAATGGTGTGAAACTCAAAAAATTAAGAGTTTTACTCACAATTTGAATGTCCTACTAAATCCTGATGAGATCTCTTCTCACGTGATATGCCCACTTTCTCAACTTCCTGTCATCAATGCTGTACGTACTCCTCAAGGGCAGATTTATGAAAAATATGAGCTCATGAAGTGGTTGAAAAAAAACGGAACGGATCCTCTGACAAGAGAGCCTCTCTCCGAAGTACAACTGAAAAAAGATTCCCTAGACTTTGAAAATGGGCCTAAAAAACTGTATCAACTTTTAAAAGAAAAAGTGAGTGTGGCAGAAAAATATGCGCCGGAACAGGTTCAAGGAATGAAAGACCTAATGGAAGATATTGTGGAAGCAGCATATTCCTTCCATCGAGATAAGATGTTCAATTTGGCGGACAAGCTCCGAGAAGGAAAAATCACTTTAAAAGAATACGAAGCTAAACAAGCTAAATATAACCAGATTTATTTTAATTTATAAACTTAAACCTCATCTATGATCCATTAAAGGGAATAGATGAGGTTTTGATCTTAGAGTTCCCTTAAGCGTAGTCCATCATTAGACATCTTGCATAAGTCAGTTTCGTGCCCGTGAGCGTGCCCGTGCCGGTGCCCGACCCTACCCATGTGTATGTTGCACCCCTACCTACGTATCATCTTGATCAGCATAGAAACAATACGTATCAAAAGCTCTCAGCCTTACTTTGACCCCCATGGTGATACTTACTTAAGGTGAATGAAATATTAAGTTTGTCTAAATTCCGTTTGTCTAAATCTACCGGAGAAAACCACAGCAAAAAAGAAAAAATCACAGTCCGGCCAGTCTTCTTGGGCGATTAAAGCAGGTGTCAGATTGAGTCTTGGCTATCTCATTTAAACTGAATATGAACTCGCGCTCACCTTTCCTCCCGTTCCTGTCCAGTTCGTATGAAAAAATTCTCCACGAGGTTTATCCACACGTTCGTATGTATGAGCCCCAAAGTAGTCCCTGAGAGCCTGCAGCAAGTTAGCAGGAAGTCTTGCACATCTGTAACCATCATAGAATGATAGGGCCGTTGCAAAACAAGGAACAGGGATCCCTTGCATAGTGGCTGCTGCTACCGTCTCTCTCCATCCTGTTTGACATTGATTCACCTCTCCATTGAAAAAATCATCAAGAAGAAGATTGTAAAGATTAGGATTTTTATCAAAAGCTTGCTTGATTTTACTCAAAAAGACACTTCGAATAATACATCCGCCCCGCCACATCAGAGCAATACCCCCGTAATTGAGTTTCCAATGATAGTCTTTAGCTGCTTCTCTCATCAACATATAGCCTTGAGCATAGCTAATAATTTTAGAAGCGTAGAGAGCTTGAAAGATATTTTTTAAAAAAGATTGCCTATCTCCTTTAAAATGGGGGCTGGGCCCTTTAAGCTTTTTGCTCGCCTGAACTCTTTCATCTTTCATGGCCGAAAGACAACGAGCAAACACAGCTTCCCCAATAAGAGTCACAGGAACCCCCCTATCAAGAGCAGAAATCCCTGTCCATTTTCCTGTCCCTTTTTGCCCAGCTACGTCGAGAATTTGATCCAGAAGCAAAGTCCCATCGACATCCTGTTTTCTAAATACATCCGCGGTAATTTCAATCAAATAGCTATCAAGCTCCTTAGTATTCCAGCTCCCAAATGTATCCGCAATTTCATCAGAAGTCATACCCAAAACATCCTTCATCAATTGGTAAGCTTCACAAATCAGCTGAATATCCCCATATTCAATCCCGTTATGAATCATTTTTACGTAGTGACCCGCTCCTTCATCTCCAACCCAATCACAGCAGGGTTCTCCTGTTTCCACTTTAGCAGCAATATCTTGAAATATTTTTTTAATATGGGGCCACGCTTCTGGATGTCCACCAGGCATGATCGAAGGACCATGACGAGCTCCCTCTTCCCCTCCGGAAATCCCCGTACCGATAAAATAGATTCCCTTAGATTTAAGAGTTTGACAGCGACGGGTCGTATCGGGATAGTGGCTATTACCTCCATCAATAATGATATCCCCCCGATCCAGAAGAGGGACAAGCATTTCGATAAATTGATCGACCGGATCGCCGGCCTTAACCATCAGCATCACACGACGCGGTGTTTTGAGTTTGCTCACAAATTCATTGAGAGTGTGAGCTCCAATCACCTTGGTCCCCTTAGCTGGACCTGCTAAAAAATCGTCTACTTTTGATGCAGTTCGGTTAAAAACGGCAACCGTGTACCCATGATCATTCATATTAAGAACAAGATTTTGCCCCATCACCGCAAGGCCAATCAAACCAATATCTGCTTGTGTCATTTTACCCTCCAAAGACAAATGATTTTTTTACTTTTATCATTATTTCTAATGATAGCAGAGTATGGAGGTGTTTTTCATTAAAAAAAAGTCGGCTTTAAAGTATGGTGGTCCGTGTTGTCCTCGTAGCTCAGTAGGATAGAGCGATTGCCTCCTAAGCAGTAGGTCGCGCGTTCGAATCGCGCCGAGGACGTGCTTGAAATATCTTATATCCAAACAAATTTAAGTGGTTTCTGTATAAAAAAGATCATGGAGAAGAGCGATTCTGACAGCAGTATTCGTCAATTCCACACGCTATCCCCCATGCAATAAATCGCCTGTAGTGAGGGTCTTGCAATTTTTTTCTCTCCTCCGCATTTGTCAAAAAACCCGCTTCCACAAGCACAGCTGGCATCTTCGTTTCCCGAATCACTGCAAAGTTTGCTGTCTTGACTCCGCGCGAATTCGCTCCAGTATGCCGAATTAATCGAGATAATACCTTTGTCCCCAATGATTTAGATTCTAAAGCACGCTCTAATGATTCCTCTTCGTTATAATAGAATACTTCAACTCCATCAGCTGATTCGCTAGGCGAACTGTTATAATGAATGCTCACAAAAAGATCTGCTTTATGGCTATTCGCAATCTCAGCTCGTTTTGACAAGGGGATATAAATATCATCATAGCGCGTCATTTCTGTTTCATATCCTAAGTAATTGAGATAACGAGAGATCATATGTGCTGTTGACAATGTAAGATGTTTTTCCTCGTAGTCGTATCGTGTGCTGAGAGTCCCAGAGTCTTTTCCCCCGTGTCCAGCGTCCACAATAATGAATTCTGGTTGCTGGGCAATCCGAGGAGGGTGAGTTTCCTTGACAAGGGGATGGTGAACAATCGCACGCCTCGGTGTACACGCCGAAATGACTAGAGGGAGAAAAAGAAGGAGACAAAACTTTTTTAACATGAATGTTTCTCCATGATTTTGGCAGCTATTTCTCTGTCATCAAAGGGGACCGTTTGATGAGAAAAAACTTGATACGATTCATGCCCTTTTCCTGCAATTAAGATCAAGTCCTTCGGCGATGAGCTCTCAATCGCTTTTTCTATCGCTTTATATCTGTCTATTTCAATGATAGGATCATGCATCTTTGCTGCGATCTCTTGACAAATTTTAAAAGGATCTTCTGATCGAGGATTATCGGATGTAAGAATGACATGATCAGCAAATTTTTCACCAATCAAACCCATTTGCCACCTTTTTGTTCGATCCCTGTCCCCTCCACATCCAAAGACGAGAAAGAGTTTCTCATGATCCAATTCTTTGAGAGTTTTAAGAACAGTTTGGAGGGCATCGGGGGTGTGGGCATGGTCAACAATGACATTTCCTCCCACCCGCTCAAGACGACCAGGGACTCCTTTGAAGGCGGCAAGAAGAGGAACTATTTGAGAGAGAGCGTACCCTTTTGTTAAAAGAACACCTATAGCAGCCAAACTATTGTTAACGTTGAAGCGTCCTAAAAGTGGAAGGGTGCAAGGGACGGTTTCATGATTGTGGCAAACACTAAATTCGCTATGGGTGGAAGTGAGACGAATAACGTCCGCATAAAGATCGGCTTCGGGATCGAGACCATAAGTGAGAACGGAGGCCTCTGTTGCTTTGATCATCTGGGGGGCATAAGGAGAATCTTTACAAATCACAGCCCAGGCAGAAGGTTTTAACGAAGCAAAAAGTTTTTCTTTAGCAGTTGCATAGGCTGTCATTGTTTTGTGGTAGTCCAGGTGATCTTGAGTTAGGTTTGTGAAAACTCCCACATCAAAATCAATCCCTTGAGTTCTTCCGAGGTCGAGTCCAATAGAGGAGACCTCCATGGTGGCTGCCAAACATCTGGCTTTCACCATCATTGCCATATATTTTAAAGTGGTCAAGAGCTCCGGGGTAGTCAGTTCAGCATCAAAGCAGCTGTCGCCAATGCTGTATTCGACGGTACCAAGAAGCCCTGTTTTGATTCCTATTTCTTGAAAAAGATGGGCCACAAGATAATTAATGGTTGTCTTACCATTTGTTCCCGTGATTCCAATAGTGAAGAGGTGTTTAGAAGGATCATGGTAAAAACGGAAAGCAAGGATTCTAGCTATCTCTTTCACATCGGATGTGATAAGTTGGGTAGCCCCTTCAAGAAAGGGATCGGGATATTTTGTAAGAATAGCAACTGCCCCTATTTGGACCGCCTCTTGAATAAAGTTTGCTCCATCTCCTTTCACTCCTTTTTGTGCAATAAAAAGATCTCCTGGTTTCACCTTCCGAGAATCAAAGCTAAGATCTCCTATTTCGATATTTCGATTCCCCTTGTAGATTTCAATGGGCAGATCTCTGATGAGTTTTTTTAAATTCATTTGTTCCACTCCTCGTAAAGATGTTTCAAACCCCTCACCTCTTCCAACCAATCGGCTCGATCTGGATCAAAGCGAGGATCGCCCGGAGGATATCCGTGGGGATCATCGGGGGTCACCCCTAAATATTCAAGTGTTCTTCTTCCTATTTTTTGAAAAACGGGAGCGGCACATCGTCCACCATGATAGTTGCGTCCCCCCCCTGCTAAACAAATAGGGGCTGGCTCTTCAATCGAAACGAGGAGAATAAAACGGGTTTTGATGGTAGGATCAGAATTAGCTGGAGCAATTCCTATAAAGGAGGAAATATATTTTTCCCTCGAATATACCCCATTTTCAATTTTTTCTGCTGTTCCTGATTTACCTGCTTCTGTATACCCATAAAGGTCGGCCAACTTCCCTGTTCCCCCCAATTTTGTTGTGTATTTCATCGCTTGAATAACAGTTTGTGTAATGTTTGTATCTAATACTTTAGGAAATTCTTTGCATTCTGTTTGATCTAACAAAACCTTTCCCTCTTTTATGATTTTGCGAATCAGCGTAGGATCGACTAAGTATCCCCCATTAGCTAAAACGGCGTAAGCTCTGACCATTTGAATGGAGGTAGCAAGCATATTATACCCAATCGCCAACGAGTAAGGAGTGGGTAAGGACCATTCAGGAGTTCCATTGGGATACTTTTTCCCTGGAGTAGGCAGAAACCCTTTAGCTACACCAGGCAATTCAAGTTTCATCTTTTGTGAAAACCCAAATGTGTCTTCAAGTGTTTCACGGTACCAGTTGGATCCCAGGTAATTGATTAACCTGTCGATCAGAGTGGCCATGTAAATATTTGATGATTTTTGAATTGCCATGTACATGTTGAGATAATCGCTTCGACTCACATCCCGCAGAGGCTTAGAAGCGCGTCCTGGAAAAATCTCTTGTATAGTAGGTATCTTCTCTTCGGGATGAAACAAAGGGGCCTCCCCCTTCGAAACAAGCTCCTGATTTCCTTTCAAGCAAATCGCTAGAGTGATTGGCTTCATGATCGAACCAAGTTCATAGGCATTCGTTACAGGTTTTAACTGCGCATGCTCCACTTTGATTGGATCATTAAAGTATTCCTTATAACGAGAAGGATCAAAAGGAGGATATTGGGCAAGGGCAAGAATCTCTCCCGAATAGGGATCCATCATCACAACCCATCCTCCTTTTGCTTCTGCTGCAATCACACCCTTCTCCAACTCCTCTTCAGCAATCGCTTGAATGTAATGGTTGATAGTTAAAAAAATATCGGCCCCATTTTCTGGTGGTTCAATTTGTTCATCGGTTGCGAGAGAATTACGGGGAGATCTTACAATTCTTCGTTTCCCCTCCCTTCCTTGAAGAAGGGAATTAAAGTAAGCCTCGAGTCCTCCAGTTGGAAGTGCTTGTCTTGTAGTCTCTTCTTTGGCTTCACGGATCGTATGAAGCACTTGCCCTAAAAGGGAACCAAAAGGGTAAGAACGATGGTAGTCTGCTCGAAAAAAAATAGCGTTGGAAGGAATATTATTGTTCCGAGCATAGGGATACCACCAATTTTCGATCTGCTGTTTGGTTTCACGCGAAAGCCAAGAAGCTACCTTCCGACATCGACTTTTTTTAGAAAAATGGGAAAAAAATTGTGCTTTCTCTTCAATTCCACTGAGCTCGGCTAGGCGTGCGGCAACTTCCTGTTGAATCGTTTCTGGAAGTGAAAGAGGGTCAATAAAAAGATGAAATTTGGTGACATCGATCACAAAAGGTTGCTCTTTTTCAGGGTGTCCTTTTTTGAGGGAGACGTTAGAATAAAAGCTTCCTCTTCTAAAGGGTTCCTTGATCACCAAAGTCTGTTGATTATTTGCAATCGCCTGCCAATGGGCCCACTCAACAACTTGAATTTTAAAATATTTAACCACAAGAAGCGAAAAAAGGGAAAACATCAAAAGGGCAATGGCGATGATTTTTTTTTTTTCTTTATGCCTCATCGGCGGATCCCGGCATAGGAAGGACGATAATATCTTTGACAAGGGGGTGTTTGAGATGACTATACTCAGGGGCTTCTGCCAATTTCATTAAATTAACAGGATTTTCAAACGTTTCAATGTCAAAACGAAGACGGGTGTTTTCCTGGAAGATTTGTTCCACCTCTCTAGCAATCTTGGGAATTTGAAGACGGTAGGTGGTAACTTCATTTTGTTGCAAAAGATACGCATAGAGAAAGCTTCCAAAGGTGAAAATACAAACAAATAAACGAATTAATAAGCCGGTATGCATAATTTTTCGATCACCCTTAATTTGGCGCTCCGTGAGCGGGGGTTGCTCCTTGCCTCTCCTGAGGTAGCGATAATCGGTTTTTTTGTCAAAACCAGTCCTCCTTCTAATCTTTTGAAAAGGTGCTTGACAATCCGATCTTCGAGACTATGAAAGGAGATCACAATGAGCCTCCCCTTGGGCTTAAGAAGCTTAAAAGCAGCACATATACCCCCTTCAAGAGCTTTCAATTCGTCATTCACCGCGATACGCAAAGCTTGAAAAATCCGTGTGACCGGATGAATTTTAAGACGACCCCCATAAGGGAAAAGAGGATTGAGTACCTCAACAAGATCTATCGTGGTTTTTAAAGGTTTTTTCATCCTTGCTTTCACAATCGCCTTTGCGCATGCTCGCGATCTTCTTTCTTCCCCGTAGGTGTAGAATATTTCTCCTAATTCCTTTTCCGAATAGGTATTCACAATCTCGGCAGAAGTCAAGTCAGCCTGTTGGTCCATTCGCATGTCAAGAGGCCCTTCTTTGGAAAAACTAAAACCTCTTTCTGGCTTGTCAAGTTGCATAGAAGAAACACCTACATCGAGTAAAATCCCATCAATCGTCTCCTTCTCAGCAAGTTTTTCCATCCTTTCAAATCCATGATGATAAAAATAAATCTTTTCCCCAAAGGATTTTAGGGTCTCTTTTGCCAGTTCGAGGGCAGTCTCATCCTTATCAAGTCCCATATAATGAGAAATCTCAGGGTGAGCCTTCAGGATCGCAGCCGCATGCCCACCAGCCCCTAGAGTTCCATCGATAAATCGATGAATTTTAAGGGGAGAAAAAGCTTCCAGCACCTCCTGCAAAAGAACGGGCAAGTGGGGTTTATTCAAGCAGCCCTCCTCCGTGTATCACAAAAAGGTCGGCCAGTACAAGAGCAGCCATCGCTTCAACAACAGCGACACCCCGAATCCCCACACAAGGGTCGTGGCGCGACGTTGGGTCTAAAGAGAATGTGATTTTTTGATGATCTGTTGTCACAGTGTTTTGCTCCTTTAAAATACTGGAGGTGGGTTTAAAGGGGACGCGAAAGACGAGAGGTTCTCCCGTGGTAATTCCCCCCAGCACTCCCCCAGCTCTATTAGTTGCAGGACGGACCTCTCCATGAACAAGAGAGAAAGAATCATTGTGAGCTGAACCCAGCATTCTTGCTGCTTCGAAACCCATCCCAATTTCGAACCCCTTTGTGGCTGGAATCGAAAGGATTGCAGAAGCTAATCTCGCATCTACTTTTTCATAAATGGGATCACCAAGGCCTATAGGTAACCTTGAGGTAACACACTCGACAATCGCACCAAGAGAATCTCCTTGTTGTTTGACCGCAAGAACTTTTTCCTCCATCAGCTTAGTCGCGTGAAGATCGGGACAAAAAAGGGAACTCTGATTCCGTTTCTCTTTAAGCTCCTTAAGATTTTCCGAAACATCTTTGGCCACAATCCCTCCAATCTCTTTGATATAGGCCAACACCTCAATCCCTTTTTTTGCCAAAAGAGCCTTAGCAATTGCTCCCGCTGCCACTCGACAAGCTGTCTCTCTGGCTGAGGCCCCCCCGCCCCCCCCCCTGTATCACGAGCCCCTTTTTTTTTCGGTCGCTGGTCCCACCCGCCCGGGGGCGGTAGTGAATTTCAGGGGTCAC
>JAGRNW010000180.1 GCA_020440555.1 Chlamydiia bacterium
GCTCCTTTGACATCGAGAATTGTTCTACTATCGATCTGAGAAACAACTCAGAAAGCAATCCTGGTTGGTATATTTGCCTTAATAAGTCCGGTGATAACATTGACGCTAGGTCTTTGGGTCGCGAGGATAAGATGAATACCTACGGCACGAGCTTTTTGAGCTATACGAGTGATATATAATTCGGTATCTTTCTTGTTTCCTGACATCATCAAATCAGCAAGTTCATCGATAATAATGACGAGACGATACATTTTTTCGTCTTCTTTCACTTTTTCATTATATTCAGCAAGATTTCTTACTTTTACTTTCTTGAGTTTGGTATATCTTTCTTCCATGAAGTCCACTGCTCGTCTGAGCAATTTGACTGCTTTTCCTGGATCGGTAATGATTGGCGCAAGTAAGTAGGGAATGCCTTCGTAGATACCCAGTTCGACTTGTTTGGGGTCGACCATAAGAAATTTTAATTCACTAGGCGTGTTTTGGTACATGAGTGCAGTAATGAAGGTGTT
>JAGRNW010000181.1 GCA_020440555.1 Chlamydiia bacterium
TCCTTATAAAAATGAATTCCCTCCTAAAATGACCTATTCAATCATTCCTCGTTAAGCACGCTCACCGCAAGGACACGGTCTTTGATCGTTGGTATCCCAAGCGGACGTTTCTTTCCGTCTGCTTTAGGAATATATACTCTGCATATCGGTTTGGGTTTGTATGATTTGTCGTGAAGCTCTGTCTGAATTTCTACCAAAAGCTTCCTTGAACCTCCTGTTTGTTTTTCAATGTCTTCAAACGAGACATTGTCTACTCCAGGAGCCCCTTGGTTCTTTCGTACCAGCATCCATGCTGCTTCTATGACATCCGGTCTATTGACCAGACTATAGAGTGAGTAGAATCGGAATTTCGTTTCTTCTTTGGCTTTCCGTGCCAGTTTCTGCCTCAACAGGATTACTTTGGGATTTAGCCCTTTACTTAGCCCAAGTTCAGAAAAGGCCTGTTTGACTTCCAATGCTTAACTTCTTGCTATTCGTGCACTTATGGATTTTCGATATCGATATC
>JAGRNW010000018.1 GCA_020440555.1 Chlamydiia bacterium
AGAAGTGTATGGAATTTTCTGGTGAATATGCTCAGTGGTATTGCGGCATATAGTCATCAACCGAAAAAGCCTTCCTTACGACGGGCCGTAGAAGAGAAAGGCATGCTTTTTGTTGCGTAAGCAACCCAAAACTCAGGTTAATAGGATCTCCTCAAGAAAAAACGCGGAACTTCCGTTCTAATTTTGTCTCTTCAGGTTCTACACACTGTTCAATCACTGAATTAGAGTATGTGATAAAACTCGTGTCGGTTATGCCTCTTGATGATGTTTTGGGCGAACAGGAAAACTTTTGCAAAACTCTTGGTCAAGAAATTTTTGATAAATTCAAAAAAGCTAATGAAGGTCAGACCTCAGCTGGTAAAGAGGCTGTGATTAATATCTGCAACGCAATCAAGTTTTGTGCAAAGGACGGCTTCCTTCGCAAACAATATGTAGAGCGTGCTTGGAATGGAATTGGTGACGATCATTGGCGCTGGCATTGTTAAATCACATCATCATAAATAGCTAGTCGGATTTGACGCATCAGTTCGACCATAAAGTGTAAATTGTGGATCGATGCTAAGGTGTAACCTGTCAGTTCATGGGCTTTAAAAAGATGATGCAGGTAAGCGACGCAGTAGTGGGAACAGGTTGGACAGGTGCAATCATCGGCAATCGGACCAAAATCCATATTGTATTTTCCTTGTTTGATTTTTATTCCCCCTTCTTTAGTGAGCAGTTGTCCATGGCGAGCGGCTTTCGTCGGATATGAACTATCGAATGTGTCAACTCCGTAAGGAATAGTTGCTAGCAGAGATTCCAAGTCTCCAATTCCTAAGAGATGAATAGGCTTTGCGGAGGGAAGCAGAGGAGCTGTATAGTCGATCAGTTCCCTAAGCTCTTGTTTGTTTTTTCCCACGGATCCTCCAATAGCATATCCGTCGAAGGCGTATTGCGAGAGGGTGTGACAGCTTTGCTTACGTAAATTTTTGTCAATTCCTCCATGCACAACACCATAAATTGCTTGATTTTGAGGGTTTTTAAGATGGGTTTTTAATGAACAAATTTCCCAACGGTGAGTTCTATCGAAAGATTCTTTTAATGCTTTTGGATCAATATGATAGGGTGGAAGTTCGTCAAAGGGAATAATAATATCCGCGCCGAGGGCTTTTTGAGCTTCAATGGAACTCTCTGGGGTGAGTTCAATTTTAGAGCCATCTCTGTATGAGCGAAACGTGACTCCTTCCTCTGAGATTTTTAAAACAGAACCATCAGTTTTTTTCTTTCCGCGGCTTTTAAGTTCATCATTCACTCCTCCATAGGCGAGGCTGAAGATTTGAAACCCTCCAGAGTCAGTGATTAGGGGACTTTTTCTGTTTATGAATTTGTGTAGTCCTCCCGCTTTTTTTACAACATGTGTACCTGGTTGAAGGAGAAGGTGATAGGTGTTACAAAACATCAGTTGCAGACCGATTTTTTCGATCATCTGCGTGTCGATAGCTTTGATGGTCCCGTTTGTTCCTACAGCAACAAAACCAGGTGTGTCAATCTCACCATGGGGAGTAAAAATTTTCCCTACACGAGCTCGTGATTTCATGGATTGATGGAGAATTTTAAATTGAAAGGGTCTCATAGAATTTCACTTTTTTAATAAAGAAAGCAAAGAGTGAATAAAAAAAGATAGCTGAAAGTTTAACAAAAATACTAAAAATGGCTATTTGAAGGAGGCCTTCCATCAGGCCAAAAAGGCCAAGGAGGGTAAAGAGCGTTGTATCTAAGAACGTAGCTAACGTAAGGGAAAGCATCACTCTTAGTGTTAAAAACCTGAGTTTTGGGTTGTCTTCCTCGGATTCAGAGGAAGACAACCCAAAACTCAGGTTAAAAATCTTCCTCCTGTTTTTCTGCGCAACAAAGAAAACAAGGTGATATCAAAGAGTTGAACGATCAGAAAGGTTAAGAGAGATGCAATAAAGACGCGTAAATAGGGAAGGAGTAGATGAATAAAAACGGGTGAATAAGCGTCGAGTGGACTCGCGTGGTAGGCAAGTTGAAAAAGGGAAAGAAGACCAAAGCTAAGTGATAGAAACAACGAAATAAAAAGAGCTTTTGTTACCTCTTTTTTCCCAAAAATCTCTTGAAATATATTGAACCCAAACAGATATCCTATGGCCAGCGCATCAGTTGCTGTTACATACAGCCCCAAAAGGGTGATTTGTTTTACAACGAAAAGGTTCATTGTGATGGTCAAAAGTGACAAAAAGGCAATAAAGGCTGCTTTCCCTAGGCGTAGAGAAATCAGAATCAATCCACTTAGGGAAAAAACTTCAAG
Organism: Chlamydiia bacterium; assembly: GCA_020440555.1. Lineage (GTDB taxonomy): Bacteria > Chlamydiota > Chlamydiia > Chlamydiales > JAAKFR01 > JAGRNW01. Next base: position 2,309 of record JAGRNW010000018.1, read on the forward strand.
GATGAAAATCGAAAAATTTATCAAAATGATGCTATACAAATTCTTTATAAGGAGTTAGATATTCTACCATGAAAACAGAAAATAGCAAAACGGTTGTCTTAAAATTTGGAGGGAGCGCGCTCAAAACTCCCGATTGTTTTGCCAAGGTTTCAGACCTTATCATTCGAAAACAAATGCATTTTTCTAATATTGTTGTGGTGGTGAGCGCCATGAGAGGCATGACAGACGAATTGATTTCTTTAGCTTATAAAGTGCATCCCTTCCCTCCCAAACGAGAGTATGATATGTTGGTGAGTGCCGGAGAACGAATCAGCATCGCGTTGCTTGCGATGTCTCTTGCTTCTAAAGGAGTTCCGGCTGTGAGTTTTACTGGAAGTCAATCGGGTATTATCACAACCTGCGACCATACTGATGCACAGATTGTCTCCGTTTCTCCGCAAAGAATTTTAATTTCTTTAGAAGAGGGGAAAGTGGTGATCGTCGCCGGTTTTCAAGGGATGAGTGAAAAAAAAGAGATCACAACCTTGGGTAGAGGGGGGTCTGACACTACAGCGGTTGCTTTGGCAGGTGCGGTAGGTGCCTCTCACGTTGAATTTTATAAGGACGTTCCGGGGATCTATAGAGAAGATTGTGTGATTCTCTCCTCCCTTACCTACGAAGAGGCTTTAGAAGTAGTCGCAAAAACGGGAGGGCAAGTGGTAGCTCCTCGAGCGATCAAATTCGCTCAACAAAGAGATATTCCTCTTTATGTCCGCTCATTTTTTCTTGAAGATCAAGGTGGAACAAAAATTTCCAATCATGTAGAGGGGCAAAACAATGAAAATAAACAAAATTACAACGCCTTATGCCGGTCAGGATGAACTGTATATTCAAGCATTAAAAAAGATACTGGCAAAAATTGTTCCTAATGGAGACGACCTCACGCTGGAAAGATGGAAAAAGCTTCTTCCTATTATTGAGTGGTCAAAGATCGGAACATCCCCTTGCAAGCTTTCGTTTTTTCTTTGTTGTTCTTCCAGGCCTAGGGTGTTTCGTTTTTTTCAAGAAATGATTAGTCGTTGGCTTGTTCCCGGTCAGTGGATGAATACGACCATGCAGTTTGCTATCGACTTTACCTTTCAGGAAGATGACACAACCCTCTATACCGGCGCGGAAGTGGTCTTGCAAGTGAGCACCAAGAAGCAATTGGAGCAGATTTTAAAAAATTTTCCTATTATTGAAACAGAGCTTCGGATCGGATTAGGATCTTCCTACCAAGCTAACCGGATCATGGAAATCAAAGGACTTTCAGCCGATGAAAAAACAGCGATGATTCAAGAAAATATTGCAAGTGTTGTGAAGCGCCGACCTCAAGATTTTGATTATGATATTTTTTCAGAGATGCAGCATTTTCTTGTTCTTTGCAAAGATGAGTTTAAAGCAGCACGGAATTACAGACATATGAGTCGCATTGTCTGTTTTCATTATCTTTTTAGAAAAGCTCTTAAACATTCTCTAGAGGCATTTCCCAATCGACGGTTTGTTAGTCTTAAACTTCTTCGAGTCACCATTTCTTCGCATCGTGGAACCAAGCAACGGGTTTTAGGTCTTGTGATAGGGCTTTCATTTTTGCAAGAAAATGAACTGTTTGAGGAACGGCATGCTCTCAAGGCAATAGAAGCCTTTATTCCCAATGTAAAAGGAGTTCCTGGCTCTCTTTTTATCAACGCTTCCAAAGCTGATCCTACACGACTGATTTATCTCGAGGTGGAAAAAGTGAACCAGGCTCCTTTCACTCTTGAGGAGACGGGGCTTCTTAAAATGGAGCTCCCCGATGAACTCAACCATTGTATTGAGGAACGATACAATCCTATCTTTATGCCACGCAATGAAGAAGAGATCTTGCGTCATATTCTCGTTCTTTCGAATCAACTCAAATTTGTTCGAGACTATCCACAAGCCGTGATCCTGTTTGAAAAACAAACGGGGGGTGCGTTAGAGTTTTTGGTGGTTTTAGTACGTCTTGTTAAAAAAGGTCATTTGCCTATTCAAGACTATTTCGAGATGAAGCCTACTTATCTTCAATTTCTTCCTGACAGAATCCGAGATGTGGGGCATTTGCGAAAAAAATACAGAAAAGAAGCCAATGTTTTTAGAGTGCAAGTGAGAAAGGATCAGTATTTGCGCCAAGACCATTCGGTCGATCTTTATAAAGCCCGTCTCGAAGTCGCCTCTGAACTTGCGCATGTAATAGGAGAGTTTCGAGATTATAACGGAGGGACAATCTCTAAAGAAAATGAGATATTTGCTGCTTTATGCAAATCTTTAGAGCATACGGGGAAAGAACATACTTTTTTGTTAGAAAATTTCTTTTATTCTCTCTATCCAGCTCTGATGCGCAGTATCATGAAACCTCAGCTTTTGAAAGAACTATTTCTTATGATTTTAGAGGAAGTGGAAAGAGGACTCTCGTCTGGACAAACGATTTTTTTTCGAGTCAAAGAAGAGGCGGATAAGATTTTAATTGTCATTGTGAGTGAAGACCCTTATTTTAGAAGAGAAGTTCAGAAAGCAGTCGATTTAATCGGTACCATTGAGACCCCAATTGCCACTTGTTTTGTGGCCCATAATATGATATTCTGCATGGGTATAATCGCTAATTTAACCGAGCCACGAAATGTCCGTCATTTGCGACTTGCAATTGAAGAAGCCTTGCACGCTGTGGTCTCATGAGGATTTATGGTTAATTGTTTAATTTCTTCTTTTTCAGCTATTGGAGAGAGTTTAAAAACCTGTGGGTTCTCTTTTCTTAATTGTATCAACCCTTGCGTAACTCATGATGAATCTGTTTCAGTTTTATCCGAAGAAGTCAAGCAAAGAGAGGTGAGAGAGCTCAAGTGTAGAGCTTCTGGAACCGTTTTTTTAGTTGTGGCCGTTGCATGCGTTGTGTTTGGAGTATTATTTGTCACCCAAACATTTGGAACAGGAGCGCTAGCTGATCTTTGGGGGGGAAGTTGTTTTTTTGGAGCTGTCATTTCTTTACTTTTTGCAGCTGTCGGACTGTGTGGCGATCATCGTACCATTGAAAAAGCGGTGTATGATGAAAGCAGTTCTTCATCAGATTTGGATTCTGAGGATTCATAATATGCTTGAACGATTCCAATTTTCTCAGTATAAGTGTTCATGATGAAGAATGTCCGTTATAGAAAAAAACGTTTCTACGACCCTTCTGGCTTAACAACCCATCATCTTGCTCATTTGCTACCGAAGATTTTATCAGATATTGGAAAAACGTATAAAGACCGTCCTGATCTTGTCTTGGCCTCTTGGCCTGAAGTGATTGGTCCAAGACTTGTGTCGATGACAGAAGCAAAAAGTTTCATTGAGGGTGTGTTAACTGTAGTAGTGAAAAATTCGACTCTCTACAGTTTGCTTGCTCAAACGGAAAAACCGAAATTGTTAAAAAATTTAAGAGAAAAATTTCCAGGTATGACAATCAAAACAATTCGATTTCGTATGGGGTAATCTAACTTGTGTGAAAATGTGATGGATGTAAAAGAAGAAACAAAAAAATCAAAATATGATGCGAGTTCGATCACTGTTCTCGAGGGGTTGGAAGCCGTTCGAGAGAGACCAGGGATGTACATTGGAGACACTTCATCGGGAGGTCTGCACCATCTTGTGTATGAGGTTGTCGATAATAGTATCGATGAAGCGATGGCTGGTTTTTGTTCTCGAATTCAGGTGACCGTGCATAAGGACCAATCCATTGCCATTGAGGATGATGGACGTGGAATTCCCATCGAATGGCATGAACAAGAATCTGCTAAAAAAGGGAGACAGGTTTCTGCTCTTGAGGTTGTGTTAACGGTTCTGCATGCTGGAGGTAAATTTGACAAAGAAACCTATAAGGTGTCCGGGGGACTTCACGGTGTAGGAGTTTCCTGTGTGAACGCTCTTTCGAAAAAATTTGTCGTGGAAGTTTTTAAGGAAGGGAATGCCTACAAAATGGAATTTGCTCGTGGTCTTCCTCAAATGGAACTTGCAATCTCTGGTAAGACCGACAAAAAAGGAACTCTCATTCGTTTTTGGCCTGACGATACAATTTTTTCCACTGTCGAATTTGATTATGGAATTCTTGCTAACCGTCTCAGGGAGCTAGCTTTTCTCAATCGGGGAATCGCTATTTTATTTCGTGATGAACGAAATGATGAGAGACCGGATACTCGTTTCTGTTACGAAGGAGGGGTTGTTTCTTTTGTCTCTTATTTGAATGAGAATAAGGAAACTCTTTTTATCGATCCTGTTTATTTTCGTGGGGCGAAAGAAGGGGATGATGGACCGATCGATTTTGAGGTAGCGATGCAATGGAATGAAGGATATTCAGAGACCATCTATTCCTATGCTAATAATATTCCCACTCGACAAGGAGGAACTCATCTGACCGGTTTTTCTACGGCTCTCACTCGTGTTTTAAATCACTATATCAAAACTCATAACCTTCTCAAAAATGTGAAGATTTCTCTTTCTGGAGAGGATATGCGTGAGGGGTTGACCGCAGTGATTTCTGTAAAGGTTCCCAATCCTCAGTTTGAAGGGCAAACCAAGCAACGATTAGGTAATAGCGATGTGGGGTCTGTGGTTCAGCAGATTGTAGGGGAGGAGCTTTCGATTTTTCTGGAGGAAAACCCTCAGATCGCTAAACAGATCATTGAAAAAGTGATCGTTGCAGCGCAAGCGCGTGAAGCGGCAAAGCGTGCTCGAGAACTTACTCTGCGCAAAACAGCGCTTGATTCGGCCCGACTTCCGGGAAAACTGATCGATTGTCTGGAAAAGGAACCAGAAAAATGTGAAATCTACATCGTTGAAGGGGATTCCGCTGGAGGATCTGCCAAAATGGGAAGAGACCGTCGGTTTCAGGCCATCTTACCCATTCGGGGAAAGGTTCTCAATGTAGAAAAGGCTCGTCTCCAGAAAGTTTTTCAAAATCAAGAGGTAGGAACGTTGATTTCAGCGCTTGGATGTGGAATTGGAGCGGATAATTTTAACATCGAAAAGTTGAGATACCATCGAATCATCATTATGACCGATGCGGATGTGGATGGTTCGCATATTCGGACTCTTCTCCTCACGTTTTTCTACCGGCATATGCCTCAACTGGTTGAAAATAATTTTATTTATATTGCTCAGCCCCCTCTTTTTAAAGTCACTCGCAAAAAAAAGAGTCAATATATTCTTTCTGAGAAAGAGATGGACAACTACATCCTTGAGCTTGGATCCCATGAGACTGATCTTGTTTCCGTTAGAACGGGTCAACAACTTGAAAAACAGGAGTTGGACGCTCTTGTTGATTTGATTCTTTCAATTGAGTCTTTTAGTTCAAGTATCGAAAAAAAGGCTGTTCCTTTTCGGGAATTCTTAGAGGGAGAAAATAGACAAGGAATCTACCCACGTTATCTTGTAGAGGATGCTTATATTTATTCAGAAGATGAATTTCTTGAAATTGCAAAGAAACATGAGCAAAAACAAAGAGAAGATTACGAACTCACTCTAAAAGATCTTCCTGATGAGGAAAAATCAGAGCAAATGAGTATTTTTCGTCCAAAGCCTTTCTCTTTTGTTGAACTTTACAAACAAGAAACCTTCGATGAACTGGTCAAAAAGTTGATGTCTTTCAGTTTTACTCTACAAGATTACTATATGGCAAAAGGCAAGCTCTTTGATTTGATCGAAGAAGGAAGTGTTGTGCAAGAATTTTATACTTTAAAGGAGGTGGTTGACTACTTCCGAAAAAATGGACGAAAAGGTGTTGAGATTCAGCGGTACAAAGGTTTGGGAGAGATGAATGCTGATCAACTTTGGGAGACGACCATGGATCCTGAGGTGAGGACTCTGCTTCAAGTGACCCTCCCAGACGCAATCGCCGCCGATCATATTTTCACGATGTTGATGGGGGAAGATGTCCCTCCTCGTCGAGCTTTTATTGAGTCGCACGCCCTTTCTGTGAAGAACCTGGATATTTAATTATGACCTCTTTTAGTGAACATGAAACGATCATCCCTCGCAATCTTGAAGATGAAATGAAGGAGAGCTATCTCCGTTATTCTATGTCAGTGATTATTTCTCGTGCTCTTCCAGATGCTCGGGATGGACTTAAACCTTCTCAAAGGCGGATTCTTTTTGCGATGCGCCAGCTCAATCTCACTCCTGGGGCAAAGCATCGAAAGTGTGCTAAAATTTGCGGAGACACATCAGGAGACTACCATCCTCATGGTGAAACGGTTATCTATCCAACGCTTGTTCGGATGGCACAGGATTGGTCGATGCGCTATCGTTTGATTGATGGGCAAGGGAATTTTGGTTCCGTAGATGGTGACCCTCCGGCTGCCATGCGTTATACGGAGGCAAGACTGACATATTCATCTATTCAGTTGATGGAAGATCTAGACAAAGAAACGGTCGATATGACTCCCAACTATGATGAAACGCGTATTGAACCGACTGTTTTTCCTGCTAAATTTCCAAATCTATTGTGCAATGGATCATCGGGAATTGCTGTGGGCATGGCGACAAACATTCCTCCTCATAGTCTGGATGAGCTGATTGCGGCCACCTTGCTTGTATTGAAAGATAGTGCTGTTTCGATCGAAAAGATCATGGAAGTGATGCCCGGTCCAGATTTTCCCACAGGTGGGGTCATTTGTGGTTTTCGAGGAATTCGTGAGGCTTTTCATACAGGACGTGGCAAACTTATTCTTCGGGGAAGACTTCAAGTTGAACCCAACCCGGATAATCCTTTAAGGGAACGGATTGTCATTGATCAACTCCCCTACAACGTCAATAAGGCGCGTTTGATCGAACATATCGCTAATCTTGTGAATGCTAAGACGCTCACGGGTCTTTCCGACGTCCGTGATGAATCAGACAAAGAGGGGATGCGCATCGTTCTTGAACTTAAAAAGGGGGAGATTCCCGACGTTGTGATCAACCAGCTTTACAAATTCACCGATCTTCAGGTGACATTTGGGTGCAATATGCTTGCACTGGATAAAAATCTCCCTCGGACGATGAATATCAAACAGCTGATTAAGGCGTGGGTCGACCACAGAATGGAAGTCGTTCGCCGTCGCACCCGTTTTGAGCTTGCTAAGGCAGAGGCGAGGGCTCATATCCTTGAAGGCTATCTCAAGGCAGTTGACAACCTGGATGAAGTTGTGAGAATTGTGCGCAAAAGTGGAAGTCGTGATGAGGCCAAACAAGCTTTAATTTTACATTTTGGACTCACAGACCGACAGGCAAACGCCGTTTTAGATTTGCGTCTTTACCAACTGACAGCTCTTGAACAGGACAAAATCAGTGATGAATATCAGGGTCTGCTCAAGAAAATTGAACATTTTCGAGCAGTTTTAGCAAGTGAAATCCTTGTAAAAGGGATCATCCGTGACGAGTTGCTTGATATTCAAAAACATCATAGGTCTCCACGCCAAACTCAAATCGTTCAGGCAGAAGGTGAATTCAACATGGAGGATCTGATCGCCGATGAACAAATGATCATTACCATTTCTAATGATGATTATGTTAAGCGAATGAGTGTTGACCTTTTCAAGGAACAACGACGTGGTGGTCAGGGGGTGACGGGTTTCGACACAAAAAGAGAAGATGATGCTCTTAAAGCTCTTTATGTTGCTTCCACCCACGACCATTTGCTTGTCTTTACAAATTTAGGTCGCTGCTACTGGCTTAAGGTGTGGCAATTTCCGGAAGGGGAGCGCCGTTCCAAGGGGCGTCCTCTTGTGAATCTTCTAGGTGAAATGCAATCTGAAGAAGAGATTGCGACCGTTTTCCGAACAAAGGAATTTAACGATACGGATTCCATCCTTATGGTGACTAAAAAAGGAGTGGTGAAGAAAACAGCTCTTTCAGCTTTTAGTAATCCACGCAAAACAGGAATTCGAGCGATCGAAATCGATGATGATGATAAGTTGATTTTTGCCCGCCTTGTTCATCCCGGCCAGCAGGTGATGCTTTTTACTCATTTGGGGATGGCGGTTCGTTTTGACGAAGGATTAGTACGACAAATGGGACGAACTGCTCGTGGTGTAAGGGGTGTCAATTTAGGTAAGAAAAGTGATTATGTTGCAGGTTGTATTGTGATCACTCCTGAAGAGGAGGAAACAAAATCCATTTTGGTTGTCTGTGAAAATGGATATGGAAAACGTTCCGCCATCTCGGAATTTAGACAAACAAATAGAGGAGCGAAAGGGGTGCGTTCAATCATCACTTCAGAACGTAATGGAAATGTCATTGGGGCTGCCGCGGTGACAGATTTAGATGGCATTGTTATGATGACTTCTCATGGTCAAACAATTCGCATTAATATGGAAGATTTACGAGTGATGGGACGAGCAACTCAGGGTGTGACCTTGGTAAATCTCAAAAAAGGGCATACCTTGATTGCGATGCAAAAAATTGAACAGATTGAAAACGAGAAACTTGAGGATGAGTCAGAGGAATAGATACTATGAAGGCTTATTCGTCACTCTTGAAGGGGGGGATGGATGTGGCAAATCAACTTTAGCGACCCATCTGAGAGATGAGCTTGAAAAGGGAGGGTACCAGGTTGTCAGAACAAGAGAACCTGGTGGGACGCCCTTAGCGGAGCATATTCGTAATCTTCTTTTGTCTGATGATCCCCAGATGCCAATAGGGGATCATGCTGAGCTTCTTTTGTTTTTAGCAGCAAGGGCTCAACATATTCAAGAGGTCATTTTACCAGGCCTTAGAAACAAAAAAATTGTCATTTGTGAACGATTCAACGATTCAACGATTGCATATCAGGGGTTTGCAAGACATATGGGACATAGATCTGTTGAAGAGATGTGTGCCCTTGCTTGTGACCATCTCGTACCAGACTGCACTTTTTTTCTCGATTTGGATCCCGCTTTGGGTCTCAAACGTATCTCTAAAGAAACTTCTTTCGATCGCCTTGAGCAAGAGAATCTTCAATTCCATAAAGAGGTGAGACAAGCTTTTCTTCATTTGGCTGATCAGCATTCGGAAAGAATGATTGTTCTCGATGCTTCCCAATCTCCTGATCAGCTTGCTGGGCAAGCTATGGATGCTCTCCGCTCTTATCTGACGTTTAAATCAAAAGCATCATGATGCATTTTTCTAAAAATTTATATCAAAACAAGTTAAAGAATCAGGAATTTTGCAAGGCCAGTGCTCGAAATTTGAGTCAACGAAATGGTACAGATGAAACTCAACTTCAACAAGTTAAGAAATTTAGACAAGACAAAATTCTAGAATGTCCGGCGCAGCCAAAAATCGATTCTTCAAGTTATTTTGGTATCGATAGAATGATCGAGAAACAAAGGGTTCCTCATGCCCTTTTATTCACAGGCTCTTTTGAAGCTAACAATGCGGCACTAGATTTTGCTAAACGCCTTCTTCATATTAAAACAGAAACTCATCCGGATCTTCATCTTTACCGTCCTGATGAAAAAAGTGGACTTCATTCTATCTCAAACATACGTGCATTGATTGAAGAAGTGGCCCTTTTCCCCTATTCTGCGGCATGGAAAGTCTTTTTGATTTTTGATGCAGATAAGATGCTTCCAACGGGTAGTCATGCTCTTCTTAAAACTTTAGAAGAGCCAACCCCCCATACTGTGATAATCCTGACAGCTATGGCAAAAGATCAATTATTACCAACTATTCGTTCACGGACCCAGGAAATTTTTGTTCCTTCTCTTTCGATTCAAGAAGAAACTGAGGTGCAAAAACAGCTTCTCGCTCTTCTCTTATTAAAAAATAGAAAAGATTATCTTGTGCTGAAACAGGAGCTTGAAAAGTTTAAAGACTACCAAGCAGAGGGTGCTCTTTTGGATACGATCCTTGAATGGGCGAGGGACCTCACAGCACTCTCTGCTGGTTCAGATAAGCTGCTGCATCCTCAGTTTAAGTCTCAAATGGAACTTTATTTAAAGAACCACCCTATTCCCGATTTGTTTGACATGCAACAGCGTGTCAAAGAGGCAAAGCTTTCATACGAGCGTGGCGTGAAGTTTTCGATATGTCTTGAAGAACTTTTTCTTCATGAATAGACTATTGAGTCAGCTTTTTAAACTGAAACATACAATATTTACTTGTTACTGAAATGGGTGTATTAACCTGAGTTTTTATTTTCCGGATATTTCGTTTACCGACCATATCACAGCTGTAGCGGAAGTTCCGCGTTTTTTCTTGAGGAGATCCTATTAAACTTTCTGAAAACCAGTGGTTTTAGACTTTTTTTTAACCCAAGTTCAGAAGCTCTACTCGGGAAAATCCGAAAACTTGAGCATATTCGGCACTACATCTTGATTTCACAGGATTATTTTACGGGGTCCAAGGATTTGAGAGGATAACCCTAAAGCAAAATATAGATCTAACTGTTCACCTTCAGCTTTCGTAGAGCTGCGATGATGAAGAGTTTTTCCATCTTCCAAAATCGCTTTTGTGGTCACTCTGATTCGAGACCGGATCATTTTTCGCACCGTCTCCCAATTGTAGTGTATGTTTTGCTGCTTCAACTGATATAAACAATGCTGGATCAGATGATATGCCATTACCGTGATCCAAAGATGGCCATCCACACGACGTTCTTTTTGATGGTACACAGGACGCAGGCCTAATGATGATTTCATAAACTGAAACGCATCTTCCACATTTCGCAAGGTGTTGTAAATCTGCCATAATTCTCTTACCCCACAATTCACACGATTGCTTCTTAGAAAATACTTCCCTGTCAATTTATCAGATAGCTTTTCTTCAAGAGCTTTCCATGTAATGGCGGTCGCTAGTTTACCATCTTCTGAGGCCTCAACATTTATTTCATAACAACCGGAGATCTTCTTGTGTTTCTCTTTGAGCCTTCCAATGCGCTCTAAAACCTTCGTGTATTTTTTTCGTCCCTTCGGCTTCAAAAGACTTGCTGCCGCATTTTGTAACTCTTCCTCAAAACGTCTTTTGAACGACTGTTTCATTTTGGATGCCACAGCAGCTTTTGCCTCTGATTCACAATAAAGCCACTTTTCTTCACTATCGTCGGAACTCTTGAGCAGCGCTGCCTTCACAACATCCTGAGCATCACCTACAGGCACTAACTCCCCGTCTAGTTCTAGCGAATGGGCATTTTGCCTTGCTGACACTACATAAAAATATTGATGTTTCCTAAGCCAGGCTAGATTTGCTTCGGTTGCTATTCCGGCGTCCAGGATAATTGTGGGTTTGAATAAGGTTTGATGCACACTGAGATTCTGAATCATCTCCCCAAGTGTGCTTGGTTCTGCTGCATTCCCAGGTAGAACAGAGGTTCGATGTAAAAAACCATGCTCATTCATGACAAGACCCAATGTCACCAACCGACAGTCGTTTCTTTTTTCCTTTGATATACCAAATCGTGCTTTTGGGTTAGCTTTTGCCTGCCCTTCCATATAGGTGTTTGTTAGATCGTAGAGCGCTATCGTGCTAGCATATCCATGAAATTGCTGTTCTGTATCTTCAAAATAGCGTTCCAGTATTTCTTTGAGGGGCAATAATTGGTCGCTAATCCGATAAAGTCTATCTAAAGAAGATTTTCTAAAATTAAAATCGAGCAATTCTCCAAGTCCGCTTTCTTTTGACAACCAAGCATATGTTGATCGTTCGCTGTCAGGATTGACAGCTCTTCCTATAATTGACCCTAATGCTTCAGCTGTCTCAGTCTTCGATAGACCGAGTTTTTCCAGTTGTTCGGGAAGTTTGAGCTGACGAGCCATTTGTAGTATAAGATGTTCTGCACCCACTGACCGCGGTTCTGATTGTTCAATAGAATTCACATCGACAGCAGCAAACTCAGGTGTTGCGTTTGTTTTCTGTTTAGCATCACTCTCCGAAGTGGATAAGCGATGCACTATTTGCGAAACATACTGCTGTGCAAGACGTTGAATATGTGTCTCATGAGGTATTAAACGCTGCTCATTTGTAAGAATGTCGGAAATACATTGAGCTAGTTGAGGATGCTCATCTTCAGGCAATCCAATATTCGCCCCCATGTAGAGAATAATGCGTTGTCTTGGACCACGCTCTGTACGAACCGATTCTACCAAGTGGTATGCGCAGTATGTCTTACCGGTAATCCGGTCCTTTTTGGTAGTTCTTTTGATAAACATGACAGGATATTAGCTGAAATGCATTTGCAGAAAAAGAAGAAAGTTAATTTTTATGTATTTTCAGGTACTACAAAACCTTTTGAAAACCTTATCGCTTTGAAAATAAGTAGTCTATGAAAAATCGATATCGATATCGAAAATCCATAAGTGCACGAATAGCAAGAAGTTAAGCATTGGAAGTCAAACAGGCCTTTTCTGAATTTGGGTTAATTGGGCACGGCGGGTTCTAACGAGGGGGGAGTCCGAGTGATCGGCTCCTCTACTCTATAAAAAGCAGCTTTTTTCACTACTCTGGTGAGAAATCCGGGCTAGATATCAGGCAATTAGCGTACTTGGAGGTGAGTTTGAAAAAATCTATTCGACGGCTTAGGGCTTGCGGAATGTGGAAACTATGAAATTCAAGAAAATGAATTACGCAAGAAGTCTATTGCTTAAAACAAGTAAATTGTCATAAAGTGACGATGATTTATGACGACTCACTCCTCAACAATACATCAATTTGAGATCACTCGCACGCTCGATCTCCCCGAAATTGGATGTTTTTTAACAGAAGCGATCCATCTTCAATCTAAAGCAAAAGTGATCCATCTTGCTTCCGATGAAGAAGAAAATCTTTTCTGTCTTTCATTTCGGACACATCCTAATAAGTCTGATGGAGTTGCTCATATCCTTGAACACACTGTTCTCTGCGGATCCAAACGGTTTCCTGTGAGAGATCCTTTTTTTGGAATGACAAGAAGAAGCCTTAACACTTTTATGAATGCTCTCACAGGTGCTGATTTTACCTGTTACCCCGCCGCTTCGTGCATAAAAAGAGACTTCTATAATCTTCTCGACGTTTATCTAGATGCAGTCTTTCACCCCAATTTAGATAAACTTAGCTTTTTACAAGAGGGGCATAGACTTGAGTTTTCAGAAACCGGAGAGCTTTTATTTAAGGGAATTGTTCTCAATGAGATGAAAGGAGCAATGGCCGACGCTGATAGTCGCCTCTCGGAAGAATTAATGTCCTCCCTTTTTCCAGATCTCACTTATGGAGTCAATTCGGGAGGAGACCCTAGCGTCATCCCTGATCTCACTTATGAACAACTGAAAAATTTCCATGCCAATTTTTACCATCCCAGTCGTTGCCTCTTCTTCTTTTTTGGTAATTTGCCTCTAGAAGAACATCTCAAATTTATCAATGAAAAAGCGTTAAAAGGCGTCCATCCCCTTCCTCCTCTTGCTACGCTCCCTAAACAAACGCGATTTTTGAAGAAAAAAAGCAAACAGTCCTTTTATCCCATCTCTCCGTATGAATCTCGAGACGAAAAAACTTTTGTAGGCTGTTCTTGGCTCACCTGTTCCATCCTAAGCCAAGAAGAACTACTTGCATTATGTGTGATCGATCTTGCGTTGATGGGAACTGACGCAGCTCCACTTAAAAAAGCGATCTTGCGCTCCGGTTTATGCAAAGGAGTTGATAGCTTTTTGGAAGTGGAGATGAGCGAGATCCCTTATACATTTGTTTTTCGAGGATGCAAAAAAGACAGCGGAGAAAACATTGAAAACTTCTTCCGCTCCGAACTTAATAAAATCGTCGATCATGGACTTCCTCCTCATCTTGTCGATGGAGCCATCCACCAACTCGAATTTGCCCGCAGTGAAATCACAGGGAATTCATCGCCCTACGGTCTCTCTCTTTTTATGCGTTCAGCATTACTTGTTCAGCACGGAGGAAAACCCGAAGATGGTCTTTGTATTCACTCTCTATTTACTCAACTTAGAAAGGCAGTGCAAAATCCAGATTACCTCACCAGCTTGATCAAAAAATGGCAGCTTAATAATCCGCATTTTGTCCGGGTCGATCTCCATCCTGATGAGCAGTTGGCCGCAAAAGAACAGTCCATTGAAAAAGAAAAGCTCAAAACAATTGCGGCTACCCTCACTGATCAAGCTAAACAAAATATTCGAACACAAACGGAGAATCTCAAAAAACTTCAAGAAGATCAAAATATGGATGTTCTTCCCAAGGTGACTTTAGCAGATGTCGAAAAAAACGCTAAGGATCTCTCTCTAAAAGTGGAAAAACTGGGGACACTCGATCTTTTTACCCATGCTTGTTTCACTAACGGCATTATTTATGCAACTCTTGCCTTTGATCTTCCCAAAATTACTGAAGAGGAACTTCCCTACCTTCGTTTATTTTCAACGCTTCTCTCCCAGGTGGGATGCGGAGGGCGTACCTATCACCAAACCCTCGACGCTATTTTGTCTCACACAGGAGGAATCAACGCAAGTCTCGATCTCTGTCTGCTGGCCGATGATCCGGATCAAATACGCCCCCTCTTCCTTTTAAAAGGAAAATCCCTCTTTCGCAAATCGGACAAATTTTTCCCTTTGCTTGCTGATTTTGTCACTTCTTCCGATTTTACCGATCGCGACCGCCTCAAAGAACTCTTGATGCAACATCTTCACTCGATTGAAGAAACGGTTCACCAAGGGAGCTTGCGTTATGCCGTTCACCTGGCGGGAAGCGGCCTTTCCACCCATGGAAAAATCTTAAACACATGGTATGGAATGGATTATTATTTTGCCCTCCAAAGAATCGTGAAAGAATTTGAAATCTCTCCCCAATCTCTGATTGAAAGACTTGAGAATCTTAGAGACAGATGTCTAGGACTTAAGGGAGGACACTTGATTGTGAGTGGGGAAGGAGAAGAAATCGCGAAACTGAAAGCTCTCGGTTTTTATGGAATCGATGCGTTGAGCCAAAAAGATTCGATCCCATGGGAATCTACTTTTTCTCTTGAAAAAGTAAGCTCACAGGGAAGAATCACGGCCTCTCCAGTTGCCTTTACTACGCTGTTATTTCGAACACCTGGTTACCTCGATACTCTCACTCCAGCCCTCCATCTTGCTTCAGAGATCATGGAAAATAAAATACTGCATAAAAGAATTCGAGAACAGGGAGGAGCTTACGGTTCTGGAGCGGTAAACGAAAGCTTGGGTGGGACGTTTTATTTTTTTGCTTATCGAGATCCTCATCTAGCCAGTACCCTTGATGCCATCGAAGAAGCTATCCTAACCATTGTGAATGGAAAGTTTGATGAAAAGGAGCTTGAAGAGGCAAAATTGGGAGTGATTCAAGAATTGGATTCCCCTGTTCCTCCCGGATCAAGAGGATCATTAGCTTACTCTCGCATCCGGGGAAAGCGAACCCTAAAGAGAAGACAACTATTTAGAGATCGTCTACTTTCTTGTGATCAAGAGACAATCGTGCAGGCAGCTAGTCAGTACCTCTTACCCGGACTGGACAAGGGGATCATCGTCTCCTTTGCGGGAAAAGATCTCTTCACAAGAGAAAATGAAATTTTAAAAGAAAAATCTCTCCCCTTATTTTCCATAGAACCATAAAAAGGAATTTTATGCCGCAAATCAGTCGTCTCACTCTCGATGAACTACAGGAAAAATTTACCAAAGAGAAGACTCGACTGATCGAAGATTTTTTCACTTTTCTTCGCTTTGAAAGTATCGCTACCGACCCTACCTATAAACAAGAAGTTCTTAATTGCCATGAATGGGTAGCTCAATACCTTTTAAAGTTGGGATTCAACGTGGAAATTTGGGACACAGAAAATGCTCCTGTTATTTTTGCAACTGATCTTCGAGCTGGCCCTGATCAACCTACTCTTCTTCTCTATAATCACTACGATGTTCAACCCGTTGATCCTTTAAATCTCTGGACCACTCCCCCTTTTGAACCTACAATTAGGGACGAAAAGATTTATGCACGTGGAGCATCCGATAATAAAGGGCAATGTTTCTATACTCTTTTTGCCCTAAAAACCCTTGTTGACCATTACGGTTATCTTCCTATCAATATCAAATATGTGATCGAGGGGGAGGAGGAAAGTGGAAGCGCCGGGCTCTTTAATCTCCTCGAAGAAAAAAAAGATCAACTTAAAGCTGAGCATCTTTTAATCATTGACAGTGGCATCGAAAAAGAGAACGAACCCGCTATCACTTTGGGAACGCGAGGGATCTGTTGTTTATCGGTCACTCTCACTGGATCCAAAACAGATCTTCACTCGGGGATGTGCGGCGGAATGGCTTATAACCCCAATCGAGCCCTTGTAGAAATTTTAGCTTCTCTTAAGGATGACACGGGGACAGTGACCATTCCTAGTTTTTACGATGAAGTAGCTAAAATGCCACCTCATGAACGATCGGAAATCGATTTTAATTTTGATGAAGAGGTTTTCCACCATAATTTTGGTTTTAAACCTACGGGAATGGAACGGGGAGTTTCCCCTCTGGAAGCCAACTGGCTTCGTCCTACGCTTGAAATCAACGGAATATCAGGAGGATATGCTGGACCAGGCTTTAAAACAGTCATTCCTGCCAAGGCAAACGCTAAAATCTCCTGCCGTCTTGTTCCTTATCAAGATCCTGTCCGCATCGCTGCCCTTGTTGAATCGGCAATTCTTGCGAAACTTCCTGAAGGAATCTCTGCTCAGATAGAAATCCTCCCAGGCCGAGGCCCCGCTTCACGTACAAACCCTCAATCGACGATTGCCAAAGTGATGGCTCAAAGCTATACAAATGTCTTTAATAAGCCATGTAAAAGAATTCTCTTGGGAGGTTCAATTCCCATCGCAGCAGATCTAGCGACAGTTTCTGGAGCAGAGATGCTCTGCATCGGAGTGGCCCTTCCGACAGATCGGATTCATGCGCCCGACGAGCACTTTAGCATCAGTGCGTTAAAAAAAGGATTCTTGATCCTTGCTCATGCCATTGAGCTTCTAAGCCACACCCAGGCGAACACAAAATGAAAAACTCACCTAAAGAACAATGCTCATTCATTTGCTTTTAAAACTGCCATAAAAGCACTTTGGGGAATCGCTACCTTACCGATTTCCTTCATTTTCTTCTTCCCCTTCTTCTGCTTTTCCCATAATTTTCGCTTACGGGTGATATCTCCCCCGTAGCATTTGGCTGTCACATTTTTGGCCAATGCACTGATAGTTTCTCGAGCAATGATTTTTCCTCCAATCGCCGCTTGAATAGGAACTTTAAAAAGTTGACGCGGAATCACTTCAATAAGTTTTTTACAGATTGCTCGTCCCTTTCCTTCAGCTTTTGTTCGGTGAACCAGCGATGAAAAGGCATCCACTATCTCTTCATTCACTCGAATCTCAAGCTTAATGATATCCCCTTTTTCATAAGAATCAAACTCGTAATCAAAAGATCCATAACCCGAGGTGATCGATTTGAGTTTGTCGTTAAAGTCGGTGATAATTTCGTTTAGAGGAAAGCGATAAGTTAAAACCAGTCTCTTCGCATCAAGAGTGTCAGTTTTAACACACTCTCCTCTTTTTTCCATCCCCAGATTCATCACCGTTCCAAGATAATCCGCAGGAATCATAATATGAGCAATAGTCCAAGGCTCATCAACCTGAGCAATTTCGGCAGGATGAGGATAATGGGCAGGATTGTCCACCTCCTTGATTGTCCCATCATGAAGATGGATCCGATACACAACACTGGGGGAAGTGGTGATCACATCAACATCAAACTCCCGTTTAATTCTTTCAAAAGTAATCTCCAAATGGAGAAGCCCTAAAAATCCACATCGAAATCCAAATCCTAAAGCCGTACTGCTCTCCTGCTCTACATAGAGAGCAGAATCGTTGAGTTGTAATTTATAAAGAGCATCTCTTAAAGATTCAAAATCGGTAGAATCGACAGGGTAAATTCCCGCAAAAACGACAGGACGAATCACTTTGAACCCAGGCAACGCCTCAGGAGCTTTTTTCTTCACAAGCGTAATGGTATCGCCTATCTTCACATCAGAAGTTTTTTTGATATTGGCGACCATATAGCCCACCTCTCCAGGACGCAGACAATCACTGATCACCCTTGAAGGGGTAAAAATTCCCACCTCAATGACCTCATAATGAGTCCCTGTTGCCATCATTTCAATTTGAGATCCTTTTCTAATCTCTCCACTCATCACGCGAATATAAACTAAAACCCCTCGATAAATATCATAATGAGAGTCAAACACAAGGGCCCGTAGACAATCATCTTTCGGCTCACGGGGTGGAGAAAATGTCGTGATAATTGCTTCTAAAATCTCATTAATCCCTGCTCCAGTCTTAGCAGAACAAGGGATTGCCCTGGAAGCATCCAGACCAATAAATTCCTCTATCTGACGTTTCACTTCCTCTACATCGGCTGCTGGAAGATCCATTTTGTTAATAACAGGCAAGATCTCAAGATTTCTTTCTAAAGCTAAATAGACATTGGCCAAACTTTGGGCTTGCACCCCTTGAACGGCATCTACCACCAAAAGAGCCCCCTCGCAGGCGGAAAGGGATCTAGAGACTTCATAAGTGAAATCAACATGTCCTGGGGTATCAATGAGATTAAGTCGATAAAAATCTCCATTCTGGGCTTTATAGCTCATGGTAACGGGATGAGCCTTAATGGTGATTCCTCGCTCTCTTTCAAGGTCCATAGAATCAAGAAGCTGCTCTTGCATGAGCCGTTGCTCTACAGTTTGAGTGAGTTCAAGCATTCGATCGGCAATCGTTGATTTCCCATGATCGATATGGGCAATAATAGAAAAATTTCGAATTTTCTCTCGTATGTACTTCATAGCCATCGAAGAATAGGGTAAAGTTCGATAGAGTGCAAACAGATAAAAGCAAATAAATTTTTACCATTAACTGCAAATCAATCGAGATATTGTCAAAAGTTGTGTCTGGAGCTCTTAAGCATGTCCTCGAAAATTAATTTTATGCGGCCTGTTTTACCTCTTCTCCATCCTTAAATTTGACCCCATTGACAACCTTGGTTATCAACTTAGATCCCTTCAATCTCCTCCAATGCTTTTGAGCTTCTGTTGCCAGCTTGAA
>JAGRNW010000019.1 GCA_020440555.1 Chlamydiia bacterium
GTATTTTCATCGATCCCCATCTGAAGGAGAAACCCAAATGCAGCCGCCCCATTCAAAACATTGTGTTTCCCTATCGCCTTAAGTTCAATATCATGATATTTTTTCCCCTTCCACACAAGCGAAAATCTTAAAACCCACCCCTCTTGACGAAAGGAGGTGATCACAAGATCATTTACTTCGTTAAATCCATAAGAAATTCCTTTCCCCCCAAGAGTCTTCCCCACAGCAAGATCATCTCCATAATAAAAGAAATGATCTTGCGATTTAACTTGAGACGCAAATTTTGCAAAAGCCTTTCTCATTCGTCCTTCAGTTTGAAAATAATCGAGATGTTCACTTTCAATTGATGTCACAATGGCTCCAAAAGGTGAATAATTAAGAAAACTACCATCGCTTTCATCAGCCTCAAGGACAAAGTCTTCCCCTTTTCCTTGTTTTCCATTGAGAGCAGGGTAATTTTCAAGATCAATCAAGCCTCCAATAGCAAATGTAGGATCCTTTTTTGCAAAAAAAAGAACATAACTCAATAAGGCTGCAACCGTTGTCTTCCCATGCGTTCCCGTCACAGCCAACGATCGATACCCCTTTGTGAGGTCAGCAAGAAGTTCTGAACGATGAATCGCTCGATGGCCCCTTTCGATTGCAGCAACAAGTTCTGGATTCTTTTTGCCAATCCCACTACTGAAAACAATGGTCCCATCCTTGGGAAGGTGGGCAGGGTGATGACCTGTGAAACAAGTCGCCCCCCTTTTAACAAGATCTCGTATGATCGAGGAACTACTAAGATCACTTCCAGAGACCGTTGCTTCACGTTCAAGCAAGATATGAGCAAGACCGCTCATTCCAATGCCACCAATGCCAATAAAATGATAAGTCATCTCTCTTACTCCTGCATGATCAGCTCCCAAAAATGGGGCAAATTCCGATTTTGTTTGTAACGATGAATATTTTCCTTATACTGGGTTAGAGTTTTTTGAATATCATTTATCTTAGTTACAAGGAGTTGTGGTGTAGCCTCTCTTTCAATAAGAAAATCTCCTCCCAATACCTCGTGGACAAAATGCTTGGCATTCATCTCTTGATGGTTATCCGTAGCATAAGGGTAGGGAATTAATAATCCTGGTGTTTCCGAAGCAATCTGTTCTGCGAGAAAGCTTGCTCCAGCACGACCAATAAGAAGGTCGGTCACGCTCATCACAAGGTCCATCTGATGTTCAAACTGACGAATATAGTGAGGGCACCCCAAGCGATCCCAACAGATTTGGCTCCGTTTTTCATCTTCTTTGGATCCAACAATGTGGATCACCTGAAAGGGAGGGAGGGCTTCTTTTAATAAACAGGCTGCCTGAAAAATCAACTGGTTGATGCGAGCAGCTCCTTGGGACCCCCCATGGATGAGGAGAGTGAGTCTTCCCTTTTCCAAACCGAGGCTTGCATAGGCAACATCTTTATTGGCCTCTTTAAAACGTAAAGGAAAGTGAGTAAGGATCGTTACCCCTTTCAAACGCCCCCTCGTTTCAGAAAACGTGACACTACTGAATGTTGCGAATCGAGAAAGGAATCGATTGACCCTCCCAGGGATAATATTTTGTTCATGCAAAACAAAGGGAATCCGACAGAGCTTTGCTGCGATGAGTGTGGGAAGAGAATAAAAACTTCCGAAGCCAACTACAAGATTGGGGGAAAAACTTCTGATGATTTGACAACTCGAAACAATTCCTTTTGCGACCTTCCCCCCTTTGATGAGAAGTTCCAAGGGTTTTTTAAATGAAAAAGTAGCCGAACTTACCTCCTTAGCTACAAAAGTAGTGTGATCAAAAAAAGGATTACTGTAAAGCTTAGCCCCTACAAAAAGAACTTCACAATCGGGATGATGTTCAAGAAGATTTTTAGCCAATGCCTGTGCGGGAAAAAGATGTCCTCCTGTTCCCCCTACGGTGATGAGAATCTTTTTTGCCATTGAACAGTTTCCTTTTTTCCCCCTATGCTGATTAAACAAGCAAGCATACATATGTTCGCAACGAGGGAACTCCCCCCCTGACTGAAAAATGGGAGATTCACCCCTTTACTTGGCAACATGCCTGCCACCACCGCCAAGTTTAAAAATGCTTGGATCCCGATCACAAAAGTAAGAGCCGTTGCTAGGTAACAGCCTAATCGGTTGGAAGAGGCAAAAGCAATCGAAAATCCGGCAAAAGTAAACAGCATGTAGAGAAACAGAAGAACAAGAATTCCCACGAATCCAAACTCTTCGGCAAAGATGGCAGCGATATAATCATTTTGAGCTTCGGGAAGATACGTCAATTTTTGCAACGATCCGCCAGGGCCTTTCCCTAGCAATCCCCCCGATCCAGCAGCAATTTTCGCCTGATAAGGTTGATGTCCTTTCCCTAATAGATCAAGTTCTGGATGAAGATACACCTTCACTCTGGCTCTTACGTAAGGAACTTGGTAGGCTAAAACTCCTCCCACAATCGTTAAACATAAGACCGGGATGACCCAGTATTGCCATTTTACTCCCGATAGAAAAAAAAGAGGCATAAGGGAGAGTCCCATCACAAAAGCAGTTCCATGATCAGGTTCAAGCATGACAAAAAAAATAGGAATAAAAAGGAGACCCACAAGCCAACAAAAAGAAGCAAAATTCACTTTTCGCTCTGCCTGTTGAAAAAAGAGCGCTAGAAAAGTCAAGGGGAGAACAAATTTTGCAAATTCGGACGGTTGAAATGAAAATCCTCCAACTCCGACCCAGCGGCGTGCCCCATTGCGCATGTGACCAACACCGGGAACATACACCAAAAGAAGCAGAAAAAGCGTCAAGACAAAAAGTGGAATCCCTAAACGGATTAAATTATCAGCTCCCACCCTTAAAACAACAAACCCACAAATGAGTCCAATGACCGCATAGAGCATCTGACGGATCAATGCATGGTGCAGAGAGGTATCAAGAAATCGATCGAGGATAAATGCCGAAGAGGTATTGAAAACCATCATCAACCCAAGAGCAAAGATCAGCCCAAAACAAACAAGGATCAAAACACGCATCAATGAAGACGAAGTTTATCTCCTGGACGGAGACGACGAGCACGACTCTCATCTAAACCATTCAAACGAAGAAGATCCTCCCATTTTACCTTATTGCGCGTGGCGATGAGCCAAGGGTTATCTCCTTCGCGCACAACATAATACTCCTCACCTCGTTGATCTTCAGTTGGAGAAGAACTGACTTTCCCCTGAGAAGGGAGAGGAATTTTAAGCGATTGTCCAATTTTAAGTTTTGTCGATGTCAGATGATTGACTTCCATCACAGCTGCAACCGTTGTCCCATTGGCATGGGCGATCTTCTCAAGAAAATCTCCCTTTTTGACTGTCACCGTGACATATTTCATTGGATCTTGAGCGATAATTTCTTCTTCCTGAGGCACCTCAATAACAATCGACTCATTCCCTAAATGATCCGCAAAAATCACAGCTTCCGGCTCTGTGATCACCAGAGAAGATTCGGTCATTGCCCGCAAATTGGACTTGGGGGCTTCTTTTAAGATCTCCTCTTTTCTCGATTCTCCAATTACAAGAGTTTCCGGAGCTAGATCTATCTTCTTTGGACGCATTGCTGTGGCAAAAAGAACCATCAACAAGCCCGCATTAACAAGTACAGCAATAATAATTGTGTCTCTTCGGCTCATGGCATCACCTCTTTCAAAATTAACTTTTTAAATCTCTCCCCTCTTTGCCGATAATCCTTGAATTCATCGAAACTGCTGCAGCCTGGAGAGAGTAAAATAATATCTCCTTCTAAAGCCCTCTGTTCGGCTTCAAAAACGGCTCGATCCAATGTATTACAAACTTCAATAGGCACACTACCCTCAAGAGCTTTTTGAATCAAAGGAGCAGCGCTTCCTATAAGGAAAACTTTTTTTACTTTTTGAGAGAAAAGATCCCGCCACTTTTTAAAATCTCCCCCTTTATGCACCCCTCCTACAATCAGAAAGACTGGCTTCTCTATTCGATCCAGCGAGTATAAAACGGCGTCAATTGTCGTCGCTGAACTGTCATCGATCCCAATCACCCCCTTTTTGTTTTCACAAACTTCCATCCGATGGGGAGGTGCTTTAAATGTTTTGCATCCTTTTATAAAATCATCTTGAGAAATGTTAAATAAAGAGGATAACGCAAAAGCTGCCCGATAATTTTCTCCTTCAGGTTTTAAAATTTTCGAACCCTCTTCTCTATAGACAAGAGATAATAACGATTCAACTCTTTCTTCCATCTTGGGCAATAAACTTATCCTTGACGAAGCATGAGAATGAAAAAGAAGCTCTGAAACAAAAAAAGGAGCCCCTTTTTTAAGGCGTTTGACAAGAGACCATTTTGCTTCAACATATTCGGTAAAATTTGTATGCCAATCGAGATGATTGTGCGAAATATTGAGTAAGACCCCCCCATCAAACAATTCCCCTTTTAAAAACATCAATTGGAATGAGCTGATTTCCACAACATAAATATCGGCATCATAGGAGACTGATGTGAGAGGCAAACCGATATTTCCACAGGCCAAGGCCTTTTTGCCGGCAACGTTTAGAATATGAGCAACAAGAAAAGTTGTCGTGGTCTTTCCGTTGGTCCCCGTAATAGCAATCAGTGTTTTTCCACGCCTCATCAATTCTTTAGCTCCAAGTTCAATCTCATCAACAATCAAATTTTTTGCACTGGCAGCTTCAACTAAAGGATGAGTGAGTAATAAGCCCGGAGATTTGACTACAAGTGAAATATGGCTGAAATCCATTGTTTGGTTTTCGTTTTCTTTATCAACTCCAAGAACTTCATATCCTTTGTTCTTCAAGAAATTCATCGCACTTTTACCACTCATCCCTAGACCTAAAACAACAGCTTTTTTTCTCATCTGCCTCACTGAAATTTAAGGGTGACGATTCCAACGATCGCAAAAAGAAGACCGATGATCCAAAAACGAAGAACAACCTTTGATTCGGACCACCCCTTGTACTCAAAATGATGATGAAGGGGAGAGCAAAGAAAGATACGTCTTTTCCCAAAATACTGATAGCTAATCACCTGAATAATCACCGACAAAGCTTCGATAACAAACACCCCTCCAATGATAGCTAAAAGAAATTCTCTTTTAAGAAGGACAGCAGAGACGCCCAAAATCGCACCAAGAGAAAGAGAACCCGTGTCACCCATAAAAACTTGAGCGGGATGTCCATTGTACCATAAAAAACCAAGGCAGGCTCCTGCAATGGCACACAAATAAATTGCGATCTCTCCAGCACCTTCTATATAAAGAATATTTAGATATCTGGAAAGTTCGAAATGATTGGTAATAAAGGCAATAAGAGCAAAGGCGCTGGAAGCCAACATCACAGTTCCTGTTGCCAATCCATCGAGTCCATCGGTTAAATTCACTGCATTAGAAGACCCTGTAATCACAAGAATCATAAAAAACCCCATCAAAAGAAGAGAGTACCCTTTTGCATGAAAAATTGGCTTTTTTATACAAGGAATATAAAGCGTTGAGGCCCATTCTTGAGTGGTCAAAAGGGCCATTTTTTTTATTTCTTGAGTTTGTCTTGCAACAGGGGGGACAAACCATTTCCCCTGATAAATACCCGAATGAATCCAGGGAGATAACAAGTAGATCGCAACAAAAGAGGAGATAAAAAATTGAATCATGAGTTTCTTTTTACCCGAGAGCCCCTTGGGACTTTTGCTCCGTAATTTTAAATAATCATCGACGACTCCCAACATTCCCGTGGACAGAGTGACAAACAAGAGTAACAAAGTGAATGGACTCCTTAAGTCCATCCATAGAATGAGTGAAACCAAACACGAGAACAAGATGAGAATCCCTCCCATCGTGGGGGTATTATTTTTATCCCGATGAAGCTCGCCTAAAAGAGGACAATCCTCGGAACGCACCTTATCTCCAATTTTCCACTCGTAAAGCTTTTTGATAAAAAGTTTGCCAAAAAAAATCGTGACCAAGAGGGAGGTCATCGCTGCGAATATCATACGTGTGGAGAAATACTCAAAAACAGAAGGAACTTTCCATCCAAAATTCCGTAAGAGTTCAATGAGTGTAAGTAGCACCTAAAACCTCAGAATTTCTCCAAGAGCTTCTCGAGCTCGGCCGACCTGGCCCCCTTTAGTAAGACAACATCACCCGGTTTGGCATGTTCCTTTAGGCTCTTTTCGAGTTCTAAAGGGGAGGCAAAAAGCTCACAGGGACGCATTTTTGCTTTCCAAATTTTTTGCATCGCTTCACACCGAGCTCCCAAACAAAGGAGGAGATCGACAGTGGATAAGGCCACCTCAGCCACCTGGGCATGCCCGCCTTCAGAATACATGCCAAGTTCAGTCATCTCCCCCAAAACAGCAATAACTCTTCCCCCTTTAGTAGGTTGAGGAAGGCTCTCTAAGGCTGCTTTCATCGAATCAGGATTAGCATTATACGCATCGTTGATAAAGATCACTCCATTTTTTTCGATTTTCTCAAAACGCATCGGAGGGAGACGAAGTCCTTGTGATTTTTTTTGAATCAAAGCCCAGGGAACATCGCATGCACGCGCCACAGCAACTGCTGCTAAATAATTCTGAAACAATGGAGCCACAGGAAGAGAAATCTGTATGTGCAGGGGAGGCTCTCCTTTGACATAGACTTTAATCTCTTCCTCTCTCCGTTCCAAGAAGTAATCAGCCTCCCTAGAAGTTAACGAAAAAGAAAATTTCGAGCATTCTCCTATTCCTTGGAGTTGATGAAAAAAAGCACTCTCATGAGGCATAAATCCCAATTTTGTCTTTGAATGAGAAAAAATCTTTCCCTTTTCCCTTGCAATCCCCGCAATTCCATCGGAAAACTGAGAAGCATGCTGAATGGCGATCGAGGTAATCACCGCAATATCAGGCGGAGCCATTTGAATCAGTCGATCCATCTCTCCCGGCGCAGAGATTCCCATCTCTAAAACAAGAATCTCTTCTGATTCATCGGTATTCAAGATACTTAAAGGGACAGTCGCTTGGGAATTATAGCTAAAAGGGGAACAAGCAACTTTATAATGAGTTGACAAAAGAGAGAAGGTGAAATTTTTGGTCGTCGTTTTTCCAACTGAACCTGTGATTCCGATCACTTTGACAGCCCTTTTCTCCAAGATCAACCGAGCTAACGTTTGAAGGGCTAAAAGAACCCCATTTACCTTCAAAAGAGGAAGAGCGACTTCCCTGGAATATTCTCTTTCTACAACAGCTCCCGAAGCTCCGTTGGAGGCTGCTTCATGGATAAAATCATGACCGTCCACTCTTTCTCCCTTCAAAGCAAAAAAAAGATCTCCCGATTTTACGCGCCGACTATCAATGGCAACTCCATGAACTAAATTTTGAGAGAATTGCTTCTCTCCTAAAAGCTTGGCTAAAACATTGAGAGGAGTTGGTTTCATATTTCCGCATCTTAATCTCACTCTGACTAAAAATCACTGAAATACAGTGCTACTCATTAAGATATTGACTATTAGATAGATATAATTTATTTTTTTGCCTAAATCAGCTTTTGGCTGATCCAGGCAAAAAAAGCCATGATAGAGTGGTCTACTCTAGCGCTCTTCATGCACTGGGCGTCGCACCTGTGAGTACCGCAAAAAATGACGTCTTGCATGAGGAACGAAAAGAACACTGGATGGGCCAACGTCGTGATACGCTGCGACAGATGACGAGTTTGTGAGGGAACAACCTTTCCCGCGCATTATAAAATAATAAAGCGATAATTTTTATTATACACAAATAAAACATATTTTATATAATAAAGAAAAGTTTTAACAACTGGAGTTTTCATGTTCAACACAGTAACTATTAAATATGATAAAAGCAATATTGACTATATTTTCCATCTTCATGAAGATCCTAAAGAAAAAACGGATAACGTGAAGGCTTATCCGGAGCAAGCAAAAACTGACAAAGTTGCGCACCAGGCCTTCATAGATGTCACTCGTTCCAGCAAAATTATTTGTAATGGAAAAACTTACTTAGACTTTTCAAGTAAAACGATCCCTACCTCATCAGATCCGACATACTACTATTCATCCATTTATACATCGCTGGGAGACGCGGCTGCAACAGAAGAAGAAAAAATTGCTCTGACCTCGCGTGTTTTTTCCCTTTTTAACCAAGCTGCTTACGTTCCTCTGAATGCAGAGGTTCAGAAAAAATATCAAGATTATGCAGTAAACGGAATCAATCAAATCACGACCATTAATTCTTGGGGAAAAAATATCCGAGTGACAAGAACGATTATATTTAAGGTGTTTCAACCTGAAGGAGATGAATTTTATGTAGGGGGTTCTTTAAACATACAAGGAACAAAACAGCAGTTTATTGAATATGATACAGACAAACTTGATGTTAAAGCCTACATCACAAAACCATCTAAAACACCCGAAGAAGCTCAACAAAAATTACATGCTAAGTGGTTTTGAAGCTCCTGTTGAAGTTTGCAAGTGAG
Source organism: Chlamydiia bacterium (assembly GCA_020440555.1). Taxonomy (GTDB): domain Bacteria; phylum Chlamydiota; class Chlamydiia; order Chlamydiales; family JAAKFR01; genus JAGRNW01. Next base: position 8,510 of record JAGRNW010000019.1, read on the forward strand.
ACTTTATCGAAATATTTCTGTATCCTCGTTCAGGTATATGATGAGCTTACACAAGGTAACTGATGCAAAAAACTTAAAGGAAAATCCGAAATCCTCTTATGAAACTTCTGAGCAGTCACCCATTCAATCATTGAGTCAATTACCTACCGAAGTGCTCTTATTGATTCTAAGTAAGATCCATGATGCTGCAACTCTGAAATCCACAAGTTTAGCCTCTCATCAATTCTACCGATTGATCTTTGATAGACGCCGCACGCTATTAAAAACTATTTGGAATATTGAAGTTTCTTCTTCTAAGTTACTTGGAGACTGTGTTTTTAAGGCTATCGCCCAATCTCTCTATCGATTTCAGATTACCCAATCTTTAGATGAGCTACTAAAGACCATCGATCAAATCAAGATTTGGGCGATCTCCTTTGGAGGAGGATTCAACTTCTGGATTAAAAAAAATAAAACTCTCTTTTCAGCTCTCTGTGAAGTTTTAGCCCATCCCAATGAGCATTTTGAGAATATTTACCCTATTTATCTCAATTTCCTAAAATGGGCCTTGGCTTCAGGGGGAAGCTTAAATCTCAAAAATGTCGCAATTCCCCCCCTTTTTGCCTTTCTTATGCCACAGCCACAGTCTCAAAAAAATCAAGACTACTTGGAAAATGTCATCTCAATCTTGCTTGAATGGGGCGCTTCCGCCACACTTCAATATCATAAAACAGATGTCTTCAAAAACAAAATTTCCGCTCTTGATTACGCTAAACAATTAAACAGAACTCGCTTATACGAAATTCTATGGAATTCTTTAAATGATGATGAAAAAGCTGCTCAACAAACTCCTCCATTCTCAAAAAAATTACAAAATTTATGGAAATGGATTCACTAAGAACCTGGCCTTACAGTCAAAATCGAATTCTTCAAATTGTTGGGGTGATTTGGACAAACTGATCTTAAGGAAAAGAGTCCGGCGTATGATGACCCCACTTTTTCTATGAAAACAACGATCGTAATAGGCGGAGGAGCTGCCGGATTTTTTTCTGCCATTTGTTGTAAAAAAAAAGATCCCAAGACAAACGTTCTTTTGCTTGAAAAGACCAATTCTCTTCTTTCAAAGGTTAAAATTTCGGGAGGAGGAAGATGCAATGTCACCCATGCCTGTTTTAATCCCAAAGAGCTTGTAAAATATTATCCTCGGGGAAGTAAAGAATTATTAGGACCTTTTCATACATTTGGACCCAAAGAAACCATCCATTGGTTTAGAACAAGAGGCGTTCAATTCAAAACAGAGAGAGACGGTCGGGTTTTCCCCGTTTCCGATGATTCACAGACCGTGATCAATTGCCTGCTCGCAGAGGCTGATCGGCTGGGAGTCGTGATTCTAAAACAAATCAAGATTGCAACCATCGACAGAAACCAAAAAGGATTCATTTTACATCTAAAAAATGGAAAGGCTTTCCAGGGAGAGGTCTTGATTCTGGCGACCGGAAGCCATACTCAAGGTTATCAATTTGCAGAGCATTTAGGTCACACAATTATTCAACCCATTCCTTCTTTATTTACATTCAATGTCCCTTCTTCCCCTCTAAAACAATTGAGCGGAGTGGCAGTTTCTAATGTTGAACTTCATATCATGAACTCAAAACATTGTGAGAGAGGCCCTCTTCTCATCACCCATTTTGGATTCAGCGGACCCGCAGCGATCAAACTTTCCGCTTGGGAAGCGGAACAACTCTTTGAAAAAAATTACCACACTGACTTGATCATTAATTGGATTCCCGATTTAACTCAGTATCAAAAAGAACATGAACTACTGCTTTGTAAACGAAAAAGACCTGAAAAACAATTGAGCAACCTACCGGTGTTTGATTTACCAAAAACTCTTTGGAAAAAATTAGTCCCTTTTTCTACGAAACTGAAAGAGATTAAAGACCAAGATTTAAAAATTTTTGCACAAAAATTACATGCCGATCGTTATCACATGGAGGGGAAAACAACAAATAAAGAAGAATTTGTGACCTGCGGAGGAGTGAAAAGAAGTGAGGTGAATTTTAAAACTATGGAAAGCAAAAAATGTCCCCGTCTTTTTTTTGCAGGAGAAATTTTAGATATTGATGGAATAACAGGAGGGTTTAATTTTTAAAATGCTTGGACAACAGGCTATCTTGCTGGAATTTCTGGAGGCTATACCAAAACAGCATGTACTCAAATCGTTTGAAAAATTCAGATTGTCGGCTGCACCAAAGTCTGAATTCTTGAAGTGGAATGGGTATAAACTTCGGATTTGAATAGATCTCCTGATATCGGGTATCTCTTAGTGTATGCAAAGACAAAGAGAACATTGGGAGTCGCGACTTGGCTTTATTCTAGCAGCCGCTGGATCAGCGATTGGGCTTGGTACCCTTTGGAAATTTCCTTATGTCACAGGGGCAAATGGAGGGGGGATCTTTGTGATTTTTTATCTCATCTGTACCCTTTTTATTGGAATTCCCTTATTCATTGGAGAACTTCTCCTTGGTAGAAAAGCCCAAAGGGGACCCGTTGGAATTTTTGTCACTCTTTCATCCGAAGCAACAGGTTGGAAAAGCATCGGTTGGCTTGGAGTGGTTTCTTCATTTTTAATCTTATCTTACTACATCGTTGTGGCTGGATGGGGACTCAATTATCTTCTCCTTTCACTCAATCAATTCACTCTCGATCGAAGCGCCTTCGAAATTGTGGACGTCTTTAACACCCTTAATCAATCAGGAGATATCACCCTGTTTTGGGCCTTTATTTTTCTGCTCATGACCTTCGGAGTAGTTTTTCAGGGAATCCGACAAGGAATTGAAAAATGGAGTAAAGTTTTTACTACATCTCTTTTAGTCATCTTAGTGATTCTGTTCCTCTACTCTGTGACTCTTGATGGATTTGGAGAAGCGGTTCATTTTTTATTTGCCTTCAATGTAACAAAATTTCGCCCTTCTGCTTTTCTTGAAGCACTAGGTCTGTCATTTTTTACTCTTAGTTTAGGGCAAGGAGTTTTACTCACCTATGGAAGCTATTTAAGAAAAATTGATGATATTCCCAAAATAGCGATGATTGTAGGGGGGATGGTGATCGTTGTATCCTTCCTTGCAGGGATGATGATTTTTCCTGTAATCTTCACTTTCAACCTCCCTCCACAGGGAGGAGAGGGTCTTGTTTTTAAAACCCTCCCGGTCCTTTTTGCTAAATTACCCGGCTCTATGGTCATTTCAACAGTTTTTTTCGCCCTCTTTGTCTTCACAGCCTTCACTTCTGCTGTGGCTTTACTCGAGGCCGTCGTGGCAAACCTCATTGATCTTTACGGATGGAGTCGAAAGAAGGCTGTCTGCTTAGTTTCCTTCGTCGTCTTTATTGTGGGGATCCCAAGCGCTCTTTCTGGAGGAGGCGAGATCTTCAAAAAATGGCTCCCTATGTATGGGAAAACTTTTTTTGAATCTATAGACTCACTTGTTTCCATCTGGCTTCTGCCGATGGGAGGTCTTTTGCTATCCCTTTATATTGGATGGGCAATTAAAACTTCCGTTTTAAAGGAAGCATTTTCTGAAGGAAGTCGTTGGCAAGCAATTTTCTATGTTTGGTTATTTCTCGTTCGTTGGCTAGCTCCCATCGCCATTATTTTGATCCTTCTTCAAAAAGGAGGCTTGATCAATGTTGATTCTTTTTTCATTCAATGAGTATAAATAGGGCATGAGAGATTTGATAACACCAGTTTCCCCCCATTATCCCCTGTCGGCTATTCAATCTGTTTCGAGCGGGCCAAAGGTCGCTTCAATTGCTCCCCAAGACACGGTGTCGATTTCGAGTGAAGCTTTAGAAGCAAAGAAAAAAATGAACTGGGTAGAGATGCTTAAACAAATGCCCGAGGTGCGTGATCTTTCCGATCGCGCCCACTCAGATTTCCACCTCACATCAAAAATTATCGAAACAATCAGTGAGCGGCTTTCAGAAAACTATACTTTGTAGTCGACTCGGGAACCCACTCTCCGCTAGTGTGAACGTATTGCGTCATCTCGCAGCTGCTTTTGCTAACTTCGAGAATATTGAATGTCCCTGTTGTATGGGAAGAACTTCCTGCGTTGAAGACGAGGGGAAACCCCTCGTCTTGTCGATTTATGATTTAAGAACTATGATAAAAAAAAAAAAAAAAAAGTTTAACACAATGAAACTTTTTCAAAATCTTTTGGAGCTTCTCACACCCAATAAGATCGTGTCGAGGATGATCGGTGGCAAACAAGGGAAAATGATTTCCCATCACCACTTGATTTCCTGAAGGGATCTTAGATAAAAGTTCTTGTAATTTCGAAACCATTTCATCTGTAAATTTTCCATTAGAACTCACAAGGGGGGTTGCCAGGGCCGTATCGAGCCCCACCCACCACCATTTCTCTCCCAGAGAATGAACTTCCATTCGATCACGTTCTAAAGTGTAGGTTCCTTCCCGAAACGAAAAAAATCGATAAAATCTCCGACTTTTTTCTGACTCCTTGGTATATAGATCATGGTTCCCAGGAAGCAGAAAAACTTTTATACCCTCTTTTTCAAAGCTTTGAATATATTTTGCGCTTTTTCTAAATTCGTTTTCTAATGAAGTTGTGGTCAAATCTCCTGTGACACATACTACACTTACACCTAAAGACTTAAAAAGTTTTGGAAGAGACAGCAAACGATCCGTTTGAAGAGTTTTTTGTCTGAAGAGAATTAAATTACAATTTCCAAGCCACCGTTTCGAAAAAAATTGCCGCGGGCTATAGGTAATTTCAGCAAAATGAAGATCAGAAAGATGGGCTAGCTTAATCATAAATTTTTATTTAAAAAATCCATCCTAACCCTCGGAAAAGAAAAAAAATGGTACAAAAACCATTATTCGATTTCACAAAATGAGGGAGGAAAGAATAAGTATCGACACAATAACCGACAAATCTCTCATCGAGAGAGAGAACGCATTGACACCAATGCGTCCCCAGTAATTTTAAACGACCAGATTACTTTGGCTCATCCTCGGGAGCATCTCCAATTAATGCTTCTGAAATCAGAACAACCCCAGCTGCTGAACCAGCATGCATCAGCGCATTTTTAACCATTTTAGCTGGATCAATCACTCCAGAAGAAATCATATCTTCGAGCTTTTCTGTCTTGGCATTAAAACCCACAGCCCCCCCTTTTTCTTTAATTTCGGAAATAAGGATCGACCCATCATAACCTGTGTTCTCAATGATTTGCTTCGCGGGAGCCTCACAAGCTCGAGCAACAAGAGCTGCACCTAAAGCTTCATCATTAGTCAGTTTGAGCAAGTTTAAAATAGCCCCAGCATGTAAAAGGGCCACTCCACCACCAGGAACAATCCCCTCAGCAAGCGCAGCTTTTGTTGAATTGAGAGAATCTTCAAAAATTTGTTTTTTCTGTTTGAGCTCTGGCTCTGTGGCAGCTCCAACACGGATCACCGCTACCCCTCCAGAAAGCTTTGCCTTTCGCTCTTCGAGTTTCTCCTTATCATAGGAACTTTTAGCCGCTGCCAGTTCTTTATCAAGCTGCGCAATGCGTCCTTTAATCTCACTGTCTGCCCCTTTACCTCCAACAATAGTCGTGTTATCCTTTGTGAGGATCACCCGCTCAGCCTGGCCTAAAACATCCACTGTTGCATCTTTGAGAAGAATACCAGCCTCTTCTGTCACCACCGTTCCACCCGTTAAAACCGCGAGATCTTCGAGCATTGCCTTTTTTCGATCTCCAAATCCTGGAGCTTTCACAGCCGCAACTTTCAACATGCCGCGAATCTTATTGATAACAAGAGTTGCAAGAGCATCAGCCTCCACATCCTCAGCAATAATAAGCAGTTCACGGCCAGTGGTTGCAATCGATTGTAAAATGGGGAGAATTTCCTGAATAGAAACGATTTTTTTATCCACAATGAGCAAGAAAGGATTTTCCATTTCTACATGCATCTTTTCTTGATTTGTCGCGAAATAAGGACTGATATATCCACGATCAAACTGCATCCCCTCAACTAGCTCAATATGTGTTTCTGTTCCCTTTGCCTCCTCGATTGTAACAACACCTTCATTACCTACTTTTTCAATCGCATCAGCAATCACTTGCCCAATTTCTTCATTTCCTGAGGCAGAGACAGTGGCAATACTCTTCGTTTCGCTCTTGCTTTTAACAGGAATCGCCTTTGCTTCGATGTCCTTAACAATCGCTGCGACGGCTTTTTCAATGCCTCGCTTAAGCCCAATGGGACTAGCGCCGGCTGTAATATTTTTAATCCCAGTCTGCACAAGCGCATCGAGAAGGAGAGTTCCTGTAGTCGTCCCATCTCCACATCTTTCTTTGATCTTAGCAGCAACTTCTTGCGCCATCGCAACTCCCATATTCTCATACTGATCGGGGAGTTCAATCTCCTTCACAATCGAGTTTCCATCGTTAGTGATAGTCGGTGCCCCCCAACTTTTCTCTAGACCTACATTTCGTCCTTTGGGACCAAGCGTTTGGGCGACAGCCTCAGCCAGTTTGTGAATTCCACTGCCCAGTTTCTTGCGAGCTTCCTCTTCAAAAATAATTTCCTTAGCGTCATGGGACATGATTGACTCCTTAAAAAGCTTAATATTTGTTTGCTGAAGGACAGAGTTTAGGAAAAAAATCAAATAAACTCAAACCTAAAAAACAAGAACCATCTCTCCCCTGGGAGGTTTGGTGTCAAAAAATGCTGCCAGCTCCTTGACTGTGCCGCGGTAGTGAGTTTCAAATTTTTTTGTTAGCTCTCTAGCTATAAAGATTTTTTTTTGATTATCGATTTCAGAAAAATCGGCAAGAGCTTTTCCAATACGGAAAGGAGACTCATAGCAAATGGTGGTCCCCGGATAATCAAGACACTCGGAAAATAGTTCTTTTCGTTTTTTCTTTTTTTTAGGGAGAAATCCGATAAATTGAAAGCGTTCTGTTGTGAAGCCGGAAAGAATCAGAGCAGAAAGCGCAGCATTAGCGCCGGGAATGGCACGCATTTCGATTTGATGTTCAAGGCATGCCTGAACAAGAAATTTTCCCGGATCAGCAATCCCGGGAGTCCCTGCATCAGAGACAAGACCTAGGATCTTCCCACTTATAAGATCATCGATAATTCCCTGAATTCTCTTTTTTTCATTGAGAAGATGATAGCTCTTCAGAGGAGTTTTAAGATCATAGTGATTAAGAAGAATACGCGTTCTTCTGGTATCTTCAGAAAGAAGATATTCACATGCATGAATGACAGAGACAGCTCGATGAGAGAAATCCGCCAAATTGCCAATTGGAGTGGAAATAAGATACAACATAATAGAAGAAAAGGTGGTACCCAGATTCGAACTGGGGATAAAGGCTTTGCAGGCCCCTGCCTTACCGCTTGGCTATACCACCACCGCTCCAGAAAGTACCAAAAGAAGAGGATAAAAACAAGAACTTTGCCCCAATTTTAACTCGCTTCCCAAGTGAAAGGGATTACCTCTTCGAGCGTACTGGCACGATGACGGAGCATCATTAAACGATCAATACCTACTGCCACCCCACAACAATCAGGAAGCCCTTTTCTCAAAGCCTCCAAAAATTCTGTATCGAAAGGGAACGCCTTTTTTCCTAAATCAAGACGCTCTTGATTTTCTTCCAAAAAACGTTTTTTTTGCTCATTTGCGTCGGTCAATTCATGGTATCCATTGGCAAGTTCAACGCCACGAAAATAAAGCTCAAAACGCATCGCTACCTCTTCATTTTCTACCGTCCGTGTTCGGGCAAGAGCCGCTTCACTGGAAGGGTAATCCGTCAAGGCTAGAAGTTGCATTTTGCCCAAATGAGGTTCCACCAAAAATGTGAGACACAGATGCAGCAACTCTTCTCGTGAAGCCTCACTTGGAATGGAAATTCCCCTTTCTTTGAGGTAACTCAAAAGACGTTCTTTTGTCATCTCCTTCGGATTAAATCCACAGTATTTAAGAAAAGCTTGATTATAAGTGAGAAAATCAAAAGTAGGTTCTATATTTAGAAAGAGAGCACAAAATTCTGCGGTCTCTTGGATCATCTCCTCAAAAGTGAAACCAATTCGGTACCACTCGGCCATCATAAACTCGGGATTATGATGACTCCCCATTTCTTCATCACGAAAAACATGAGAAAGTTGATAGATATCCCCCATCCCCATCGAAAGAAGACGTTTCATCCCATATTCTGGAGAAGAATGCAAAAAACATCGCTCACCTAAAGCCACAGCTTCGATTAAATCAATGTGAGCATCCACAGAAGCCCGCTTACTTAAGATCGGTGTGTCAACTTCCAAAATATCTCTTTCAAAGAAGAAATCCCTGGCGCGTCCAAGCATGCGAGCACGATCTTCAAGACGCGCAAGGAAGACTCCTTTAGGATTTGCTGACGCGAGAGACATATTCCCCTGTCCTTGTATCAATTTTTACAATTTCCCCTTGCTCAATAAAAATCGGTATCTGGATTTTGGCCCCAGTCTTAGTAATGGCAGGTTTTAAGACACGCCCCGAAGCCGTATCCCCGCGGGCTCCAGGATCTGTTTCAACAATTTCCAACTCCATAAATGTAGGGGGTTGAACAGATAATGCTTCTCCCTTATAAAACACAATTTCGTAAAGGATATCGTCGAGCAACCATTGTTTCACATCTTCAATTTTAGTGTGCCCAATCGTGAATTGCTCAAATGTGTTTTCATCCATAAAAACGGCCCCCTCAGAGTCAACGTAAAGAAGGCGCATTGTCCGTTCTTCAACATCGGCCTCGTCGACCGATTCACCCGATTTAAACGTCTTCTCAATCACCCGTCCCGTCATGAGATTGCGGATCCGCACTCGATTGAAGGCTTGCCCCTTGCCTGGTTTCACAAATTGATTGGAGACAATTACATAAGGTTGTCCTTCCATTTCAATTTTTAATCCTGCACGGAATGCATTGGTTGAAATTTGCCCCATAAAAACAATTTCTTCCTAAACTAGAAATAAGAATGAGAGGTATGATAGTGAAAACGGGGGGTAAAGTCTAGGGAAATGTGGCACCATCGTGATCGAGATTGTCCTTTCGGTGAGGCGTTCATCCACAAAAAAGTGGACACTGGTAGGGGAAGGGTCGGGTACGAAATGCACGAACTCAATGGACGGCAGGAAACACAACAACCCCCATGCGTCAAAAAAGAGGGATTTCTGCAATTATTAAAACGTTTTTGAAAAGAGAAAGGCATGGATCTTAAAGATAAAGACATCCTTGAGGCCAGAATTGCTCAAGATACATTGGAGAGATATTCAGGATCAGAAATAGGAAGGTTTTGTTCCTATCTTCTTTTAACTAATTTTTGGAGATATATTCGAACCTTTGCTGATATGTATCAAGTTCCTTTGATGGAAGGATCCATGTTCACTGCTGCCCACTCTCCCGAACATGATGTCAGCATCATCGATTTTAAATTGGGCTCTGCTGCAGCGGCTCTCATCACTGATCTTGTCTCTTTTATGCCTTCTGTTAAAGCAGCTCTGATGCTAGGAATGTGTGGAGGGCTGCGACGTCACTATAAGGTAGGCGATTATTTCATCCCAGTAGCAAGTATCCGCGGGGAAGGGACATCAGATTTTTATTTCCCCCCTGAAGTTCCCTCCCTTGCTAATTTTCTCATTCAAAAGACAGCGAGTGAAGTGCTTGAAGAGGAGAATATTCCGTATCATATCGGTATAACCCACACGACAAATATCCGTTTTTGGGAATTCAATGAAGCATTTATTGAAAAACTTAAAGCAAACAAAGCTCAAGCGATTGAACTTGAGTGTGCCACTTTGTTTGCAGCCAGCTATAGAAGAAAACTTCCCCTCGGAGCTCTCCTCCTAATTTCTGATCTTCCCTTGACGCGTGAAGGCATTAAAACAAAAAAAAGCTCAAAATATATCTTTGATACTTATACCGCATCTCATGTGAAATTAGGAATGGCTGTTTTAGAATCCACAAAGAAACGATTAAAGAAAAAGGCGAAAGGAGCCTTTAGAGGAAAATCAGCGGGCACCGATATTTAGAATCTGTCCTCACAGGGCACTGTTGCCTAAAATCAGCCTTCGATTGATCCAGGCAATAATTTGCGTCTTATTCAAAACTATTTCAAATTGTTTGCGTGTACTCCGACAGAATCCTTTCCAAAATCAAATCTGTTTGAAAACCAAATTCTTCCGCTAAGGCTCCCGCTGGGGCTGAGGCTCCAAAAGTATCCATTGAAATCGCTGTTCCATTTAATCCAATGTATTTATGCCAGCCGAGTTCCGATCCAGCTTCGATACTCACACGCTTCCCAAGATCCCCACCTATCACCGCGTCCTTATACGCCGGATCTTGCTGTTCAAATAGTTCCCAACAAGGCATCGATATCACTCGCACGTCTTTGCCCATTTTTGCAAGTTCATCGGAAACACCAAGAGCCAACTGAAGTTCCGAGCCTGTGGCAAAAAGCGTAAAATCGGGTTGTATTTTCTCACTTCGGACAATATAACCTCCCCTTCCAAGACCCTTGTCATAAGGAACTTCCGTCTGAGAAAGCTGAGGAAGAACTTGTCTTGATAAAATAAGCGCTGTGGGGCCCGTTTTATGCATGAGAGCAGCGACCCACGCCATTTTCACTTCGTTGTTATCAGCAGGGCGAATGACAAGAAGATTAGGCATAGCTCGCAAAGCTGCATAGTGTTCAATCGGCTGATGTGTGGGACCATCTTCACCCAAAAAAATCGAATCGTGTGTGAACTGATAAATCACCTGCAAACGAGACAGAGCGGCTAAACGGATCGCATTCCTCATATAGTCTGAGAAAGTGAGAAAAGTTCCTACAAATGGAATGATCATGGTGGTAAGAGCAAGCCCATTGGCAATGGTCCCCATGGCGAATTCTCGTTCACCGTATTTGATGTTTCTTCCTTCAAAACGACCCGGAGAAATGATCGGATATTTCTTCATCATCGTCATATCAGAACCTGAAAGATCGGCCGAACCACCATAAAGACTAGGCATCAGTTCACTAAGAACTTCGAGAACAACTTGAGAGGCTTTTCTCCCCGCAAGGGGAGATTTCATTTCAATAGAAGTGATCTTTTTTTCAAGATCATCGGGCAACGTTTTCTCTCGCATCGCTTCAAATTCTTCAAAGAGAGAAGGATTAGCCTTTGACCATTTTCTAAAGGTCTCCAACCATGCTTCATACTGTTGCTTATCTTTATTTAATTTTTCTTCAAAATATGCTTTAACAGATTTTGGAATATAAAATTCTTCCGCAGGAAGACCCAAATTTGCTTTGGCTGTTTCAACCTCATCTGGACCGAGGGGAGCCCCGTGCGCTTTAGAGGTTCCAGCAACATTGGGGGCCCCTTTTCCAATCAATGTCTTGGCTTTTATCAAAACCGGCTGAGTTTGAGAGTTGCGTAAATCGAAGAAAATTTCATGAAGATGTTCAAGATCATATCCGTCAATTTCGTAAACCTCCCACCCATAGGCTCTATAACGAGCTACCGTGTCTTCTGAAGCACTCTCTAAAAGAGGACCATCTAACGTAATATCGTTAGCATCATAAATAACCACAAGGTTATCAAGTTTAAGATGTCCACCGAAAGAAGAAGCTTCTCCTGAAACCCCTTCCATGATGTCTCCATCGGAAGCTAAACAAAACACTTTAGAATCAAAAATACTGTGATCGGAAGTGTTAAATTTAGTAGCCAACATTTTAAGTCCCAAAGCAATTCCTACTGCATTGCCCACCCCCTGTCCAAGAGGACCTGTTGTAGCTTCCACTCCATCCGTGTGACCATATTCGGGATGCCCTGGGGTTTTAGAACCAAGTTGTCTAAATTCTTTGATCTCCTCAAGCGAAAGGTTAAAACCTGAAAGATGAAGCAAGGAATAAAGCCACATAGAGCCATGTCCCGCGGAGAGAATCATCCGATCTCTGTTGATCCATTGAGATTTTTTGGGAAAATGATGGAGGGCAAGTCCGTAAAGGTAAGCCCCCAGCTCCGCACAACCTAGAGGGAGACCGGGATGGCCGGAATTGGCTTTTTGAACGGCATCCATGGAAAGGTGACGGACAGTATTGGCGATTTTATTAAAAATTTTCTTCTGTTCAACGGAGAGTGTTTTATCAAATGAGTCCATGCTATCCCTTTTAGGTTTCATCGGTGGGAAAAAGAGTCTAACGATTTGAGAAAAATATTCTCAATAGAATTTAGTCATGATATGATGTCCAGCACAATCAAGACTTGAAATAATAGGGACATCGTATGATCAGTCGAAACATTCGAACACAATTTATTGATTTTTTTCAGAAAAAAGGACATCAGGTCGTCCACTCCTCCCCTGTTATCCCTCATCATGATCCCACACTCCTTTTTATCAATGCCGGAATGAATCAATTCAAAGATGTCTTTTTAGGCAAAGCCAAACGCAACTATTCTTCGGCTACTTCCTCCCAAAAATGCATCCGAGTAGGAGGAAAACATAATGATCTTGAAAATGTCGGCCATACTTCCCGCCACCTCACTTTTTTTGAGATGCTCGGAAATTTTTCTTTTGGTAATTACTTCAAAAAAGAGGCCATCTTCTTTGCTTGGCATGTGACTCTCGATATTTTTGGTTTTGATCCTCATCGATTATTTGCCACCGTTTTGGAAACCGATGATGAGACCTACGAACTCTGGAAACCCTATCTTCCTGAAAATCGTATTATCCGAAT
>JAGRNW010000001.1 GCA_020440555.1 Chlamydiia bacterium
CTTGAGCCCGTTGCCTTAATTAGGCACGGCGGGTTCTAACGAGGGGGGAGTCCGAGTGATCGGCTCCTCTACTCTATAATTGCTCTAAATCTTTAGGTTAGTTGCTTTCAAAATATGCAAAATGTTTAATAACTCATAGGACCAATCTTCACCTTTCCGCGAAAAACTCGGTAAATATAATACCCATAAGAAATCACAAGTGGCAGCCCAATAGCCACAATCACCGCCAACACAATTAACGTATAAGCTGATGCCGATGAGTTGCTGATTGTTAAGCTGTTCGTTGCAGGATTCACACTCGAACGAATCAAATGAGGAAAATTACCTACAGCATAAATCGCCATCAGAGAAGCTATATTCACGCAGGAAGAGATAAAGGCAAATCCATGCCTTCCTTTTCGAGTTTCCCGAGGAATGTTGGCAATCGCCAAAATATTGACCAAAACAATGATGAATAGATAGGGAATTTTTTGAAGCCTTTCGGCCATATGACTTTGATAGATTAACGTCACAAGGGTTGTCACCAAGTAAGAAATCACAAAGAAAATAATCGATGGTCTAATCCACGCAACGATAGCATCATGAATTTCTCCTTCCGTTTTCATTACAAGGTAGATTGATCCATGCATCAAAAAGATTGAGATAGCCAAAATCCCTACAAGAATGGGATAAGGCTGAAAGAAAGTCATGAAGATATCCCCCGTATAATCAAAATCACTGTTAAGAGGGATTCCTTGAATCAAATTTCCGAGCGCCATCCCTATTGCTAACGTGATCACAAGAGAACCTGCAAAAAAAAGATAATCCCAAATACATCGCCAGGATTGATGATGCACCTTACTTCTGAATTCAATAGCCACTGCACGAAAAATCAAAGCGCAGATCAAGATCACAAGAGGAATGTAAAAAGCAGAAAATAAAGTGGCATAAGCATAAGGAAACCCTGCAAACATTCCTCCAATCACTATAACCAACCAGACCTCATTTCCATCCCAAACAGGTCCAATCGCGTTGAGAAATAAACGCCGGTCTTCATCCTTCCTAGCAAATGGCATCAGCATCCCAACTCCCAGATCAAAACCGTCAAGCATTGCATAACAAGCCACAGCGGTAATAAAAATGACATACCAAAAAATTTCTAAACCATACATTTATTGATTCCCTCCTGGTGCATAGGCATTTCGATAAGCGTCATCCGAAATCTCCTCTGTCGGACCATGTTGTATCTTTCTGTTCATCAGATAAATAAATAAAATGAACACTAATAAGTAAATTGCACCAAACATGATTAATGAGCTTAAGACTTGCCCAGCCGATATGGACTTGGATATTCCCTCAACTGTTTTTAAAACGCCATACACAATCCAGGGTTGCCTCCCCATTTCAGCTGAATACCAGCCAAGTTGGTTCGCAAACTCCGGAAAAAGAACTCCAACTGTTAGCAAACGCAAGGTCCATTTACTTATATCAAGTTTTTTACGCCAGACAGCAATCCAAGCGGCCAACACGGTGAGCAGCATCACGCCCCATAACGTAATCATCCAGTGATAGGCTTGAAAAACAACAGAAACATTTGGCCACAAATCTTGAGGGAAGTTATCGAGCCCCGGCACTGCTGTATTAAAATTGCGATAAACGAGAAAAGAAAGGAGACCGGGAATCTTACCCCCCTTCACCGTTTTTGTCTTTGTATCAACATATCCCCCTAACCACATTGCGGTCGGAGTGGTCGTCTTAAAAACCCCCTCAAATGCTGCCAATTTGATGGGTTGATTTTTAGCCACTCCTCGAGCAGTGAAGTCTCCAGAAACCAGCTGTAATAACACTGCTACTGTTGCAACCCATAAACCAATTTTAAATGACTTGAGGGCAAAGTCTATATGTCTTTTTTTAAGGATATAATAAGCACTTACACTCATTACCAAAAATGAGCCTGCCAACCAACATCCTAAAATTACATGACAGAGACGATCGAGAGATGAAGGATTGAGCAGTACATCCCAAAAATTTGTGATCGTTGCATGACGAACAGCCCCCTCAACTTCAATATGAAATCCAGCTGGTGTTTGCATCCATGAATTGGCAAAAACGATCCAAAGACCACTAAAATGAGCGCCTAAGGTGACGATAACTGTAGAAAAAAAATGCATCTTCGGGGACACTTTGTGCCATCCAAAAAGCAAAATGGCCAAAAAGCCCGATTCTAAGAAGAATGCAAAGACACCCTCTGCCCCCAAAATACTCCCAAATACATCTCCTACAAATCGAGAGAAAGTAGCCCAGTTATTTCCGAAGGCAAAAACCATCACAAGTCCTGTTGCTACACCAACAGCAAAAATAAGAGCAAAAATTTTGACCCAAAATCGCGTAATCCTTTCGTAAACAGGATTTTTTGTCCAAAGATATGCCCCCTCCATGATAATGAGACAAAGACCCAGACCAATACTTAAAGGAGGAAATAAAAAATGAAAGGAGATATTCATCGCAAATTGAATTCGGGAAAGAATGACAACATCCATAAACAAGATCCTGCATATAAGAAAAAGTGACTCTAGCATACAGAATTGAAATATTTATTCAATCTATACCTATCCTCTGACTACAAAGAAAATTTCTAAAAAATATACACAGAGTCTTGTCAACAACTGCTCCCCCTAATACAATGAGCGTGCTAAGCGGCGCCTCATGCATCGAGGTCTACTAGAATAACTTGAAGAATCGGTTTTTGGCATGTATTTCATGATTCCCACACTTGAGGTGATCATCCTTACTGTGATGCTCAGCTATCTTCTCAAATTTTTTTGGGGAACACGTGCTATGGATGCTGTTTTTGGCGTTCTTGCTTTTCTTCTCCTTTTTCTAGTGGCAACATGGCTTCATTTTCCCGTCCTAGAAAAGATCATGCTCAATGTGGCAAATGTGGCTGTTTTAGCTATCTTCATCATCTTTCAGCCAGAGCTTCGTCTTGCCCTTTCCAAAATTCGTTTGAAAGGAAAAAAATATCGAGAAATTCAAGAATTTGATACTTTTCTGGATACACTTTCAAACTCGGTTTACAGATTGGCTGATAAACAAATTGGTGCTTTGATCGTTCTAGAAAATCAAGATTCTTTTGAAAGTTATACCAGTTCAGCCGTTAAAATCAGCTCGCACTTTTCTTCAGAACTTCTAGAATCTCTTTTCATGACAACCACTCCCTTACATGATGGAGCTGTTGTGATTCGTGGTCTCAGTATTGTGGCTGCTGGAGCAATTCTTCCTTTGGCGCAAGAGACATCAGGACTTTCCAAAACAATGGGAACCCGTCACAGAGCTGCCTTGGGAGCCAGTCAAAAAACTGATGCCTTGATCATCGTCATTTCGGAAGAGACGGGTAAAGTTTCCATTGCTCGAGATGGAATCATGACACGAGGAATCAAAATTGATCGATTTCGCGGAATTGTCCGTAGTATTTTTACACCGCCAGATAGTGAAAAACGATTTAGATTTTGGGATTTCGGTAAGCAGCCAGAGGCACCATGAAAAATCTTTTTATTCGTCTTTTTATCATCAACTGGTCCCGCAAGCTTGTTGCTCTCATCGCTGCCGTGATCATCTGGTTTTTAGTTTATGAATCGATGACCACAACTCGAACGATTCCCCATGTCCCTGTTCGAGTGACCAATCTTGCTGCCGACCAAACCATAGATGGACTTCTTCCAAATGGACTTCTCAAAAAACGAATTCCCGTCACGATCACTGGCAGAAAATCGATTGTCGATGAGCTGCGCTCCAGCGATATTGAAATCGTGATCAATGCCGAGGGAAGGGAGGAAAGTTGGGTGGCAGCAATCGAGAAAAAAAATCTTATCAGCCTGATCCCTAACATCAATTTTGCCAAATATCTCACAGATATTTCGGCATCTGATATCTACATTCATGTGAGTTCTTTAATGACTGAAGAAATTCCCGTTACAGTCCGCAAACCCATTGGAGAGCCGCCAAAAGGCTATCAATATCTTGACGTCTGGCCAAAGACATTAATGCAAACAGTGAGCGGACCCAAGGAAGAGATTGAAAAACTCAAAAAACAAGGGATCGATCTGACTTTCAATTTAAGTCGCATCACTAAAGAAGAACTTGATCGGATCGGCGAAACACAAGCTAAAAATGGTTCAGATGAAGTGAGTTACTTTGTCCCTAACACATGGAAAGAAGTGGCGATCTCCTTTAAAGACGGAGCGACAGAACCCCTCAACGATCCTCGAGCAAAATTTTTACGCATCGATTTTCTGAGAAGTGAACTGATCCCGCTTTCCACCGATCTTCAAGTAGCGATCTTCTATCCCCTTCAGCATAGTAAAATTCTTAATCCCGATACAATAACCCTAGCCATCACGGATCCGCTTAAAAAGAAAAATGGAATCCCCATTCTTGATATTCCCCTCTTTGCCAAAGATGTAAGTCATCTATTTTTAAATGTAGTAAAAAATAATCTCCAATTAATGGTCTTAGCAGCCCCTCCTCAGCACAGAAAAAGTTTGAATTGGACTGTTGAAGTCATTGATCAAGAGCTTTTAGAGGAGATCTTTATTACAAAATCACTTCAAGAAGGAGGCGAAAAACCAGATGATTTCATGCAACTTAAACTTCGTGAAGAATATCTACGCCATCGTTTTAGAACCTATGTACTCCAAATGCGTCTTTTCACCTCCGATGAGAAAAAACTCCGCCTCCATCCCCATATCGAAGGTCAAACAATTAAATTGTCATGAAAATCGCCCTTTTAAAAAGTCATTTTTCTCATTTAGGGGGATTAGAAAAATATACGCTGAAACTTTCTCAGGCATTTGTTGATCAAGGATTTAGCGTCAGCATTGTCACTTCTTATCCCGCAAAATTACCTAAAATCAAAGGAGTTGAAGTGATTTTTCTTGGAAAACAGCGAAAATTTTCCTGGAATCAGGTTCGACAATTCGATAAAAATGTCAACTGTTGGCTTGAAAAGCAAACTTTAGACAGTATCTTTGGAATGGAACGGAATCGAATCCAAACCCATTACCGAGCTGGAAGTGGAGTTCATAGAGCCTACCTCGAACAAAGAAAATTAACAGATTCTTTTTTAAAAAAAATCAGTTTTAAACTTAATCCTCTTCATCGCACTCTTCTGGATATTGAAAAAAAATCTTTTGAATCTCACCTCCTTCAAACAATTTTCACTAATTCTCATATGGTAAAAGAAGAAATTCTCTTCTACTATTCGACTCCACCAGAAAAAATTGAAGTCGTTCATAATGGAGTGGATTGGAAAAAGTATGCTGCCTATTTTCAAAGAATTACAAAACGAAAAACACACCAATTTCTTTTTATCGGCCATGGATACAAACGAAAAGGATTACACTTTCTTCTTCACGGACTCTACCAACTGAATAGGAAAGATGTCCATCTAACGGTGGTTGGAAAAGAAAAGCACCTATCTTTCTTTACAAATCTGGCAAAAAAACTAGGTCTTAGAGATCAAGTGACTTTTCTAGGCCCCACACAAGATCCTATTCCTTACTATCAAATGGCTGATACTCTCGTTCTTCCCACCATCTATGATCCCTTTGCCAACGTAACCCTCGAAGCACTAGCTATGGGCCTTTTTGTTGTCACCTCACATTTCAATGGAGGAAAGGAAATTTTGACTGAAGACTCTGGAACCCTCATCGAAGATCTCAAAAATCCCTTGAGTGTAAAAAAATCACTAGAATTTGCTCTCCTTCACCCAAAAACAGCAGAATCTGCCTATTTAATCAGAGAAAGTGTGAAAGATTTGGATTTTTCACGTCAATTAGATAGAATTGTTTACTCAACAATAAAAAAAATAAAATCACGTGTTTAGTTTTCATTACTTTACTTATATTTGTTTTCGAATTTTAGGATTTCCTCTGTCTCTGCTTCCTTACTGGGCTATTCACCTTTTAGGCAAGGAGATCGGACGCTTAGCCTATTATGTTCATCGCCCTTTTAGAAAAAAAGCGATGACCAATCTTTCGATTGCAAAAACTCTTTATTTGTCAGAAAAGCAAAAAAAAAAGGTCACTAAAGAATCATTTCAAACCCTTGCGATCACCTGTCTCGAATTTTTTCGACTCAAAAGAAGCCAAAATAAAATGGATCGACTTGTTCAATGGGGCACCCCTCGTCATGAGGTTCTTGATCTTGTTGAAAAAGGACAAGGGGTAGTGTTTATTAATGGACATCAAGCAAACTGGGAAGTGGCATTTTCACTTATGACACAACGCTATCCTGGTACTGCTATCGGAAAACCCATCAAAAATAAATGGCTCTATCGATGGATTTTGAGTATCAGAGAAATGCACAAAGGCAAGATCGTAGCACCCAAACAAGCATTAACTAAAGGATATGAAGTCTTAAAACGAGGAGAATTTTTTGGGATCGTGAGCGATCAAGCCCTTCCAGAAAGCCCTTATTGCTATCCTCTCTTTGGAACGCGCGCATGGACAACAACAGCCCCTGCACTGTTAGCCTATCGGACCGGTTCCCCTCTAGTCACGGTCATGACTCGTCGAGTGGGAAGTCACTACCATATCTGGGGTTCTCCCCTGCTTTGGCCTGACTTGTCGAAAACGGCTAAAGAGGAAGTGCCTCGCCTGATGGATGCGGCAATGGGATATCTCGAAGAGAGTATCAAAGCCTGCCCTGGACAATGGCTCTGGCAGCATGACCGTTGGAAACAATCGGGGATCAACCATATTCAAAGAAAATACCGTTACAGTTTTATTTTGATCATTTTTCCCCAAGATTGTAAAAGCTACTTCGGTCTCCTGTCCGTGTTCCGACAACTCTATCCTCGTAGTTTTATTTCTCTTTATCTCCCTCAAAGGGCGGCAGATGAGACACTTCCTGACTGGATTGAACCCCATTATTATGCAACAGAAAAAGAGTGTTTTAAACGAGACTGGCGCTATCAAATTGTCTTTGATTTTATGAATAATAAAAAGCTTCGTCGTCATTTTTTAAAACTAGGTGCTTTCCAAGCATTAGCATTTTCTCATGGAGACTTAGAATCTATTTTGAAAAAAACCGTATGTAAACCTGAATGCCTGACAAAAGATTTTACACGCACGCTCGCTTAATAGAGGGGTCAACTATCCTCCTAAACAGAGGAGAACATCACCATCTCGTCCACGTGATGCGTCAGAAAGTGGGGAAGGATGTTGAAATAGTCAATGGCGAGGGGTTGCTTGTTTTAGCCAAAATTACAAAAATCTCAAAACAAGAAACAAGCCTTGTTGTTGGATCTCTCCTCCAAAAAGAAGATCAACTAAAACCTCCCCTGATTATTTCCCAAGCGATTCCTCGTCTCAATCGCTTGGATACTATATTAGAAAAAGGCACTGAATTAGGAATGGATGAAATTTGGCTTTTTCCTGGGGAAAAAAGTGAAAGGACAACACTGTCTGCCAATCAAATGGAAAGGCTTGAAGGAATAGCCATTGCTGCCATGAAACAGTGTGGCCGCCTCCATCTTCCTAAAATTATTCTTAAACCCCCTCTCTTAAAGCAACTATCCCTTCCTTGCCCAGCTTATTTTGGAGATACTGATAGAATGGCTCCTCGCTTCTCTTCTCTCTTCGAGAACAACCTAAATGGAACCCTTTTTTATATCGGTCCGGAGGGAGGATTCTCTCATTCGGAGAAGGATCATCTGCAAAAACTGGGAGCCTTGGGGGTAAGCCTTCATTCCAATATCCTCCGAACAGACACTGCTTCTCTAGTTGCTCTCTCTATTATGACTCATTGATCCATACCCATTCCACTTCAAGAATTGGTTTTTGGTAAAAATGCATTTTCTTACAGATCGACTAAATAAGACGATCATCCCCAATAAAATCGACAATAATCATATTGGTTGACCCTGGCCTTCCAAAGGGAGCCCCTGCTGTGATCACCACTAGATCACCTTTTTGCACAAATTTTTGCTCTTGAGCATAGTCGCTTATTTTGACATAAGCATCGTTAAGATTTGTCGCTTCTTTATGATAAAGAGGGATAATTCCCCAAGAGAGGGCGAGTTGATGGTAGACTTTCTTGTTGGGCGTGAGGGCAAGAATCGGCATTTTAGGACGAAGTCGCGAAAGGAGGCGTGCCGTTGATCCTGTGGTTGTGAATGCAAAAATCGCTTTTGCCTTCGCGCTATAGGCTGTTTTGATGGACGAAAGAGCAACCGATGAAGGAACATCATGGGAGAGCTGTTTAGATTCTTTTTCAAAAAATTCTCCGTAATCAAAATCTTTTTCCGCTTCTTGAATGATCGCTTTCATCATCATCACGACTTGAATGGGATGCTTCCCTACTGAAGTCTCTCCAGAGAGCATGACCGCCGATGTACTATCATAGATCGCATTGGCAACATCTGATGTTTCAGCCCGTGTCGGACGGGGATTTTTAATCATCGATTCAAGCATTTGTGTGGCAGTCACAGCTGGTTTTCCTGCCGAATAACATTTGCGAATCATCATCTTTTGCAAACGAGGTACTTCGTAAAGCGGAAGTTCGACACCAAGATCTCCACGAGCCACCATGATTCCATCGGCAACAGCCAAAATACTATCAAAGTTACGGACCCCCAGACGATTTTCAATTTTTGCGATAACTAAAATCTCCGATTTTCCTTCCTGACGCAATAATTTTTTAATTTCAAGAACATGATCAGCGGATCGTATAAAGGAAGCTGCGACAAAATCGATATCTTCCCTGCATCCAAATTTGATATCTTCGATATCCCTAAGGGTCATCGCTGGCATCTCAATCTCAGCATCAGGAATATTCACCCCTCTTCTTGAACAGATTACTCCAGAATTCAGCGTTCTTACCTTAACTCCGTGAGGCCCCACTTCGGTCACATAAGTTTTAATATATCCGTCATCAAGAAGAACCACCATCCCTACTGTCAACACATCCAAAACAGTCTGAGGAGCAATTGAAATCTGAGTTTTATCTCCTTCGACGGGGTCACGAACCAGCCAAAACTCGTCACCCTCTTCAATCTCAATAACCCCCCCTCTAAGATCTCCCAAACGGACCTCCGGCCCCTTGGTATCAAGCATGATCCCCAGAGGACTTTTGAGTCTCTCACGTTCGGCTTTAAGAAGATCGATGAGTTCCTTATGCTCTTTATGGGAGCCATGACTAAAATTAAGACGAGCAACATCCATCCCCGCCTCAATCAAAGCTGAAATCTCCTTGGCAGCATTCACCGAAGGCCCCATTGTACAGACAATTTTTGTATTCGTATGCATATTCTTGCAGAATACCCCATTCTCTCTTTATCATCGAGGAGTTATGGATGATGATTCTCAAATAATCATTAAAAACGCACGGATCCACAATCTTAAGGGAATTGATCTTTCTCTAGGAAAACAAGAACTTATTGTCTTCACCGGAGTCTCTGGTTCGGGAAAAAGTTCTTGTGCATTTGATATCCTCTATATCGAGGGGCAGCGCCGATATATAGAATCTCTTTCCACATTTGCAAGAAGATATTTAGGGGATCTTTCAAAACCCGATGTGGAATGCGTTTCGGGATTATCTCCCACCATTGCGATCGCTCAAAAATCGGCAGGAAAAAATCCGCGCTCCACCGTCGGAACCCTCACGGAAATTTATGATTATTTAAGGGTGTTATACGCCCGCATCGGGATACCTCATTGTCCAGTGAGCGGAGAAGCCGTCCTTCCTCAAAGCAAAGAGATGATCATTCAATCGATTCAATCTCTTCCCTTGGAAACCAAGATAATTTTCCTTGCCCCTTATGCAAAAGGAAAAAAAGGAGAATTCAAGGAAGATTTTAATTTCCTTGTACGCAAGGGGTTTATGCGTGCGCGGATCGATGGCAACATCGTCGATTTAAGTGAAGAAATTTCCCTCGACAAAACACTTTCTCATGATATTGACATTGTGATCGATCGTTTGAATCTCACAAAAGAAAATTTTCCACGCATCGCAGAGGGGGTGACCGTTGCACTCGAGTTTGGAAAAGGAGTGCTGTCGATTCTAAATTTGACAACCCAAGAAGAAGTGCTTTTTTCTCAGCATGCCTATTCTCAAAAATCTGGGCTATCTTATACCTCGCTTGAACCTAGCAATTTTTCTTTTAATAGTCCTTCCGGAATGTGCTCAAGATGTCATGGACTTGGAATTACACAAGAATTTGATCTCGACCTTGTCAGCGATCCTGAAAAGAGCATCGCCCAAGATTGTTATCAAAAGGCTTTGATGAAAACAACCGTTTGCCAGGCCTGTGGTGGATCTCGTCTTCTTCCTTATCCCTCTGCAACACTACTCAATGGGAAAAAAATTCATGAACTCACTCAATTAACCGTCGAGGAACTTGGTCTTTTTATTTCCAAACTTCAGCTGAATAAAAAAGAGCGGCTCATTGCACAGGAACTTGTTAAAGAGATGGACGATCGTTTGAAATTTTTAAAAAATGTGGGACTCCATTACCTTACCCTCGACAGAACGGCCCCCACCCTCTCGGGGGGAGAATCTCAGCGTGTGCGATTAGCTTCTCAGGTAGGATGTGGTTTGGTAGGGGTCACTTATGTTCTTGACGAACCTTCGATTGGTCTTCATCCCCGGGACAACCAACATTTGATTGCTACAATCAAAGAATTGCGCGATCTAGGAAACACTGTGATTGTGGTTGAGCATGATGAGGAAACCATTTTAGCTGCCGATCGAATCGTCGATTTTGGTCCAGGCCCTGGAATGCATGGAGGAGAGATTTTGGTGAATGGAACTCTCAAAGATCTGATGGATCACAAAAATTCACTCACTGGTGACTATCTTTCCTGCCGCAGATCGATTCCCATTCCCGAAAAAAGACGTCTCCCAAATCAAGGTGTACTTGCTATTATCGGAGCCTCTCATCACAACCTCAAATCTATCGATGTGAGCTTTCCTCTAGGCCTCTTCATTGCCGTGACTGGTGTCTCGGGCTCTGGAAAATCCTCATTGGTATCAGACACTCTCTTTCCTGCTCTTGCTAATGCCCTGAATCAGAGTGATCATTTCGTTGGAAAACATAAAAAAATTCAAGGTTTAGAACAGATCGATAAAGTAATCGCGATTGATCAAAATCCTATTGGAAGAAATCCCCGTTCCAACCCAGCCACTTACATCAAAGTCATGGACGAAATTCGTCATTTATTCACTCAACTTCCCGAAAGCATAGCCCGCGGATACCTCCCCGGTCGTTTTAGCTTCAACGTACCCGAGGGATCATGCCGGGAATGTGAAGGAATGGGAATGATGCGCATCGATATGGATTTTTTAGAAGATCAGTGGATTGAATGCAAAACATGTAAGGGAAAACGATTTGATCACGAAACTTTGCAGGTCCTTTACAAGGGAAAGTCCATCTACGATGTCCTTAAGATGACTGCAGAAGAGGCCTTTTCATTTTTTGGGAATATCCCTTCTATCAAACACAAAATTGAAATTCTTTGCCAAGTGGGGATGGGATATATCACTCTTGGACAAGCCTCAACGACTCTCTCAGGAGGTGAGGCTCAACGGATTAAATTAGCCAAGGAACTCGTTCGTCCTCCCACGGGGAGAACCCTTTATATCCTCAATGAACCCACAACAGGGCTTCATTTCCACGATATCCATGCTCTTCTTGCCGTTTTAAAGAAGCTTGTTGATTTTGGTAACACTCTCATCGTTGTCGAACACAATATGGATATCATCAAAACTGCCGATTGGGTGATTGATTTGGGCCCGGATGGAGGAGACGGAGGAGGAACCTTGGTGGGAGTGGGTCCTCCAGAAGAAATCATAAAACTCAAAACTGCCACGGGAGAAGCATTAAAAAAATTTTTATCCTCTCATAAATTACCCTTTAAAAAACGACAATCAAAAAGAAAACCCCAAATCGATTTCCTGACAGTGGAAGGGGCATCTGAACACAATCTAAAATCTCTTACCGTTTCAATTCCTCGAGAGAAAATCACCATCTGTACCGGCCCATCAGGCTCAGGAAAAAGTTCGTTTGCTTTTGACACAATTTACGCCGAGGGACAGAGACGCTATACAGAATCCCTTTCTCCTTATGCAAGACAATTTGTGAAGCAAATGGATAAACCCAAGCTCACCCGGATCGAAGGACTCTCTCCTGCTGTGGCCATCGAACAAAAAGCAACGGCTGGAAATCCACGTAGTACCATTGGAACAATGACCGAGATTTACGACTACTTACGCATTCTTTTTGCCTGTGCCGGCACCCCACACTCCCCTAAAACAGGAGAGGAACTTAAAAGTATCACCAAAGATTATGTCGTCAAAAAAATTATAGAATGGCCCCAGGAATCAAAAATTCTGATTCTTTCCCCTGTGACTTTAAACAAACATGAAACGTTTGAGGAATTTATCAACCGAATGGTCAGACAGGGATTTTTACGCCTCCGTTTAAATGGTGAAATTCATGAACTTGACTCCTCCATCCCCTATGATAGAAAACGAAAAAACACCATCGCTTTGGTGATCGACCGTCTGAAAATCTCTGACAAAAGCACCTCTCGAATTTATGAGGGGATAGAGACGGCCACTCATCTTAGCTCTGGAAGTGTGATCATTGTCCATGAAGAACAAGATTATTTTTTTAACCTCTCTTTTGCGGAGCCCACCACTGGTAAGTCCTATCCTCCCATTACACCCCATACCTTCTCATTCAACAGTCCTGAAGGAATGTGCCTTGACTGCATGGGGCTTGGAACACAGTACGGCTCCAATCTTACCGAAAATCCCGATGTGATGAACCTCACCCTCAAAGGACTCTTGCGCTACATTTTTAATACACCAAAAGA
This sequence comes from Chlamydiia bacterium, assembly GCA_020440555.1. Lineage (GTDB taxonomy): Bacteria > Chlamydiota > Chlamydiia > Chlamydiales > JAAKFR01 > JAGRNW01. The sequence goes on from JAGRNW010000001.1 coordinate 12,858, forward strand.
ATGGGCTCACCCCTTGCTTACCACTTTTTTTCGAGTCATTGAGCAAAAAAAGATCGATCAGACAATTCCTCTTCATGAACTTGAAGCTACTCAACTTCAGTTTATCTTTGGAGGAAGCTCTGAAGAGATTACTGTGAGTCAAGGGTTCCGCTTTAAGTGGCTAGGAATCGGAACTCATCTCGCTCGGATGGGAAAAATCGCTCTCTACGAAATCCGTAACCAACTGATCCCCTATCTCAAAACAATTCCTTGCCTCTCCTGCTCAGGAACACGTTTGAACCCACTGGCACGCCATGTGATGCTCAAGGGAAAAAACCTTCCCGATCTTTGCACGCTTCCTATTGATCAAGTGATTGATTTTTGTAACTCTCTGAAAGTTTCGAACATTTTAAATGAAGTGTTCACCCAACTTAATCAGAGACTTCAATTTCTTTCAGAAGTGGGATTAAACTACCTTAGCCTTGACCGGAGAGCCCCTACACTCAGTAATGGAGAGGCTCAAAGGGTCCGCCTCGCAAAACAGTTGGGAGGACAGCTCACCGGGGTTCTCTACGTCTTGGATGAACCTTCAATTGGCCTTCACCCGCATGATAATTCTCGACTTAATAAAGCTATCAAACAACTCAAGAAACTGGGAAACACTCTCATAATAGTGGAACACGACCCACAAACGATTGAAATAGCTGATTATATCCTCGATTTCGGTCCAGGAGCTGGGAAAATGGGAGGATGCTTAATAGCCCAAGGAACTTACTCTGATATTATTCAGAATCCCGAGTCACTGACAGGAAATTATCTAAGCGGAAAAAAAACTGTTCCCTTTCCAAAAAAAAGACGCCGAACAGATTGCTGGTTCACAATTGAACACGCGAAGACACATAATCTAAAAAATCTCACCGTTTCATTCATGATTGGAGGATTTAATGTTTTAACAGGCGTCTCAGGCTCGGGAAAATCAACTCTTCTTTTTGATGAAATTCAGCCGCGTGCTCTGCACTCTAAGACCTTTGACAAACAGATTGTGATCGATCAAAATCCTCTAGGTCATACTGTTCGATCCGATGTAGGAACTTACGCCGATCTCCTCTCCCCCTTGCGCACTTTTTATTCTCAATTAGCTCTCTCCCGTATGAAAGGACTCAAACCTCAACACTTTAGCACCAACCATCGAAAAGGAATGTGCACAAGCTGCTACGGCTTAGGATACAATAAAGTGGAGATGTATTTTCTTCCGGCGATAAAAGTCGCTTGTGAGCAATGCCAAGGGCTTCGCCTCAATCCGGTTAGCCTTGAAGTGGAATATAAAAAAATCAATTTTGGACAGCTTCTTGAATTGAGCATCGAAGAAACCCACGCTCTTTTTTATTCGATCCCTAAAGTGAAACAGATTGCAGAACTTCTGATCTCTGTTGGGCTTGGCTACCTAAAACTGGGACAGGAAGTGACTACCCTTTCAGCCGGAGAAGCCCAACGCATCAAACTCTCCCGAGAACTCGCAAAACGAGGAACGGGAAAAACTCTTTATCTTGTTGATGAACCGACAACAGGGCTCCATCCATCTGATATTGAGAAACTTCTTAAAATCTTCCATAAACTGGTGGATAAGGGAAATACGCTTGTTGTGATAGAGCATCATCTGGATGTGATCAAAAATGGAGATTGGATCATTGATCTTGGCCCAGGTGCTGGAGATAAAGGGGGGGAGCTTGTAGCAGCCGGAACTCCCAGAAGTGTGTCAAAACACCCAACTTCGTACACCGGACATTATTTAAACATCGTTTGAGATCTACTCATTCTACTTCAAGAATTAATATAAATAAGCATAAGAAAAATCCACACAACCAGCATGATCTAGTCGATACCCTTTTAAGGTTGGATGATGTGCATATAAATGTGTGACATTCGCAATCGGAATAAAGGGCATCTCCTCAACAAGAATTTTTTCAGCTGCAGCTAAACATGCCCTTCTTTTGTCCGGATCTATCAACTCTTTAGCCTGAAGAAGAATTTTTTCATATTCTGTGGAAAACCAATGGGTATAATTCTGTTCCTGACTTTGTTCATCCAAAAGCTCGATGGGATCATTGTAGTAAGCACTATTTACAAATCCACATATCTGATAATCTCCACTCTGTATTGAGGGAAAGAGATGGTTCCATTGTTCCCCTATTAACTCAACTTGAATTCCTAGATTTTTTTCCCAAACCTCTTTGAGATATTCAGCCATTTTTTTGTGAGAATGCACCTCACTACAATATTTCAAAGATAAAACAATTGTACAGGGATTTACATCTAGAACTTGTAACTCTTTTTCAAACAAATGTTTAGCTCTTTCTAAATCAAAATATACAGGAGAATCTCTCAGAAGGGTGAGAGATAAGGGTAAAGGAGTTGTAAGAGGTTGATAATGATCAAATATGTAGCGAGCCACCTGACAGCGATCTATGCTCAAACTTAAAGCATGCCGAAAGAAGGAAGAATTCAATTTCTCATTTTGAAGATTTAAGTAAACCCAAAAATAACGATTAACCACCTTGCTTTTTAACAGTCCCCCTTGTTCGAGATGAACAACATATTCAGAAGGGAGTTGCGATAGAGGATCCCCAATCCAATCAAGTTCACCTTTTTCAAAAAGGGAATAAGTAGCGGCGCAATCCTGAATCATTGAAATATAGATACATTCAAGTTTTACAGCCTCTTGATTCCAAAAATTTGGATTTTTTTTGCAGACGATTTTAGAACCGAAATCCCATTGATTCAATACAAAAGGACCATTAAATTTTTTTGGTTCTTCCTTAGCATCGACGGGAGAAAATAGAGGATGCGCAAGTAAGGTTAAAAAGTAAGGTGTTGGCCGCTCCAAAGTGATTTTAAGTCGTTTGGAATCCATCGCTATAACTCCTAAACTTTCGGAAGGAGTCTCCCCCTTTTTAACATTCCGAGCATTTAGGATAGGAAAAAAATAATAGCTAGAAGAACAATCTGATTGAGGTGACAGTGCCCACGTCCATGCTTTAACATAATCATGAGCTGTCACGTCTGATCCATCAGACCATTTGTGATCACGCAAATAAAAGATATATTCTAAGCCAGAGGGTGAACGATCATAGGAAATAGCGCCCGCCATTTCAATAGTCCCATTTTCAGCTATACGCGTTAACCCTTCATACAACAACTTTCCAAGCGCTCTTCCCCTGATGTGATTTTGCAATTGAAACGGATGGAGAGACGGAGGGTCTCCCTCGAGAAAATTCACAAATAAAGTGGTAGAACGTATTTTTTTATTTTCATGCTGTTGACAACTAGAAAGTAGCATCACAATTCCTAAAATTGATAATCCAAATCGTTTAAATACAAACATTTTTCACATCTGTTGATAATATGCATAAGAAAAATCCACACATCCTGTCGAGTCAAAGTAATATTTCTGTAATTTTGGGCAGACTGCGTAGGTATTTCGGATATTTGCTATAGAAAGGAAGGGAACATCATGAGCGAGTTGCCTTTCAGCAGCCTGTAAAAGTTCTCTACTTTTAGTTGAATTTTTCGTTTTTTTTGCTAATTTAATCTTGTTAAAATAATTCCTGTTTTTCCATTGAGAGCAATTCAAGTAAGGATAAAAACTCACAAATCGTTGCAATGCATCCAAGGGGTCTGAAGAAAGCACACTTTCTATACACCCCCCAATTTGAAAATCCCCCTCTTCAAAAGCTCGATTAAGTTGATCCCAATGCATTGGTCGCAATTGTATTCGAACAGGCAGAATTTTTTGCCATGCTTCTTTTAAATGATACACTAATTCTCGATGACCATGTGTGTCGTAATAACAAAAATCGAAAGTTACAGGATTTTCACGTTTGACCTGAGGAAGGCTTTTGCGAAAACAAGACCGAGCTTTTTCAACGTTGAACTCAGAGACAAAAGAATCTGAAATAAGAGATAACCCCAAAGGGAGAGGCGTATACATAGGAATATCATACGGGAAAATATTATTGATAATCGCAACTCTGTCTGTGGCATAATCGAATGCTTTTCTTAGAAAAAGCGAACAAAACGGAGATTTTTGAGTGTTAAAATAAATCCAAAATGGTCGGTAAGAAGTCTGATGCATGGGACGAATGCAAAATGATTTAGGGAAGCGTGTGAAGGGTTCCCCTATCCAATCGAGCCTCTTCTGTTCAAAATGCTCCTTAATTAGAATTTCATTTTGAAGATATTTGATAACGATTTGATCAAAATACACACGAGTGGCATCCCAAAAATGTGAATTTCTTTCCAAAAGCAATCCATCATGGCCGCTTTTTTTTAAAAGAGAATAAGGACCATTAAAAACTGTGGGTTCTTTTTCCGAATCACACGTAGGAAAAAAATAGGGTAAAGCTACCTTCTCGAGAAAATAAGGATCAGCCCTCTCAAGCTCCACTTCTATGCAGCCGACATCAAAAATCTTAATCCCTAACTCTTTTTCAGAACACTTTTTATCTCTGAATTTTTCTCCATTTTTAATGATCAATAAATAATCGGTCAAATTAGTTCGTAGAGCATTTTGCAAACTCGATATCCAACTTTTTGCATAATCAAAAGCCGTCACTTGTTTACCATTAGACCAAAAATTACGGCGCAGTCGAAATCGAATCTTATTTCCTTCAATTTCCCAAGAAGAAGCCCCTGCTGGACTAGGGTTTCCTTCTCTATCCAAGCGCGTAAGACCCTCATAACAAAGCTTCATAAGAGTTCGAAACCCCACTGAACAAGCGAGAAAATGTGGATGAAGCGAGTAAATCACCCCATCCTGAAACACTAAATTGAGTGTCTTTTTTTGGGGTTCACGGCGTTCATTGATGGTTAAATTCATGCATTGTTCTTTTGAGGCCTCTAAAAAGCAATCATAATGCTCTTCATGAAGTTTGATCTCTATATGTGATTTTTCACTAAAATTCACAAAAGCTTGATCAACTTGGATTTTTGTTTTATTAACTATCAAAATTCGATGCTTATAATCGTAAAAATAACCCCCTTTTTTGGCTTCGGCGACTCCAAGGGTTAAGGCAATTAACATCTTCGCGGAAAGGGATAACCTCATTTCAATCGGTTGCAGAGCAAAAAAAACTTTTTCAGCCACTTGTACAAGAGCTTGGGGAAGTTCAGGGCGATAGGATTCAAATTGTTCGAACAATTTTTCAAGCAATCCTCCGTTAAAATCTCGAAAAAAACCCACAAGATTTTCGAGAGACTTGCAAACTCCTCTCCTGACTGATAAAAAATCGATCTCTCCATCTTCATAAAACAACTCCGACCGAAACTTTAACGAAAAAACTATACTAGTTGTTGGAATATTTGTGTTGTCTGTGTATCGAAAATGCTCAAAAAATGAAACAGAAGAGGGAAGTTGACTAAAATTAGGAGCGGAGCGAAGTGTGGGTTGAACAAGATGAATAAGGAAATCCAAAGATTTAGAAGTTTGTTTGCGAAGAAGAATGGAAACATGAGGAATATCTTGTGAACTAGTAATTTGAGCACGAAGAGTCAAAATTTGACGAAAAGATTCTTCTTCTTGGTAGGGCCAAAAGGTGGAAAAATTAAGGGAAGACCTATGAATGTCTAAAAATTTTTTTATCTTTTTCTCTACATTAACTCTTTCTTTTCTGGATAATGGATATCCAACCAAATGTTGCATCTCAAGATAAAATGCATAAATGGGATGATCTGAAGATTTCCAGAAAAAAAAAGAATCTTCTACCAAACTGGAACCGGACAACACACTTTTTATCGCAGAAATTAACCATGAAGCAGCTGGACACTCGTAAGGATCTTGATTAAAAATCATGATTGAAATGCTGGTAATCGACAATTGAGAAAAAATATGAACAGAGACCGATACATGGCTCTTCAAAGTTCGTTGTTGAAGCAAATACAGAGAGGCCACAATTCTTTTGAGATTTGAAAGAGTGCGTTTATTAAGAAAGGACGCATGCGCACAACCAAGTGTTGCATAAAGCGTTTTTTTTAGCGATGGAGTGAAGATGTTGGGAAAAATTTTATGAGCACGTTCTGCAGACCTATTTAATGATTTTTCTTTCAATAGAGTCACGACGTTAGTTCGTTTTTTGAGACAGGATTTTCTCTAAGCTGTTTAATTTTAGTCAAAAGAAATTTTTCTTAAAAGAGCGTAAAATAAGAATGTTTTCTCAAAACCTGTCCTCATCATTAGAATCTGTCTTAAACAACAATGCCTTTTCCAACCATTTCGGCTTGCAATTCGTTGGGTATAATTGAATAATCAGATCAAAAGTTATTCGTTGAAATGAAAAAAGAAATCTTCAAATCTCAAACAATCGGCAGATATGAGCTTCTTTCTCTTGTCGCTAAAGGAGGCATGGGGGAGGTTTGGCTCGCTTATGACCCCATTTGTGATAGAAAATGTGCCCTTAAACGCATCAGACAAGATATTAAAAGCAAAGCCGCTTTTGAAGAACGATTTTTAAAAGAAGCCAAAATTACAGCTTCTCTCACCCATCCTGGCATTATCACAATCTATACCATTGCCCGAGAAGGAGAGTCTCTTTATTACACTATGCCTTTTGTCGAAGGGAAAAATTTCAAAGAAATGCTCAAAGAGGGAAAAGAATCCATTCCTTCCTTACTCCCTATTTTTTGTTCGATTTGTCAAACTGTTGCTTACGCTCACTCCAATGGAATTATTCATCGAGATCTTAAACCTGAAAATATTTTGGTGGGAAAATTCGGGGAAGTCATCATTCTCGATTGGGGACTTGCTATTCATCAAACCCATGAAGAAGAAGAACTCCCTCTTTTGCCTGAGAATGCCTCAAGCGGACTCACGGAACCAGGGAAAGTGATGGGGACTCTTGCCTTCCTGGCTCCAGAAAGGATATGCGGAAAAGCCTCAAATCCACAAACTGATATCTATGCGCTCGGAGTGATGCTCTACCAAATTCTCACATTACGATTCCCCTTTCGACGTATTTCTATCAAAGAGTTTAAAAAAAAGTGGAAAAAGGAAGTGGTGCCTGATCCTGAAGAGGTAGCCCCTTATCGAGATGTCCCTCCTCATTTGAGCATGATTGTTAAAAAATGTTTAGCTAAAGATCCTCGAGAGAGGTATGCCAAAGCAGATGAACTGGTCTACGATCTTCTAGCTCACATCGAAGGACGTGGAGAATGGTATGGGATAGCCATCCTCAATCTCAATAATAAACAAGATTGGGAATTTCAAGAAAATGTCTTAATTGCCAAGCATATTGCCATCGCAAGAAGCCTTGAAGGAGCTGAATGGGTGAGCATGATGCTTTCCAAGGGATCTTTTGCTAAAACCCTTAAAATTGAGTGTGAAGTGACCATTCATGAGTTTGGAGCAGGGATTGGATTGATGCTGGGCATCCCAGAAAGTGCTGAAAGAGACGAACCAATTGAAGGGTATTGCCTTTGGCTGGGTAGTGAGCCGGGTGGGTCGTACCTTTTTAAAAAGACGGCTGCAGTGATGTGTCTCCCCGCTATTTCTCTAAAAAAGGGGATAAAATATGAAATCACTCTTGAAAAACGAGATCATAACATCCATTGTTCAATCGATGGAATTCATCAATTTTCCTATATCAGTCATCTTCCTCTTTTAGGGACTCATGTAGGAATTTTATCACGCGATGCGGATTTCTCTCTCTCTCCCATGCGAATCTTTGTAGGAAGTGACACGCTCGAAGTCAATTGTTTGGCTATTCCAGATGCCTTCTTAGCAAGCAAGGACTATGCACGCGCACTAGCAGAATATCGACGCATCGGGTACTCTTTTCCTGGCCATGCCGAAGGAAGAGAAGCTCTTTTTCGAGCTGGAGTGACCCTGCTTGAACAGGGAAAAATGGCCTCTACACACGAAGATAAGGGAGTGTATTTTTCTTTAGCTCTCGAAGAATTTTCTCGTCTTCAAGGGACCCCTGGAGCCCCTTTAGAATATTTAGGTAAATCTCTTGTCTATGCTGCCTTGGGAGATCAAGTAGATGAAATCAAATGTTTGGAACTTGGTCTTCGTCGCTACTTTCAACATCCCTTAATTGCTCCCATTAAAGAACAGGTCATCTACCGTCTTCACCAATCAGCAATCAAAGATCGACCCTCCGCGTACAGACTCACTCTCACGGTATTGAATCACCTTGCTGATGTGGCTAATACGTCGGAATTCCATCGTCTTTTCGATCATCTTGTCCAACACTGGGAAAAGCTCCCCTTTTTCGAAGAGGGTGAAGAGAAAAATACAGCGATCATTTTAAGTTTCTGGTTGGCAGAACTTCCCCTTTTACTAGAACTCTATGGCTCGCTTGATCCAACAAACCCCAAGCATGCTCCCCTTATTGGGAATATCCTCACGGCCCTCTTCGAACTAGGCGCCAAAAAGCAAACACTGACTCTATTAAAACAATTAGAAAATGAAAAGCATTCAGAAGATCTCCAGGAAAGGCTTATCTGGTTTCGCCCTCTAGTCGTTAGCCAGGAAAAAAATCTCATTGAAGGCATCAAAACATTTTTTGCTCTAAATCCCCTCGATATTGGGATTAAAGAATTTCGTACCATCCGTTTTTTGCTCGAAATAGCCCTTTTTTCCGATAGTGAAGAATTGATTGCGAGCTTTATAAAAAATCTTTCACGATTTTCTTTAAGTGACGAACAAGCAATTTCTTGTGACACTTATCTGATCTGGAGTTTTCTTATAGAAGAGAAATGGAAGGAGGCGGGTGAGATATTTTCCAAATATTCTTTAGAATCACTTAATCATGAGACAAATTCACTTCATTCTCTTTTTGGGTGCTGGCTTGCAGCTGTGGAAGGGAATGACATTGCGATGATTCATTTTGCAGGAGTCACTGAAACTCCTTTTCCACGATCTTGGGCTCTTCTTTCTTTTGAACTCACCAATCAACTTGTTGGCCCCCCCAGTTGGGAGGATCAATCGTTCCTTTTTGAAAGACGTCAGCTTGACCGGTACCTTGCAATCTATTATCATTGCACTGAAAATCCTGAGAAAGAAACGCTTTATCGCGAAAAAGAGAACCTAGAATATGTCCGAGACTGAGAGAAAATCCTTTTTTCTTCCAAAAGCCTATGATGCTAAACAAACGGAATCGAAATGGATACTGTTTTGGGAAAATGAAAGATTTTTTAAAGCAGATGCATCAAGCTCCCATCCTCCCTACTCCATTGTGATCCCTCCCCCCAATGTGACGGGCGTTCTTCACATGGGGCATGCCCTTGTCAATACCCTTCAGGATATCTTGATCCGACGAAAAAGAATGCTAGGGTTCGAAACTCTCTGGATACCTGGAACCGACCATGCAGGAATTGCTACTCAAACGGTTGTGGAAAGGCACCTCCTCCGAACTACTGGAAAAAAGAGAAAAGATTTTAAACGTGATGAATTTCTTGAAATCGTTTGGAAATTTAAAGAAAAAAATGAAGAAGTCATCCTTAAGCAATTGAAAACTTTAGGTTGCTCATGTGATTGGTCCCGTCTCCGTTTTACTATGGATGATGGGTGTAACCGAGCAGTCAACGTGGCATTTAAGAAACTATTTGACAAAGGCCTCATTTATCGTGGTGATTATCTTGTTAACTGGGATCCTACCTCCCAAACAGCGTTGGCAGATGATGAAGTAGAGTATGAAGAAAAAGAAGGTTTTCTTTGGTACTTCAAGTATCCATTTGTTGACAAATCAGGATACGCTGTGGTTGCCACTACACGCCCAGAAACTATGCTTGGAGATGTTGCCGTTGCTGTTGCTCCATCGGACGAAAGATATAGAAAATTTATAGGAAAAATGATTGATCACCCGCTCACTGGGAGGCAAATTCCGATAATCGCTGATCACTATGTCAATCCAGAATTTGGAACGGGAATGGTTAAAGTCACCCCTGCGCATGACCCAAACGACTATAAAATTGCTCTTTCTCATAACCTCGAGATGATCAATATTCTTACTCCTCATGGTCATATCAATGAAAATGGAGGAGAATTCGCCCACTTAAGTCGCGAAGAAGCCCGTCATCTGATTGTGAAAAAGCTTCAAAGTTTAGGACTTCTCGAAAAAATCGTACCTCACACCCTTCGAGTAGGAGTATCCTACCGCTCTAAGGCCATTTTGGAACCTTATCTTTCCAAACAATGGTTCATCGATATGAAACCTTTTACCAAAATTCTTAAACGGGCTGTAGAGGAAGGTGGTGTTAAAATCATACCTAAATCGTGGGAAAATACTTATTTCCACTGGATTAACAACCTCCGCGATTGGTGCATCAGTCGTCAGCTCTGGTGGGGCCACCAAATCCCCGTTTGGTACCATAAAGATCATCCTGAAACTATGATCTGTTACGACGGAAAAGGATTACCTCCAGAAGTTGTTGCTGAGCCTGATGTTTGGAAACGAGATGAAGATGTTTTAGATACCTGGTTCTCGTCTGCCCTTTGGCCTCTTTCCACTATGGGATGGCCCGATAAAACGCCTGATTTTAAGAAATTTTATCCCACATCCGTTTTAGTCACGGGACACGACATTCTCTTTTTTTGGGTAGCCAGAATGATCCTTATGGATGAATATCTTTCAGAAAGATTTCCCTTCCCTGAAACTTTCTTGCATGGTCTTATTTTTGGAAAATCTTATTGGAGAAAAAATCAAGAGGGGGGAATTACTTACATCACCGGAGAAGAAAAAAAAGAGTACGACATGGGTAAATCCATTCCTTTCGATGTCGAGTCTAAATGGGAAAAACTTTCCAAATCAAAAGGAAATGTGATCGATCCTCTCGAACTGATCGATGAATATGGCACTGATGCTGTGCGCATGTCCCTTTGCTCTACAGCTAATCAATCTCCGCAAATTGATCTGGATAGACGTCGCTTCGAAGAATTCAAGAATTTTGCAAATAAAGTATGGAATGGGGCCCGTTTTGTCTTCCTTAACCTTGAAGGACTCACATCAGATGAACTGGCAAAAGGACTCGATGAATCACAGCTGCAACTGGAAGACCGTTGGATCTTGTCAGCCACTAATCAGATTAATGAAAAAGTGAATCATGCATTAGATCATTATTCTTTTGATCAAGCGGCTTTATCTGCTTACGATTTTTTCTGGAAAGAATTCTGCGCTTACTATTTAGAACTTGCTAAACCCTCTCTCTTTGGAAAGAGAGGAAATTTAACTCAAAAGTTAAACAAGCAAAAACTTTTGGTGATTGTGTTATGTAATAGTATTTGTCTTCTTCATCCTATGGCTCCTTTTATTACAGAAGAGCTTTTTTTTCTTCTTAAGAGTCGTTTTTCGGATTTAGACTTACAAAAGGATGTTGATCCTTATACCATTGAACTTGCTGAAGCTTTAAAACATCCAGCTTGCGCAGTGGCTCCTTATCCTAAAGTAATTAGAGAAAAAGATATCCATCCTGAGATTGAAAAGATGTTCTCATTGATGGAAGAAATTGTGTATGCTATTCGCAATATTCGCGGAGAGATGAAAGTTCCTCCACATATGGCCACTGCAATTTATATTGTTGCCCCTAAAAATTCTTTAGAAAGCCTGATCGCTACCGAAAATAGCGACTTTATCAGGTCCCTAGTAAAAACTAATGAGGTTGAAATTACCGATCGAATGCCTGAGCTTAGTTTTTCCTCAACTACTATGGTGAAAACTTTGAAAATTGTGGTTTCCCTACCTGAGGAACTACGGGAAAAGGAGCTTAAACGACTAGCAAAAGAAAGAGAGTACTTAATTGAGCAAATTAGACGTTTAAAGGTTCAGCTTTCTAATCCTCAATTTCTGGAAAAAGCTAAGCCGGAACTTGTCTCTAAACAGGAAGAGCAACTGTTGCATTCGCTAGAAAAACTCAAACAACTTGAATCTGTTCTTGGGTAACCTGAGTTTTGGGTTGGGTAATCCCAAAACTTCTTCAATGCGTGAATCGCACGCCCTTGCGTAAGGGGGGACCCATTCAGTCTGATTGTAAAACAGGTTTAGCGATCCGCTCTTGTTCTTCATTTTTGACACGTAAGAAAAAAACCTGGGTCTGCCTAACTGTGATCCCCGTAAGGGCGATCAATCCTATTAAATTGGGCAAAGCCATAAAAGCATTGGCAATATCAGCCAGGCTCCAAACAAGATCAAGAGGCATCCAGACACCCAAAAAAACGAAGATCGAAAAAATCAAGCGATAAATAAAAATCGCTTTGGTCCCAAAGAGATATTCCATACACTTTTCACCATAATAGGACCAGCCCACAATAGTAGAGTAACCAAAAAGAATTGCTCCAATCATCACAAGAACACCACCGTAGGGAATCATGGTATTAAAGGCAGCCATCGTAAGAGGCACTCCGTTGAGTACCTTTCCGTCAACACCGATTTGACCAAAAACACCAGTCACTGCAATGGCTAGTCCTGTAAATGTACACACTATTGTTGATAAAAAGGCTCCTGTCATTGAGATCAATGCCTGTCGTCCGGGAAGATCTGTTTTGGCGGCAGCTGCTGCAATGGGGGCTGTCCCTAATCCTGATTCATTGGAAAAAACACCACGAGCAACTCCCATTTGCACTGCAAGCATCACTGTTGAACCGGCAAATCCCCCCGTTGCTGCCTGACCGGTAAAGGCTGAACGAAAAATCAATCCGATCGCTGAGGGAATCTGTGTATAACTCAAACAAAGAACAATTAAACTCCCCGCGATATAGAGGATCGCCATAATTGGAACTAAAAAAGAAGTGACACCCCCAATCATCCGGATTCCACCAATCAGAACAATTCCTGTTAGAAGCGCCAAAATTAATCCAATCGTCCAGTCTTTAAGTGGTAAAACCGTCGTCACAGCTGCTGTGATAGAATGAGACTGAACAATATTACCAGTAAATAAAGTGGTGATAACTCCAAAAATCGCAAAAGCAATGGCCATTTTTTTCCAACCCAATCCCGCTTCTAAATAATACATCGGCCCACCTGCCATCTCTCCTCGATCATCAAGAACCCGGTATTTAATGGCTAAAATGGCCTCAGAATATTTAGTTGCCATTCCAATAAAAGCTGTCACCCAAAGCCAAAAAAGAGCACCAAGCCCCCCCATAGAAACAGCTGTCGCGATCCCCGCAATATTTCCAATACCGATTGTGGCAGCTAGGGCGGTCATCAAAGCCTGAAAATGAGAAATGTCCCCCTCAGCTACATCATCATGGCGAGTAAAAGCAAGTTTTAAAGCGAATCCCAAACGGCGAAACTGAATCCCTTTGAGTCGGTAAGTCAAAAAAAGCCCACTACCCACGAGCAAAAGAAACAGCGGCTGCCAAATGAGGCTATCCACTCTTTGGAGAAACACTATTAAATTTCCCATAATATATAGATCCGCCTCGGCTTACGTTAATGACGTTATACCCTTTTTTTGTTTTGAGTTCAAGATCCCCCTTTGGTATTGTAACAAATTTATTTATGGAATGATCATGTCCCCTTTCTCTTCTGATGATGCAAAGAGTTGGCTTCCTTCACCACAAGAGTTAAAAAATTGTTATCCTCTTTCAAAAGATCTCAAGGCTTTTATTGAAAAAAGTCGACAAGAAATAAAAAATATTTTATTAGAACGAGACCATCGCTTGATTTTGATTGTTGGCCCCTGTTCCATTCATGATCTTGAAGCTTGTAGAGAATATGCCTCTTATCTAAAAGATTTAATTGAGGAAGTTTCGGATCAATTTTTTATTCTGATGAGGGTTTATTTTGAGAAACCTCGCACTCTTACAGGATGGAAAGGATTTGTGACTGATCCTCATTTGGATGGATCTTACGATATTGCCAAGGGGCTTCAGTTAACTCGTCAATTTCTCTGGGAGCTTGCTTCACAAAAAATCCCTATTGCTACAGAACTTTTAGAAATAATGACTACACCTTATGTAGATGATTTGTTGAGCTGGGGATGTATCGGAGCCAGAACTTGTACCTCACCCCTTCATCGACAAATGGCAGCAGGTCTCCCTTTCCCTGTGGGTTTTAAAAATTCTACCGATGGAAATATCACCAATGCCATCAATGGCGTCATCGTCGCTTCCGCACCTCATGCATTTATGGGAGTTGATGAAAAAGGGATGTTAAAGAGAATATCCGTCCCGGGAAATCCTAATTGTCACCTCATTTTACGAGGAGGGAAATTTGAATCCAATTACGATTTGGCATCTATCCAGAAGGCTTTAATTGAATTATCAGCAGCGGGACAATCTCGCCGACTGATTGTTGATTGTTCTCATGACAATTGTGGAAAAATATACGAAAGACAAATGCCTATTTTTTACTCTCTCATTGATTTGATTCAAAAAGGCCATAGAGAAATCAAAGGGATGATGTTAGAAAGCCACCTTTTTGAGGGAAATCAAACACTCTCCCATCCTTCCCAATTGAGATATGGGGTTTCAGTTACAGATCCTTGTCTCGATTGGGAGAGAACTCAAAGAATGATTCATCAAGCTTATAAACAATTACAAAATACCTTACCCAAACAAAGTTGTTTGGTATATGCGCCTCACTCTAGAACTCATCAGGGGCAGCAATCCGATCGGCCCAAATGTGGTGCTGCCAGCGAGCGATCACTTCTGAGTCAGTAAAAATTTCTGCCTTATAAGACAAAATACCTCCCTTACAACTATACCGTTCTTCGGTCAGCTGATAAACCCAAAATCCCCGAGTTTTTCTTACAGAAACTCTAAAGGATTCGATTGTTCTATCTCCATATCGAACCGTGAGTTCTAACGTAGGATCGAGGCCAAGATAGCGTTTGGGAATAACCCAACGAACCACCACCTGTTCACCATAAAAACAATGACGCCTCGGGTCTGGGGTATCTATCTGCTCCCCTCCTAAATAGGCTGGAGTGAGAAAATCGGAGCGAATCTGCAAAAATCTGGGATGGCAACCCACCCCAATTAGACCGATCAAACCCAGAACAAAAAAACGCATTTAGAGCAGTAATAGAGCAAAAACAAATGAGAAGAGGGAAAACGATTCGACAATTCCAATCGCAGCGTAACACTTTCCATAGATTGCCGGCTGTTTGGCAGAAGCCTGAATTCCAGTGGCACATGCTTTTCCCTGCATAATTGAAGAAAAAAGAAGAGCAAAACCCACACTGATCCCAATTCCTATTCCACCTAAGGGAGAGAGAGATTTATCTTGGATCGATCCGTTCATCAAAAGCATTAAGATAAATCCATAGATTGCCTGAGAAGAGGGCATCGCAGACATTCCGATCATTTTTCCATGCCCTTCATCAATGCGGGCCATCACAGCGTGAGAAGCCATCCCTGCTATTCCACATCCAAAAGAACTTCCTATCATCGCAAGACCCAAAACAAGGGCCGGTCCAACTACATCAAAATTCATTTTATCCTCAAATTAAAATTCATCTACCTTTAGTAATGAAAGGGGTTTAAATTCCCATCCCCCTCCATCGAAACTATAGTGATACCACTCGATAAAGTTAAGACGCAAGCCGTGAATCACCCCACCCATGATTGCCAGTGTGAGGTTGATCGTATGCCCAATCAGTATCACAAAAATCCCTAAATAAATCGGCATAGACATTCCTATTTCATCAAATGTCGAAGCCATGATCAATCCAGCCAAAGAAAGCGCATAAATCCGTAAATAACTCATTACATCGGCAAAAACAGCGATCACGTGCATGACCTCCCCAAGCCCTCCTAATCTTTTTTGAACGATGCCGAGCACAAAAACAAGACCCAATCCCACCCAAATCATCACATATCCAATTTGAGCTCCCGAAGCAGGGGGAATTTCAAAGATATAGTGGATGAGCGATAATGCCTTCACCACAGAAGGAAAGTAAAGATAGGCACCTACCATAAAGGTCACCCAACCGATAGCTGCCCAATTTCGATCCATATAACGGAGAAATGAAATGATCAGATGGAGGGTCCCGATAAAAATTGCAAGCTCGATTAAGACATTGTTTTCAAAATCGTGGAAGATGGGATAGACCACTTTTTTCTCTTTTTCAACTTTCACCATCGAAACAAATTCAAGGGGCGTCTTAGCTGTCTCAAGTTGAGGATATCTCTTGATCCACTCCTTGTAGTCAATACTGTTTTGGTGATCCATCACATATTCAGCTTTCTTTTTGACCATCCAAGTGATTAATGAAACATCACGCCATTTGCTATCCGGAGCAAACTCAATTCCAACAAAGGAAGGAATCATGATGCCCCAAACGATACAGCCCATGGAAAGATAGATCATCAATTTGATCACTCGCTGCGTCAGTCCACCAACCTTTCCAAATTTGTAATTGAGATAAAGACCTCCTAGAAAAAGCATCATTCCATATCCCGCATCTGCAATGATCATGGAAAAGAAAATAACAAATGAGAAAAAGACCCAGAGAGAGGGATCCCGATCTGTTTTGGAAGGAGTATCATAGATGTTAACAAGATCTTCTCCCAAACGTCCAGCCCCCTTATTTTCGAGATAAGTGGGAATGCGGTCTTTCTTTTCATGAGCGATCAATTCAATCGACACATGGCATTCATCGGCAATTTTGTTAACAAGAGGAATTTTATTTTTTGGAATCCAGGTTTGAGCAGCAAAAAGATCTCCCTCGAGATAAAGATCAACACGACTTTTTGCTTGATTCAGGTGATGGCGGTTGAGCGCTTCAGCAAGTCCTCTTTTTAATTCCTTCATGTGATGCGAAAGTTCAGCCAGCTCATCATGATATTCATCAATCTGACGCATTACGGCCGCCATTTCTTCTCGAAGCTCTGCAAGGGACTGTTCTATCTTCATTTCAATCAATCCATCGTAAAAAGTGGGCTCTTTATTAATTGAAATGAAATAATGGATTCCATTATTCATTCCAATATAGATCACCTCTTCCCGTTTGATTGCTTCAATCTCTTCAATTTTTTTTGCAAAGAAAAACTGAATCGTTCTTCCAGAGAGTTTTTCTACAGCGTAAAGATCAGGAAGAGAAAACTCCCCAAAGATCTCAACCTGTGAAATTTCTTTTTGAATCACTCGCCGCTTTTCCAAGGAACGCTCCAGTCCCTCATTTTGCTCCACAATATGACGAGCTAAAACAATAGGAGAACGCCAATCATGGGCTTTAACTTGCTTAACCGGAACCATGGACCGAAGCACATGGAGAGCCTCTAAGTAGGTTTGAACCTCTAAAGGACATTCCTTCGATTCGAAACGGGGAGCAACCACTTGGACGCATCCCAAATGTTGCAATTTGGAAAAAAACTCATCTTTGCGACTTCTGGGGCCGTAGGTCAAACATTTCATTACATCAATTCTCATGCGAGAGTCCTCCTTTTTTTTTGGCTAGAAGCTTTCTCTCAAGAATTTTTGTTTTTGCCACTTTTGCTTGCCCCACCGCAGCCAGTTCTTGATCTCCTAAAAAAACTTTAATTTTCTTAATATTGGTCTTCGACCTTGGAATTAAGTTTTTCTCAAATAGGTTGACTCGTATTGAGACCTGCCTAAGCTCTCTTTCGAGAGCTTCTTTTTTCTCCTCAGCAATCACAAGACGCGCTTTGGCTGTTGCCACATCCCTTAATTGCTTCACCATCCCATCAAGCCAGGGAGGAGTAGAAAAAAGAGAGTATTCAAAGGGAACAAACACTACACGGTCAAGAAGAGGGATCTCGACCCCCGCTACATTTTCATAGTTCCTTTCAATCTCACTCACACGAGCGGCATCTTGAAACTTAACTCCAATAGGTTCGCTTAGCAAGCCCGCAGAACGCGAGGCTACAAGACGAATTTGGTGAAAATCCTCTTCGAGATTCTCAATTTCTATACGAACATCGTTGACCTCAGACTGAAGCATCGCTTTTTTAAGTTGAAGCGTTGGGAGGTATTTTTCTAATTGCTTCAAACGAGTTCTTTGGGCACGTAATGCATTTTTTGTGAGTTTAACCTCAGACATCCCTTCTATCCCGGCCAGAATTTATCAATGAGACTTTGTTTGATCCCTATCTCTTGTCGAGTGAAACACTCAGCCAAAATTTGCCAACCAAGGTCAAGCGCATCCTCTAAAGCAAGATTGATCTCCAAATTCATCATCTTGTCTTCAAATTGTTCCGAGTAAGCCAAGAGTTTTTCGTCCCATCTAGAAATTTTAAAGCCCATCGATTGTCGTTCTTTAGCCTTTTTTGAGTCAGCATAAAGACGGATCATTCCATTGGCTATATCACCATGATCCTCTCGTGTGGCCTTTCCAATCACAAGCTGTTTTAAACGGGAAAGAGAGCCGAATGGATCGATAAATCCACCGTGGAGATAGAATTGCCCTTCGGTGATATAGCCTGTGTTATCAGGAATTGGATGGGTCACATCGTCTCCAGGCATGGTGGTCACACTGATGATTGTGATCGACCCTCCTCCTTCAATATCAACAGCTTTTTCATAACGAGAAGCGAGATCTGAGTAGAGGGAGCCCGGATACCCTCGGTTTGAAGGGACCTGGTCCATGGTGATGGAAATCTCTTTCATTGCATCGGCAAAGGCTGTCATGTCTGTGAGCAAAACAAGAACATCCTTACCTGATATGGCAAATTGCTCTGCGCAGGCGAGAGCCATATCAGGGGTCAGCATACATTCGACCGCTGGATCCGTGGCCCGATGAATAAACATGACTGTTTTTTCTGCTGATCCTGATTGTTCTGCATTATCAATAAAAGCTTGGTAGTCGGCAAAGGTCAGCCCCATCCCCCCAATCATCACCACATCGGCATCTGTTTGATTAGCTATTCGCATGAGGAGAGGGTTGTAGGGTTCTCCAGCAATAGAAAAAATCGGAATTTTTTGCGACTTAACTAAACAATTGAAGACATCGATCATCGGAATATTGGTCCTCACTTGTTTGGAAGGGATGATTCGTTTCACTGGATTGAAAGAGGGTTGCGCAATAGGAATATGTTCACCAATAATTTGAGGTCCACCATCAATTGGGATACCCGCCCCATTTAAGCGACGTCCCAAAAGGGTCTCTCCATAGATTGCCTCTATCTGTCTGCCGAGAAAAATAACTTGATCTCCTGTTGAAATTCCTCGTGTTCCCCCAAAGACCTGAAGGGTGACTTGATCCCCCTCAAAGCGAAGAACTGAAGCATAGGTAACTCCTCCGTCCCCCTTTTCAATCCGGGCAAGCTCTCCAAGCTTGACACCCACAGCAGTCACCGTAATCAGGTTTCCCCGCATGTCGTTGATCCTGTCGTGTATCTTCTTCATGTTATAATTTCCTTGCAGTTTCTATGAGCTCTTCCACTTCATTGAAGCTCTTTTTATACTCTTCTGTCTCTCCAGGAATTGAGTTCATACTCTTGATCTTACTTTGCAGATTCAAAAAGAAATCACGCGCACGATCATGAGAAGAAAATTCAAAGGGAGTTTCAAAAATATGATTCATAAGCCTGAAAAGAGGAATTTGTCTTTCAAGAGGACAGTAGGCATCCACAGGATCGAAAGCATTTTGTTGGAGATAACAAAAATCGTAAAGTTCAGCCTTAAGATGAATCACCATATCGCTGATCGCAGTCCCTTCCTCTCCCACCACTTCCATCCGTTTGCCAATTTCATCCCCCTCTCGTAAAAACCAGTCAGCCCTTTTGACCATCTCTCCCCATCCAGCCACCCGATCCCCCAATGCTTTTCCCACACTGCCTACGTACTTTGACCATGAAATAAGAGTATTGATAGAAGGGTAACGCCGAGCGTCTGAACGAGCTTTTGAAAGTCCGCAAAAAGCTCCTACCACTGAAAGAGTCGCTTGAGTGACTGGTTCTTCAAAGCTTCCTCCAGCAGGAGAAACAGCTCCCCCAATTGTAACCGATCCCAGCTTCCCATTTTTAAGGGAAACAACGCCGCCTCTTTCATAAAATGCGGCTATGCGGGAGGAAAGATAGGCCGGAAAAGCCTCTTCTCCAGGAATCTCCTCCAATCGTCCCGACATTTCACGAAGAGCTTGAGCCCAACGAGAGGTCGAATCGGCAAGAAGCAACACATCAAGTCCCATTTGACGATAATACTCAGCAATCGTCATTCCCATATAAATAGAAGATTCTCGCGCAGCAACTGGCATTGAAGACGTATTACAAATGATAGTTGTCCGTTGAATCAAAGGTTCATTTGTATGAGGATCAATCAGTTCTGGGAATTCACGAAGTAATTCAACCACTTCTCCCGCCCGTTCTCCACAAGCTGTCACCACCACAATGTCTACTGAAGCATACTTTGAAAGATGATGTTGAATCACTGTTTTTCCCGCCCCAAAGGGACCCGGTGTACAAAATGTTCCTCCCTTAAGAATAGGAACCTGAGTATCCAACACTCTTAATCCCGTATCCATCATTTTAAAAGCTTTAATTTTTTCTCCTTGAAAAAGAGGCATCTTTACAGGCCACTTTTGTATCATGGTAAACTCTAACTGTTCTCCTTTCTCATTTTTTCCCTTAGCTACAATCGTATCGGCTGTATACCTCCCCGGAGCGATAGTCCAAGTAATTGTCACCTTTCCAAATTGCAAAAAAGGGAGCATGATCTTGTGGGTAAATCTCCCCTCCATGGTTGTTCCAAGGGTATCTCCTCTCTCAAGAATGTCTCCCACGTGGACAACCGGCACATAATCCCATTCGACTGTTTTATCAATAGCTGGAACATAAACGCCCCTAGGTAAAAAATAACCCGAATACTTTGCTAAATCTTCTAGACGATTCTGCAATCCATCAAAAATGGAAGTCAGAAGCCCCGGTCCAAGTTCAGCTTCCAGCAAATCTGTAGTGAAAGAAACAGGAGTCCCTAGCTTCACCCCACGAGTATCTTCAAAAACCTGGAGCTTCACTTCATCTCCTGCAATTTCAATCACTTCAGCTTTGAGGTTGATCCCATCAAGTTCTACCATTGCCACCTCGCCCTGTCGGACGCTCCCCTCAAACTTGACCTGCAATAAATTTCCAAAAGCCCGCACGACTTGACCTGTAGCACTCATTTAACTTCCCTCACAATATCGTCTATTATTTCCACCCCCATTTGTATGTCCAATTCAATCCATTTTTCTACCAAAAGAAGACGAGCTATATAACCTAGAATTCTATCAATAGAAAAAATGGCTGACCCACACAACTCCACATATTTTGCAAATCGATACTTTAGGCAGGCTTTATGGAGCTCAATCGGATGATCTCCATAGTCATCAAAAATGAATTTCGTTTCATGATATTCAAAAGGTGGCTCATACCCTTTAGAATCTTTTTGAGCAAGTATTTGGGCAACAATCGAATCCGTTGAGTCTTCGTATTGCAATTCAACACTCAATTTTCTTCCCAATTTCTTCGCACGAAATCCAATAAGTATCAGACGAAATTCTTTTTCAAACTGAAAAAGCTCCTGCAAAAAGCCTTCTTCTTTCTCAAGCTGCTCTTGAAGAAATCGACTAACCAAAATAAAATAATTTTTAGCCCTTTCTTCATTTTTTTGATATTTGCCAAGGTAATCTACTAAATAGTCAGGAAAATCCTGACCATCAGGCCATCCTAGATCAATTAATGCTTGTTCAAGCTCTATTTTTGTAAAATTTCCCCGTTTGTCAAACACATCTCCCACCCAAAGGGCTCGTAGATTGTCGTAATCAAAGATATGTAAAAACTTTTTTGTTTTAGCAAGATCTTTCTTGTTGAGATTGGCAATCAGTAGAGGTTTTAAAGCAGCATAACCGAGTCCAGGTACATGTCCTATTTGAAGCTCAGGAAGCAGTGATGCAAGAAAATAGTATTCGGTCATCTAGCCTCTAAGAGATTGGTTCTGATGGTTTAAAGCCAAAAAGAACTTCTCTAAAATCTTTCCGCAAAAAAGCTCCCATGATCTCTTTTAAAGCCTCAGAAGAAAGATCTAAAGTGAGTTTTTGATCATGAAGCTTTAACTTAACTCCCCCAATAAAATCACCGACTACGACTCCTTTTTCTCGCAATTTCTTTAAAACAACATCTCCCAACTGAGCATTGATCTCTTCTTTTTTCACCGTTTTAGCAACTACCACAGAAAAATCGGCATTTGTTCCCTCTCTTTCAATAGCAGAGATAAGAGCTGAAATGAGCTTAGCCCCTACCCCATGATCTTGCAAATTGTCAGTCACCCATTTCTCGATAGCTTCATTAAAAAGTTTATGTTCAATGTCTTGCCTGAGAGTTTCCAACCCCTGTCTGCAGGCTTGATCGAAACAAGGCTTTTTCTTTTTCCAATTTCTCCATAGTTTGGGAATAAATTTTCTTTCCCTGTTGTTCAGCTTGTCGAATGATATTTTGAGCCTCTGCTTGCGCCATTTCAATCACCTTTTGCGCTTCCTCTTTAGCTGGCTCCAAAGTCTCTGTTCTAAGAATTTCGCAGATTTTTTTAATTTTATCTTTGCCTGTTTCCAAATTCTCCATTATTGTAGACCTCTTGATGATTGATCATCTATTGTATTGAATTTGCTCTTGCTCGACGATAGGGTCGCTTAGCGAGGCATTTTTTTCAAGGCTTTTTTCTCTTGAGGAGGTGTTACATGAACAAGAAATCACTTTTAACTAAATGCTTTTTTTTAGCACTTTTTTTGATCTCTCCCATCTTTGCAAACGATTCATTTCATCTCAACTTACCAAAGGAGTGGAAAAAGATTAGTGATGCTTCACAACTTCCAAATAAAGTTGTAGCCCTCTATGTAGGGAAAAAACGCGGACAGTTCACTCCCTCAGTCAACTTGGCCCGAGAAACAACTGAGCTTGATGGAGCAGCTTATGCAAAGCTTGCTAAAAACTATCATGAAAATCTTCCCGACACCACCTGTCGTCCCCTTGGACATATAGAAATCGCAGAAAATGTAACAAATCTTTTGCAAATAGACAAAGAAACAGCCTGGGGAGGTCTTCGTTTTTTACAAGCGACACTTGTTAGCAATGGAACAGCTTATGTCATCACAGCAACAGCGCAGGTTTCCGAATATGCGAGCCTCTACCCTCTATTTTACGAGGCAATTAAAACATTTCATCCACCCACCAGTTCTGACAAGCAATGAAAACTTTGGCAAAAAATAAGAGAAATTGATTGTTTCATATTTAAACATTTGTTATTTCTTGAGTAGAACCTATTTTCTTCAATTTAGGAGTTAATCGATGAACACTAAATTAATTGCTCTTGGAACGCTGCTTTTCACACTCTGTGGAGTGTTTTCTGGCAATCATACACTTCTTGCTCAGAATTATTTACATGGGCACGAAACTCAATGTGATCATGAAGTATGTCCAAGTCAATGCAACCCCTGCCAAACCCCTTGTGATTATCCCTGCACTAACTGTCCACCTGTGTGCGAACCTTGCGCTCCTTGTCCTCCGTGCGATCCTTGCGATCCCTGCGCTCCTGTGTGCGGAACTTCATGTGGTATCTCATGTTGTGCGATTGGAATAGGGATTGCAGCTGTTGCAGCAGCCGCAGCGATTATCATCGCCTCAGGTGATGGTGATTCTGGTCATGCTCACTAAATGCAAAGCTTAGTCGTCATGTGTGTTTTGTTTTCTTTCGAAGATGGGTGGTTTTTTTCTTTTTTTTATTTCTATCCTCTTGCAACAAATGGTGTGGATGGAACTATCAATCGATCGAATGCGGCACCGCCACGTGCTATAGTCTGTCCCATTCACCAACAAATTTAATCAATCATCTTTCCATTGATTTTCAAAAAGGATGCTATGGTCGTTTAGGATATATCAGTGTGGGAGGAGGAAAAATTCCCCGTTCGCAAGAGTATCCAGAATATACCCCCATTACCCTATATATCGGTGGCCAGAACCGATCTTTCTATGGATATTTAGAACAAGGGGATCAACGCATCCAACTTCCTAATGAAGCTACAGATATGATATTCAATGCATTAGAAAATGGAAATCGCGTAGGGATTGCAATCACAGAACGCTATTCAGTGTTCGAACCAGAAGACTTTTGTCACTATGCTGCTATCCTAAAAAAATGAATTAGAATGAATAGCGTCCTTTTTTTTATTAATTTGTATCCGTAATTTTGGACAAACAAGAAGAGGTTAAACAAATTGCTGCGGGAATATCCTCAAGAGGTTCTATACGAAAGGCTATCACACTCTTCTTGCCTCCAATACTTAACTCTATCACCGAGCTCAAGCGAGTAAGAAGAATATTAAACGGGACTTGTACATGATGACTCCCTACATCAATGGCAATGGCTGTACTTCCCAAAATTTCTTTCGAAGCATGAATCTGGCGACACAACGCCTCAAATTGTCTCAGCTGTCTCAGCAGCTTCTTATCATCAAAAGAATATCTTTTTCCGCACTCTGAGCAACTAATAACATCGCTAAATTCTTGAACATCAAGAACTGAAAACAAAATCGGAGAGCCACATGCCTGACAATTAAACTGTAATCGATGGCCAACTTGTATCATAATGAGGGTGATTTTCACCTATCTAATCATTTGCATCAATCAAAAAAACTCCTTCCCCTAGATATTAACTAATGCTAAGATGAATCATAAGGAAGGAGTTATTGTTATGATATCCAAGTTAGAACAATTAAAGAAAATGACAACGGTTGTTGCTGATACCGGTGACATTAATTCGATCAAAAAATATGAGCCTACCGATGCAACTACAAATCCTTCACTCATTTATGCTGCATCTCAAGACCCTCAATACCAATATTTAATTGATGATGCTATGAGGTGGGGATCTTCTAAAACTTCAGATCCGCGCAAGATGATGCAGCATATTATTTCGAAACTATTTGTTAATTTTGGTATTGAGATTTTAAAAATTGTGCCAGGACGTGTTTCGACTGAGGTCGATGCCCGTCTTTCGTTTGATGTTGAAGGCAGTATTCAACGGGCAACAACATTGATCGATCTTTATGAAGCGGCTGGAGTTGACCGTTCCCGGATCTTAATTAAACTTGCTTCCACCTGGGAAGGAGTAGAAGCAGCGCGTCACTTGGAAAAAGAGGGAATCCACTGTAACATGACGTTGATGTTCTCCCTTCCACAGGCGATCGCGGCAGCAGACGCAGGAGCAACCCTTATCTCTCCCTTTGTTGGTCGCATCCTAGATTGGTATAGAACTCATGAGAATGTTGAAGGATATGCTCCAGAAAAAGATCCAGGCGTTCTTTCTGTCACCAAAATCTTCCATTACTATAAAAAATACGGATATCACACCCAAATCATGGGAGCGAGTTTCCGAAATGTGGATGAGATTCTCGAACTGGCAGGCTGTGATCTTCTGACTATCGCACCCAAATTTCTTGAAATTCTTCAAACAACCGTGGGATCAGTCCCTCGTAAACTAGATCCCATGACGGCTAAAAAAATTGTTGTTGAAAAATTGGAGGTTAATCAGAAGAATTTTCGATTTCTTGTCAATGATGATGCAATGGCCATCGAAAAACTGTCTGATGGAATTCGTCGTTTTTCTGCCGATCTCATCAAACTAGAACACCATATTTTCGAACGTCTTTCAGCCAAAACCTAAACAAATCTATCGAAACAACTTGCAGAATCTGTTGAAAGATTTTCTTAACCTGAGTTTTGGGTTGTCTTCCTCGAATTCAGAGGAGTTTGCTCCGCAAATCTTGGGATTTTCAGACGAAGTAAATGGCCAAGGACCCTTTACGAGTCTAAAAAGCACAAGAGGTGCAAGCAAACTCACCGAATCCGAGGGAGAAAAACCCAAAACTTAGGTTATAAATCAATTCCTATTCCCTAGTTATTAATTGAAGTCGAAAATAAATTCCTCTTCTACCTCACGATCAAGAAACTTTTTCACATGCCTATGGGTCTCAAAACCCGTCCCCCCTGGAATAATATGCCCCATAATCACATTCTCTTTAAAACCAACAAGATAATCAGTTTTACCTGCACAAGCAGCTTCAGTTAAAACACGTGTTGTGTCTTGGAATGAAGCCGCCGAAATGAAAGATTCTGTTCCCAAAGAAGCTTTTGTAATCCCAAGAAGAACGGGAATCGCTTGGGCCGGTTTCCCCCCCTCCTCAAGGATCCGTCTATTCTCTTCGTAAAAACTCTTTTTATGAACTTCTTCTCCATAAAGAAGTGTTGTATCTCCTGGATCAGCTACACGCACCTTTTGCAGCATCTGTCTAATAATAATCTCAATATGTTTATCATTGATATCCACACCCTGTAAGCGATAAACCTCTTGCACTTGATTGACCAAATACTTTTGAAGTTCCCGCACACCACAGATCTCGAGAATCTCGTGTGGAACCACGAGCCCATCTGTGAGTTGCTGCCCTTTAATCACATGGTCTCCTTTTTGAACTATCAGGTGCTCCGTCAGAGGAATGAGGTGTTCCTCCTCCATACCTGTGGTTTCATCACGCACAACGACAATTCTTCTATTTTTCTGAACACCGCGAAAATCTACTATTCCATCGATTTTAGCAATCTCTGCTGAATCTCTGGGTTTACGGGCTTCAAAAAGCTCAGCCACTCGAGGTAATCCCCCCGTAATATCTTTTGTTTTAATGGCTCCTCGTGGTAGACGGGCCAATAACATCCCAGGAGAGACAAGTTGCTTCTCTTCAACGGACAGAATAGCCCCCGATGGAATTGCATAGGTTCCAACCAATTCGTTAAAATTAGAATCAGAATAAATAACAATCTGAGGATGTAGTTCTCCACGATGCTGCTTAACCGTTAATTCAACAAGCCCTGTTTGTTTGTTAACCTCTTTTTCAGTGGAAATTCCTTCAACTAAATCTTCATACTTCACATAACCAGGACGGTCACAAATAATCGGAATATTATGAAGTTCGGCTTCAGCGATTTTTTTCCCCTTCTTGATTTTAGTTCCATCTTCAATGAAAATCTTTGTTCCAAGTTCGACGGTAAATGTCTGAATCGATTCAATCGATTTATTTCCCAAAAGTTTTTTATAATCTTCGAGAGTACGTCCCTCATCACGAACAATATTCAACGTTCCATTTTTGTTGAGAACAAGCCAGTTTCCCTCTTGATCTTGCACGGTACGTAAATCAGCGTAAACCAACACTCCATCAGCATCGGCCTCTAATTCAGGCGAAAGTGTCGCAGAGGCGATTCCTCCCAGGTGAAAAGTTCTCATGGTCAACTGCGTCCCAGGCTCACCAATAGATTGAGCCGCTATAATCCCCACAGCCTCTCCGAGACCAACAATACGCCCATTAGCCAGGTTAGTTCCGTAACATTTGGCACAAACACCACGACGACTTTCACAGGTCAGAGCCGAACGAATGCGTACACTTTCTATTCCAGCATCGTCAATCATCTCGGCTTGGATTCGATTGATGGTATCTCCAGCATGAGCCAATACCTTGTTTTTATCACCTGGTTGATAAATGTCATCAATAATGGTTCGTCCAAAAACTCTGTCTTTAAGAGGAAGAAGCTCCTCCTGACCTTGTTTAATTGCAGATACTTCAATTGCACCCAGAGTTCCACAATCGTACTCTGTGACAATTACATCGGCAGCAACATCCACAAGACGGCGCGTCAAATAGCCGGAATCGGCCGTTTTTAAGGCTGTATCAGCAAGTCCTTTTCGAGCTCCATGCGAAGAGATCGAATACTCGAGAACAGTGAGACCTTCGCGAAAATTAGAAGTAATCGGAGATTCCAGAATCTCTCCGGTTGGCTTAGCCATCAACCCTCGCAAAGCCCCCAGCTGCTTAAGTTGCGATTTATTTCCTCTGGCTCCTGAATCAATCATGATAAAAAGAGGATTGAGTTTATGATCTGTTACTTCATTGATCTGCTTATAAAGAACATCTGATAATATATCAGAAACTTCTGTCCAGATGCTAATTGTTTTTGAGTGACGTTCTCCATCAGTGATGATTCCATCATCATATTGTTTACGAACAAGCGCCACGCGTTCATAGGCTTTTTCAATAATTTCTCCTTTATTTTTAGGAACCTTCACATCTGTAATTCCCATGGAAACAGCAGATTTTGTGGCCTCCGCAAAACCAAGATTCTTCAAATCATCCAAAAAACGCACCGTCGCTTCAAGCCCTACTTTTTTGTAGCATTCCATAATTAGTTCGCTCATACGTTTTTTTGGCATATGATAATTTTGAAAACCTAGCTCTTTAGGAATGATTTGATTAAATATGACTCTTCCAGGGGTTGTTTCAATGATACCACCGTCAACACGAAGTTTAATCTGTTCATGAATATGCAATCCTCGACCTGTATCATCAAGACGATTGGAGTCCACATCATTAAGTTCTTTGTAAAGATCAAAACGTTTATTTGCTGAAAGAGCTAACAACACCTCCTGCTGATTCCTAAACACTTTGATCTTTTTTCCTTCTTTTTCAGGAAAATAAAGAGGATCGGCCATGAGATAATAAAGTCCAACTGTCATATCTCGGCTTGGATCGGCTACTGGTTTCCCTGATGATGGAAGAAAGATATTATCTGGAGCCATCATGAGAACCTTGGCCTCCAGTTGAGCTTCTATAGAAAGAGGGACATGCACAGCCATTTGGTCACCGTCAAAATCCGCATTAAAAGCGGCACAAACAAGAGGGTGTATCCGGATGGCTTTCCCTTCGATTAAAACAGGCTCAAACGCCTGAATCCCTAATCTATGAAGAGTCGGCGCTCGATTGAGCATGACAGGATGCCCTTTAATAATTTCTTCTAAAACATCCCATACCTCTGTAGCTCCTCGCGCAATCATTTTCTTTGCCGAACGAATGGTATAAACGTAACCAAGATCTTTAAGCCGCTTCACAATAAAGGGCTCAAAAAGCTCAAGGGCCATTTCCTTGGGCAATCCACATTGATTAAATTTAAGTTCAGGACCAACAATAATCACCGATCGACCTGAATAGTCAACTCGCTTTCCGAGAAGATTTTGTCTAAAACGACCATGCTTTCCTTTGAGCATCTCAGAAAGAGATTTAAGAGGACGATTTCCTGCTCCCATCACTGGATGACCATGGCGTCCATTATCAAAAAGAGCATCAACAGCCTCTTGGAGCATTCTTTTTTCATTTCGGACAATCACCTCAGGCGTTTTAAGACGTAAAATTGCTTTGAGACGATTGTTACGATTGATGACACGCCTGTAAAGATCGTTGAGATCTGATGTGGCAAACCGGCCTCCATCAAGAGGTACTAATGGACGAAGATCAGGAGGAATGACGGGAATCGATCTAAGAACCATCCAATCAGGCTTATTTGAAGAAGTCACGAATCCTTCTACAATCTTTAAGCGTTTGGCAAGTTTCATTCGTGCTTGCATCGATTTAGTTCGACGAAGTTTCTCCTTAAGCTCAACTAAAAGAGCATCAAGATCTTCAAGTTTTAAAAGTTCAGTGATCGCCTCTCCACCCATCATAGAAACAAATGAATCTTTCCCCCATTTCTCAATGGCTTCACGATGTTCGTTATCTGTTAAAAGCTGTTTCTTTTCTAAGTCTGTTTGTCCGGGATCAATCACCACATATTCTTCATAGTAGATAATTCTTTCAAGATCGGTTGCAGACATTCCCAATACATTCCCAATACGAGAAGGCATTGTTTTGAAAAACCAAATATGAACAACCGGAACCGCAAGTTCAATATGCGCCATTCTCTCTCTTCTCACGCTAGAGAGTGTCACTTCGACTCCACATCTATCACATACAATTCCTTTGTGCTTGATCTTTTTGTACTTGCCGCAGGCACATTCCCAATCTTTGGTTGGACCAAAGATTTTTTCGCAAAACAATCCACCCTTCTCTGGCTTAAAAGTACGATAATTAATCGTCTCAGGCTTCTTGATTTCTCCCCGAGACCACTTATCCCGAATCACTGTATCAGAAGCAATCCCAATCTTGAGTTTATCAAATTGGGTCTCCCCAAGATCTTCTTCCAACATTCAAACTCCCCTTTTTATTATTCTTCTTCTACAGTCATTGCTCTGACATCAAGTGAGAGCCCCTGCAATTCTTTGATCAAAACATTAAACGATTCTGGAGTTCCTGGTCTCAAAAGGTTCTCCCCCTTCACAATCGACTCATAAATTCTGGTTCGACCAGAAACATCATCTGATTTGACAGTTAGAATTTCCTGCAAAACATGAGCCGCTCCATAAGCTTCAAGAGCCCAGACCTCCATCTCTCCAAAACGTTGTCCTCCCATTTGAGCTTTACCCCCTAAAGGCTGTTGTGTCACAAGCGAATATGGACCAATGGATCTTGCGTGAATTTTATCAGCAACAAGGTGGCTCAATTTCAACATATAAATGTAACCAACAACCGCCCTGTTGTCGAATCGCTCTCCTGTTCGACCATCATAAAGATAAGCCTTTCCATCATCTGGAAGGCCCTGCTCTTTCATCATTTCCCAGATTTTTTCTTCAGGAAACCCTTCAAAAACTGGACTTTTGATGTGGATTCCCGCTTTTTTGGCTGCAAAACCAAGATGAGTTTCTAAAAGCTGCCCAATATTCATTCTCGATGGAACTCCAAGTGGGTTCAATATGATTTGAATCGGCTGTCCATTGACTAAGTAGGGCATATCTGCAATAGGCACAATATTGGAAACAACCCCTTTGTTTCCGTGTCGTCCAGCCATCTTATCCCCTACTTGAAGTTTACGCTTAGAGGTCACATAAACCTTTACCTGACGGATTACCCCCGGGTCAAGATCTGTATCCCCTTTTCTCATATGCTCGATATCAATCTTGTTCTGCATCTCCAATTTTTGAATTTGTTGTTCATAATCCCGAAGAATCGATTTGAAAAGATCGTAAATATCATTTTGCGCCATGATCAAATCTTCAGGCTTCTCGGCTTCAAGTTTTTCAATAATCTCCTGAGTAAAAGGGATAGAAGCGGCAAGTAATTCTTCCGCTGTTCGCCTGTGAATAATTGGAGAAGGAGCTATTTCATTAAGTAAAAGAGCCCCCAATTTTTCGTGTCGCTCCATCAGAAGTGCCGAATGCCTTTGACGAAATTCTTTTTGAATATCTTTAAGTAAAGAGGCTTCTTCCACAAGTTCATCATCCGTTTTGGAGAGTCGATCTCGTCTAGAAAAAACTTTAACATCCATCACCACTCCTTCCGTACCCGGAGGAACTGTCAAGGAAGCATCTTTGACATCAGCAGCCTTTTCACCAAAGATTGCACGTAATAAACGTTCTTCTGGAGCAAGCTCAGTTTCAGATTTTGGAGTGATTTTACCAACAAGGATATCACCCGGCTTGACTTCAGCTCCAATCCGAATAATTCCATCTTCTCCTAGGTTGGCCAAAGCCTCTTCCGATACATTAGGAATATCACGAGTGATCTCTTCACGACCTAGTTTTGTATCGCGAGCAGTCAGCTCAAACTCTTCGATATAAATAGAGGTATAAGCATCTTGACGTGAAAGTTCTTCAGAAATAATAATAGCATCTTCAAAGTTGTATCCACACCAAGGCATGAAAGCAACGAGAACATTTTTTCCTAAAGCAATTTCTCCTTTGTCAGTTGCAGCCCCGTCTGCAATCACATCACCCGCCTTCACTTCATCCCCAATGGAACATAAGGGTTCTTGATTAATGCAAGTTCCAAAATTGGATCGCATAAATTTCTTTAAAGTATAAATTTTCTTTTCAAGTGGATTTTGCTTAGAAGCGATGACGATTTGAAATCCATCAACATAGTCGACAGTTCCATCCTCAGTAGCAATCACAACAGCGCCTGAATCCCTTGCTGCCCTAGCTTCCAAGCCCGTTCCTACAATGGGCGCCTCCGTTTTAAGGAGTGGAACAGCTTGTCGTTGCATATTCGATCCCATCAAGGCACGGTTAGCATCATCATGTTCTAAAAATGGAATCAATCCAGTGACAATCGATACAAGTTGCTTAGGCGACACATCCATGTGAGTGACAAGTTTCGTGTCAAGTTCGAGTGATTCACCTTTTTCTCTCGCCCAACAAATCGATTCTTTAAACATATTGTATTCATCGAGCGGTGCAGAGGCTTGAGCAATCACACACTGTTCTTCAATATCGGCGGTCATATATTCTATTTCTTCCGTGACAACACCGTCTCGCACAATTCTGTAGGGGGTCTCGATAAAACCAAATTCATTGATTTTTGCAAAGGAAGAAAGCGATGTGATCAAACCAATATTAGGACCTTCTGGAGTTTCAATTGGACAAATACGTCCATAGTGCGAGGTATGAACGTCTCTTACCTCAAACCCTGCTCTCTCTCTATTCAATCCTCCAGGTCCTAAAGAAGAAAGACGCCGTTTATGTGTAAGCTCTGCTACAGGATTCGTCTGATCCATAAATTGAGAAAGTTGAGATCTGCCGAAAAAGTCTTTAAGGACACCCACAAGTCCTTTTGCTGAAACAATTTTTCCTGGAGTGAGAGTGTCTGAAGAAAAATCAAACAAATTCATTCTTTCTTTGATGATTTTTTCCATACGTGCCAAACCTATACGACACTGATTCTGAATCAACTCTCCAACGGATCGAACTCTTCTATTTGCTAAATGGTCAATATCATCAATGGTTGCTTTTTCACTTCCTTGTTTCAAGCTAATAAGATATTTGAGAGCATAAATAACATCCTCTTTTTTCAGAGTCACAACAGCAAGCTCTTCATCAGAGACTTCAACACCTAGCTTTGTGTTCAGTTTATATCGGCCAACACGTCCCAAATTATATCTTTTTGGATCAAAGAAAAGACGCATGATCACAGAACGAGCGTTGGTCAAAGTGGCAGGCTCTCCTGGTCGAATTCTTCGATAAAAATCTTTTAAAGCCGCTTCATAGGAATCCGTAGGATCTTTGGCCAACATCTTGATAATGGGATGAGTTTCATCAGCACCTAACGCGATCTTGAGATTTTCAATTCCACTGTCAAGCATGCGTTTCAGCATAGCAGTGCTGAGCTTTTCTCCCGTTTTACCAAATACTAACCCACTATCAACATCAATAACGTCCTCGGCTAAAATCTTCGCAACAAGATCAGCAAAATCTTTTTCGCTCTTTAATGGGTGCGCTTGAACAGTGAAAAATTCCTCAATGATATCAGAATTAGTCGAATAACCAAGAGCACGAATAAAAGTTGTTGCCAAAATCTTCCGACGCCTTTTCTTTCGATCGATATAGATGTGAATAAGATCATTGGTATCAAACGAAGCCTCAAGCCAACTTCCTCGATAAGGAATGATACGGAAAGAGTAGAGGATATTTCCTTTTGGATGACGAACCTGTTCAAAACAAATTCCAGGCGATCGATGAAGCTGAGAAACAACGACTCGTTCAGCACCATTGATAATAAAAGTCCCTTTATCAGTCATGATTGGAATCGTCCCCATATAGACTTCTTCTTCCTTAATTCCTGTTTCATCAGTGAGGCGAAACCTGACCTTCAATGTGACATTATAGGTAATTCCACGTCGAATACTTTCCTCGGGGGAATATTTCGGAATTCCAAGACTATATGAGAGATACTCTATGATTGTCTTCTCATCGTAGGATTTCAGGGGAAATATCTCATTAAAAACCTCTTGTAATCCAATATCTTCTCGTTCTTCAGGAAATTGATCTATTTGCAAAAACTGATTGTAGGATTTAATTTGAACTTCGATCAAATTTGGAAGATCAATGATCTCTTCTTTCTTGACAAAACTAACCCGTTCTGGCCGCTTTTTTAGCATGTTCGTCTATCTCCCCCAATAAATGGTAATTGATACTTATTTTGCTCTCATTTTTTGAATGCAATTATCTGACAATAGAAAGAATCGAGCTCAAGAGACTAATAAAAAGACACTTCCATGCCTCTGCATCTCTTGACTCGATCTCTAAGTACTGTTAAAAACTAACAAATAACTGCTTTATCATTGAACCTTTACTTAAAGGCCTTTAGTTGTCGCTTTAGCACCAGCCGCTTCGATCTTTTTAACGATCTCTTCAGCCTCAGCTTTTGGACAGCTCTCCTTCAGTACTTTAGGAGCTCCTTCTACAAGCTCCTTAGCTTCTTTGAGCCCAAAACCAGTCACTTCACGCACAACTTTAATGACACTGATCTTCTTATCAGCAGGAACTTCTGCCAAAGTAACTTGGAAATCAGTTGATTCCACTTTCGCTTCAGCTTCCGCTTCTCCTGCTGGAGCCGCAACTGCAATAGCTGCGGGTACAGCCGCAGTAACATCCCATTTTTCTTCGAGAAGGGATTTTAACTTCGCGAGATCAGCAACTTTGAGGTTACTAAGCTTCTCTACAATTTCTTCTAGTTGATCTGTAGCCACGGTAAATTTCTCCTTAATTGTATATTTTTTAACTTTCTTTTTTAATCTTTTCGTCGAGACATCTTGGAACAGAAGCAAGTAAAGCGTTCATCACCTGCACCGTCTGAGCAAGGGGAGCGGCCAGCAATCCGACAAACATCGACCGAAGCACCTCTAAGCTTGGCAGGGTAGCAAACGCTTTGACATCATCAGATGAGCAAAGCTTTCCCTCAATCATCCCTCGTAAGATTTTAACCGGTTCCCCTTCCTTTTCTTCGTAACTGAGTGCAATTTTTGCCGAAGGACCAGCATCCTCTTTCGTAAAAATAATACCAATATGTCCCGTTAACTCCGAAAGGTCAATTGGAAGACCTTTTTTAGTCGCCGCTTTTATAAAAACTCGTTTTCGAATAACTTCAAAATCTCCACCACTCTCTGATATCTTATCCCTAAATTCTCGAATCGTAGGTGCTTTCAATTGTTGATAACTCACAACAATAAACCCTGTAGACTCTCCCATTTTTCCCTCAATCTCATCTAAAAGGAGTTGTTTTTCCGCCCTCATTTAACTCACACCTCCACTTCTTTAAGATCAATCTTTAAACCTGGCCCCATTGTGGTAGAAAGAAAAATACTTTTAAAGTATTGTCCTTTGGCCGTTGAAGGCTTGGCACGCGCAATTGCTTTAATGAAAAATCGAAAGTTTTCAACTATTGCCTCTTTTGTAAATGAAAGCTTTCCAATTCCATTATTAAAAACAGCTTGCTTATCGAGCTTAAATTCAATCTTTCCACCTTTAATCTCTTTCACAGCCGTTGCAACATCCGTTGTCACTGTTCCAGCCTTTGGAGTAGGCATCAACCCTCGTGGCCCCAAGACCTTTCCGAGCTTTCCAACTTCTCGCATCATATCAGGCGTAGAAACAACCGCATCAAAATCAGTCCACCCTCCTTTAACTTTGTCAAAGAGCTCATTGGCCCCAGCGAAGTCGGCTCCAGCGTTCAATGCCTCTTGAACCTTCTCGCCTTGCGCGAAGACAAGCACGAGACGTGTTTTTCCAGTTCCATTCGGTAATGAAACGGTTCCCCGTACTTGTTGGTCCGATTTACGCGGGTCCACCCCCATTTTAATGGAGATATCTACCGTCTGGTCAAATTTAACCGACGGACACTTCTTTAAAATGTCGACTGCCTCATCAAGAGCATAAACCTTACTTTGGTCTATAAGAGAAGCAATCTCCCGAAATCTTTTATTTTTGCGACCCATAATCCTTCATGTTTTTGACCATTGTTTATATTAAAAGCCTGGTAATCAATCAACAATATCGACACCCATGCTCTTTGCTGTTCCCATCACCATCATCATGGCCGATTCGATGGAACGGACTCCCAAATCTGGAAATTTCTGTTTAGCAATTTCTGCGACCTGCACTTTACTCAGTTGTCCCACCTTTTCTCTATTTGGAATAGAAGATCCAGACTTCAAATTGAGTGCTTTAAGAATTAACCGAGACATCGGAGAACGCTTTAAGATAAAAGTAAAACTACGATCCGCGTAAACAGTAATCTCAACAGGAAGAACATCCCCTACTTTATCCTGTGTTTGCGCATTAA
The DNA here is from genome assembly GCA_020440555.1 of Chlamydiia bacterium. Classification (GTDB taxonomy): domain Bacteria; phylum Chlamydiota; class Chlamydiia; order Chlamydiales; family JAAKFR01; genus JAGRNW01. Next base: position 48,792 of record JAGRNW010000001.1, read on the forward strand.
ACTGTTTACAGAATTCCATAATGTTTACACCCGCAGAACCAAGAGCAGGTCCTATTGGGGGGGCTGGATTCGCTTTTCCAGCAGCAATTTGTAGTTTAATCAATTTGAGGATTTTTTTTGCCATTAACGAACCCCTTTAATATTTTTTCCTAACACAAGAAAGCGCACCATTATAATGGGGATATCTTTTTAAGAGAACAGGTTTTTTTCAAATATGCTCTCCTTCATGAGAAGCTTCTTCCACCTGCCAAAATTCCAGATCGTCAACACGCGTTTCACGTCCAAAAATGGACACCATAACCGACAATCTGCCTTTGTCATGAAAAATCTCTGAGATCGTCCCTATAAAGTTTACAAAAACACCATCAGTAATCTTGACATGGTCACCGATTTTAAATTTGTGTTTCTGCGTGACCCCTCCTTCTTTCTTAGTGAGGTCACTCATAATATTCTCTACTTCTTGATCGGATAACGCGGTCGGCTTATCCCCTCCAAGAAAATCAATCACACCTGCAGTATTTTTAATGAATTGCCATGAGTCATCATTCATCGTCATTTTGATAAGAACATAGCCGGGCCATATCCTCCTCTCTATAACTTTTTGCTCTCCTTTTTTAACTTCCATGACATTTTCAGAAGGAACCAGTATTTCCTCAATCAGTTCATTCATTCCCTCCGTAGAAACCTTATACTCCTCTATCGCCTTCTTCACCTTCTTTTCTTGAGAAGTGAAGACTTGAACTACATACCACTTATGCATTAATCTTTAACCACCTATTATCTTTAAAAAGACCTCAAGCCCCCCAAGAAATGTCCGCATGAATACATCGATGACGTAAACAAAAATTCCAAAGAGAAAAATGCTCACCAAAACAATTTTAGTGAACACCTTGAGTTCATCACGCGTTGTCCACTCAATTTTTCTAAGCTCACGCCGGACATCTCCAATAAAAGAAACCAACTTTTTACTATCCCAAGATGATGTTCGATTTTTTTTAACATCCATTTTCTGTAAAGCCTTTGAGTTCGCTTTTTGCACCGTTATTGCCTCCCATTCAACACAAGTTATACTCCCCCTTCGACAAAGCGAGTGCGGAGGGATTCGAACCCCCGACCGGCGACTTTGGAGATCGCTGCTCTACCAGCTGAGCTACACACCCAAACAAAACAAGTGTTCAAAATCTAGTTCAAACACTTGCTATAGGTGAGTCACTTATTCGATAATTTTTGAAATGGTACCAGCTCCAATGGTTCGTCCACCTTCACGAATCGCAAACTGCATCCCTTCTTCCATCGCAATGGGAGCAATGAGTTCACCTGTAAGTTCAACGTTATCACCTGGCATCACCATTTCTGTTCCTTCTGGAAGAGTCACTGTCCCTGTAACATCTGTTGTACGAAAATAAAACTGAGGACGATATCCTGTGAAAAAAGGTTTGTGTCGCCCACCTTCTTCTTTCTTAAGAATATAAATTGCCCCTTTGAATTTCTTATGCGGCGTCACAGTCCCTGGAGCACAGAGAACCATCCCTCTTTCGACATCTTTTTTCTCCACTCCACGCAGAAGAATCCCAACATTTTCACCAGCACGAGCTTCATCGAGAATTTTATTAAACATTTCGAGACCAGTCGCCACTGTTTCCCGATTTTCTCGAAGTCCGACAATTTGAAGCTTATCGTTAAGTTTAACCACTCCACGTTCCACTTTTCCTGTTGCAACAGTTCCACGTCCCGGAATTGAAAAGACATCCTCAACGGGCATTAAAAATGGCTTATCGATATCACGTTTGGGAATGGGGATATCTCTATCAACTGTGTTCATCAATTCTTTAATCCCCTCCATGGCCTTCAAATCCCCTTCAAGAGCCTTAAGAGCAGAACCTTTAACAATGGAAGAATTCTTGTAACCTTGAGCTTCAAGAAGTTCAGCAAGCTCCATCTCAACTAATTCGATCAATTCTTGATCTCCTTCTCCAATCATATCAACTTTATTCAGAAAAACAACGATAGAAGGAACACCGACTTGACGAGCAAGAAGAATATGTTCTTTTGTCTGAGGCATCGCACCATCGGTTGCAGCCACTACAAGAATTGCTCCATCCATCTGAGCGGCCCCTGTTATCATATTTTTGACATAATCAGCGTGCCCCGGACAATCAACGTGAGCATAGTGCCTTTCAGCTGTTTCGTACTCAACATGTGAAGAATTAATGGTAATGCCCCGTTGTTTCTCTTCGGGAGTATTATCGATGGAAGAATAATCACGGAATTTACCCCCTCCCATCCCAGACATCACTTTGGTGATCGCCGCTGTTAACGTTGTTTTACCATGATCAACATGCCCGATTGTACCAATATTGACATGGGCTTTCGTTCTCTGATATGTTTCTTTAGCCATCTGATTTTTCCTCCGTAAGGCTCTTTTTTAATAAAAAATTAATTTAGCTTTTATTCACATTGCCCAGAAAAGGAATTGAACCTTCGACCGCTTACTTACCATGCAAGTGCTCTACCTCTGAGCTATCTGGGCAAATTTTTTGAGAAAATTCAGGTTGATCCTACTCTCTTTGCTAAATAAATACAATAGTTTCCCACCAAAAATGCCCTAGCGATGTCTATAAATAATCCGAGCTTTGCTTAAATCATAGGGAGACATCTCAACAGAAACTCGATCCCCGGTGAGGACACGAATATTTCTCATGCGCATCTTCCCACAAAGATGAGCAGTTACCATCATCCCGTTTTCAAGTTTCACTCTAAAATTCATATTTGGAAGAAGCTCTTCAATCTGTCCATCTAGCTTAATAGTGTCCTCTTTGACCATGAAAACCCAAAAAATATAATGCTATTTCATAGAAATGATCAAACACTTATCCTCTATTTCCTAAATTAGGTCAAGAAGGAGAAAGAGCGATGGGTGAATTTTCTTGTTTTTTTGCGATCCCCACAAATATGAGATCAAAAGATTTTTATCTAAAAACCTTAGTAAATCCTATTGTTTACAATGTCACTTCCTGCGCAAATAAAACAGCTAGTTTTATCCAAAACAATTGGCGTAGCCTCATCCTTTTTATTGTAGCGGGAGGAGTGATTATTGGAGGAGTCGGTTTAATGTACGGTTTTGAAGCAGTCTCTCTTCCCTTAGTTATCGGATTTGGCTGTGGGCTTCCAATTGCCTCCTTAAGTGGAATCATTGTAACAAAATGGATCGATCCTGAGGGAAAAATTGAAAACAACACCCTCTGGCAACTCATCAATGCTGGACTCAATAAGCTTCCTGCTAATGGTGCACGTCCCATCGTGATATCTGTTGCGGTCACAGTGATTTTAGCTGCTTCTGCTGTGTTCCCTCTTGTGATGGGAATAGGATTTGGTATATTAATTGGCAACCATGTCGCGACTAAAATCGGTCTACAACAAAATTTCAGTTCGGAAGGATCCCAGAGGAAAGCTCAAAAACTTCGAGATCGAGTCGACCACTTAATCAAAGAAATGCAAGATATTCAAACCCAGTTAAACGCTTTGATCAATGAGGATGATGAACCTGATGAACTGTAAAGAAAAACAAATTAAACTCATTCAAGCTTTTCAAGCATGTTCCAATTCAAGAGAATCTATCTATCACAAAATCATCGAGCTTGGACAAACACTTCCCCTTTTTAAAGAAGAATGGAAACGAGAGGAAAATTTAGTGCGGGGATGTCAAAGTTCGCTCTATTTACGTACCAATCAAAAAGGGACTGTTTTAAAATTTACAGCGAGTTCCGATGCTCTGATTTCAGCCGGATTGGCTGCTCTTTTGATCAGAGTCTATGATGGAGAGGAGGCTGAAGTAATAGTGCGTAATCCGCCTAATTTCTTAGAGGAAATTGGAATTCCGAAAGCGTTGTCTCCAAGCCGAAGCAACGGTCTTGCATCCCTCTACACTCGTATGAAACAGGAAGCTCTCAATACTCTCATCACCATTAGACAGAGGAAGGACGAAGATCAAAGCTCAAAGTCCACTCCTGACCATCGTCCGCCACACACTTAAACTCTAAACTCCCCATTTCAGTCACATTCGCATGAAGCTTAACAAGAATCATTTTTTCTTCTGCTTTCTGCTGATTAAGATGAGTCACAATGGGATCAAGCTCGATCAGCTCGTCCTTCACATCGTCAATCACACTCCCCACTTTTGCTATTGATCCATCTCGAAGTGTCGGAGTCTCTCGATGAAAAAAACGAAAATGAACCAACTCTCCCACCATTAAGGAGAACGTTTCATCTTCCAAAGAAAGAGAGCTCCCTTCTTCGGTCCCATACGGAACAATACACACACCGTGTAAGGGAGCTGGCAATCCTGGAACCGCTGGAGCCGCCCCTTCAACGCCCACATAATAACTCCGAGACGTCCCTGCACGAACCCTAATTCCTCCCTTTCTTTTGAGATATCCGTAATAAGCAGCCCCCCGACTCACGGCAAAATCATGATTCGCTCCCGGAAGAGATTCTACGGAACGTTCTTTGCTCCAATTGTTGAGTAGTTCGAGAATTCGCCTTTGAAAAGGAAGGCTTTTCATTGTCCCTCCATTAAACAAAACTTTTGTTGGAAGTTTCCCTCCACATCCTCTAGCAATAAACGTACTCAAATGAGCCGTGATTCGAGGGTCCTTCGCGAAGGGAAGGCCTATTTTAGAAATAGCCAATGCTTTTTGTTCCTGAGTTCGTTCAGAGAGTGCGATCAGAGGAAAAAAATCCGAAATAAGAAGTTCTTCGATCTCATTTTGAGAAAGAGTTGTATTCAGTGTCCCCCCGATCAAGGAACTTCCCTTGCTATGGATTGTGATGGAGACTGTTGTAGGAGAATCATTTCCCAGTAAGATCTCTTTGGCTTGCCTCCCTTCGTAACATAAACTTTGAAGTTGCCAAGAATTAATTGTATGCCCTTCTTTTTCAAGCTTTCCTTTAAGATAATATCCCAATGCAAGGTCAATATTATCTCCACCTAGGAGAAGGTGAGATCCCACAGACTCTCGGATCAAAGCAAGCTCGCCCTCTTTTTCTTCAAGTCCAATCATGGTGAAATCTGTCGTCCCTCCACCAATATCAATCACCAAAATCCGATCATCAATGGAGAGAATTTCGCGCCACGATGTTTGGAACACTTCAAGCCAAGAGTAGAAAGCCGCCAAGGGTTCTTCGATTAAAACAAGCTCAGGATAACCAGCAAGTTTTGCAGCCTCCAACACAAGATTCCGACTGCTCGGATCAAAAGAAGCCGGTACCGTTATAAAAAGATCTTGCTGTTCAAAAGGTGCGGAACAAATCCACCCTTTTTTAAGAATCTTAAGAAACTCGGCGGAGACTTCAACAGGACTCATTGGTTCTAATCCCTCACACTCTTTAAATCCAAGGGGAAGAAAGGGAATTTTTCGATCAATGAGTGCATGAGAAAGCCAAGATTTGGCAGAGGTTATCAACCGAGGAGAAAGCTCTGCTCCACGCTTTTTTGCGTAATCTCCAACTATCCACTTTGGATCACCTTCCGGAGGGAATAGAAGATAAGAGGGGAGCTGAAAAAGTTTTATATTTTTTTGATCTGGCCCCCATTGAGGGATAAAGAGTTCAGAGATATTTGGAGAATCACCATCAATCTGTGCGAAGGAAATGGTTGAATTTGTTGTTCCAAGATCGATCCCAATCACATAAGACATACGAGATCAAACCTCCACCTGAGCAGGATAAATCACCTCATTCCCTCTGTGAGCTCTCCACCCCTTATGAAGCAGTTTTCCTTTGTACGGAGGTATCCCCTTGACATTCCCTATCACCTTCACCTCTTTAGGATCATAACCCAATGAGATGATCACAGATGAATTTTCCTCTTCTTTAAAAATAGGACGGATAGAGAGACGTAACTCAAGAGTTTTAGCACACTCAGCATGAATTTTTCGAACAGCAGCTCCAACTTGAGCATCGGAGTAAGAAGTAATATCTTCTTTTAAAAAATCGATTAGCCGTCCCTCCTGTTGCAACAATTTGAGTAAATCAAGGTGGGGAGATTCACTTACAGTAGAGGGTAATTGCTCTTTTTTAAGAGCTCTAAAAAATGCAAGAAAGGCCTGTTTGATTCCCATAATATCTCCTATTAACAATTGTAAACCGACAACACGATGCCAAATTTTCCTAGAATTTCAATCACGAACACAAAAAGAGCATAAAAAATGGCAATAAAAATGAGTGTTTTTCCGCCAAATACCCGGTAATCTGATTCGTAATTTCTCAGATACCTTCCCACATAAAGCATCAAGGCGGGAAAGAGGCCATTAAGAATGGAATCTCCAATCCCTCCTGAACTATCAAGGGCAAGCAAAAAGACTTTTTCCATTGAGATGGCAAAAAAGAGAGTTGGAGCAGCCACAAGAGCACCAATGGCAAGATTTCCCCATCCCTCTCGCTTAATTTTTAATCCATCAGAAAGGAAATCAAAAAGCCCAAAAGCGATTCCCAAAAATGAAGTAACAAGGGCGAAGAAAGAGAAAAAATTGGCAATAGTCCCCACCCAAGAACTTTCAAGTGATATTCTTAAAAATTCTGTAGCAGGCCTCCCCTGTGCTAAGGCTGCTGCCAGACCAAAATCTCCATCAACAAGGACTGTTCCCAAAACAAGCCACTCCCAAAGAATATAAAAAACCAAGGCAAGCGTTGTTCCTGAAATGATGGCCCATCTTAGCTTTTTTCCATCTTTTTTAAGATAAATGGTAAGGCTTGGAACAATGGTTTGAAAACTAAAGATGGTAAGAAGAAGGGGGATCGCAATCACTCCTTGGCAAAAATTTTTATGAAGAAGATTTGTCCATCTCACATGAGAAGCTCCGAAAGCTATCAGAAGGACGTAAGAAACAATAAGAGCCATCATTAAGATGGTGTTGACCCTTCCCACGATGACATTGCCAAGATAAATCACAAAGCCAAAAACTAAAACAAAAATAGTGGCTGCCCACCCGGAGGTGAGCGATAGACCAAAGAGAGACTCAAACCCTATTTGTAAAAGATCTCCTCCTCCCGAAGTATAAGCCACCAAAGAAGCATAGCCTATAAAAAGATAAAGAAGCCAAGCAGTTGCCTTGCCGATAGGACCCAATAAACGAGAGGCCATGGTGATGATGTGCACCCCCTCCTCCATCCAAAGATTCACTTCAAGAAGGAAAAGAGCAGTGAGGGTCATAAAGCCCCATCCCAATAAGATCATCAGAACAGAGGGAAAAAAACCAGCAACTCCCGTCGCCACAGGAAGGGCGAGCATCCCTCCTCCTATGCATGTTCCTGCAACAAGGAAAGCAGCACCTATTAACGAACCTTTCTCTTTTAACATCATTTACCTAAAGAAATGGAAGGATTGTACCGAGAAAGGGACTTTATACCAAACAGAGAATCGCCTCTTGAAGGCCACCGGTAATTTCAACTGTTCGATCTGCTTTGATAATCAAATTCGTCTCAAGTCTGACACCGAATTCTCCTTTAAGGTAGATTCCCGGTTCAATAGAAAAACATGTTTTTGGAAGAATTTGTCGCTCATCCAATGTCTCGAGATTATCAAGATGGACGCCAGATCCATGAACGTTGATATCAATATTATGGCCCGTGCGGTGAGTAAAATACCGTCCATATCCAGCTTTCTTAATCACCCCACGGCAGGCGATATCAACAGCAGCCCCTGTTAATTCTTCTTTTTTATAAAATTTTTTTCTAATTAAATCGATTCCAGCATCGCGGGCTTCCTTAACAATTTCAAATATATTTTGTAAACGAGGGGTTGGTTCAGGCGCCAAGATGGCTACACGTGTGATATCGGCATAAACCCCATTGGGAATATTCTTTTTGCACCAAAGATCAATTAAAACAAAGTCACCCTTCTCGATTGTTTTACAAAGATCACGTGTGGCCAGATAATGGGGATAAGCCGTATGTTCATTCACGCTACAGGTAGGGCCCTCTTCAGAAATACAATTATTGGCTGTGAATTCGCTCAATATCAGCTGTTGTACATCATATTCAGTAACTTTTCCTCCTTCCCTCACTCGTCTCGTAAGAAAGTCCCACGCTTTTTCAAGTGTTTTTTCTATGACAGCGGAAGCCTCTAGATGAGATTGTATCTGCTGATCACTTAATATACTTGTAAAGAC
>JAGRNW010000020.1 GCA_020440555.1 Chlamydiia bacterium
TCATTAAATGGAATTTCTAAGACGTCTGAGCAGTAGCTTCTTTTGATTTTCCCGTCTTTAATTTCAACGATAGGATGACATCCAATACCCTCTCCTCGATTGAGGAGTTGGCATTTCATATTGTCTCCATCGAGTTCAAAAACAGCGGTAAAACCGTGGCCAGAATCGTTGGAATTATACTCCAAAGGGATGACGAAACGTTTTCTTTTTATAAGTTGATCTTTAATCAAACTCAAAAGTTTATCTCGTTCTTTATTTGTAATTAGGGTGTGAGCGGTTATGGCATCTTCCATATCGAGGAGAAGTGCATTAAGATCTTCAGAAGTAAGAATATTTTTAATAAATGAATTCCCTTTTCTCCAATCAGTTAATAAATTTTTCCAATAGGTTAATGTAAGAGGAGAATAGCCTCCTGCTAGATTGCTTTCACAAATAAAGGTGTCTCCGTGCATCAAAGCGAGTTGTTTTTTATCAATTTTTCTTTCTCCACGAGGCGCGGAGATGATTTCATGACGCAAGTCATCTAATTTTTTTTTCTGGTTTACGGATTTTTGGTCGTTAAGCGAATACAGATCGTTTGAATTTTCAGACGTTTGTTGTTTGTAGATTTCGTAATTGAAATTTGAATTATTATAGACACTCATTTTTATTAAAATAAATTTGTAATAATGAAAGATTATAAATCTGTATTATAACACTATAATTATGTATATAGAATTAAGATGGTTTTCATTGATTTCCATTGAAGAACCCAATATTAGAAACATGGGGTTGTTTATGATCGTTCAAGCTCGGGGCTTTGGCACAGCCAAAATCCCAATTCTTGAAGTGAAATGGGTATAAAATCTGGTTGATTGTTCATACATATTCAAAACCATCGAATCGCAGATGACTTGATCAAATAAAAACGACTATTTTTGAGTGATTTTTTGGTGAAAATGTATTTCTTACGGACCGATTAGATAAGTTAAGCGCAGCGTGGCTGAATGAGAGATAGCGTCGACAGAACTTTTAAGTCCAAAACTTTGGTACTCTTGATTTTTCACACAAAGATATTGATACTCAATCCCCAGTAAGGTATGATCGCTGATTGGGTAATGAATGCCCCCCATCGCCTGATAAGCAAAGTTGTTGCTGTTCAATCTGGAGTGTTTAAATGTTGGGGCTATAGGAGGGGCTGTGGAGGAATTTGGAGGAAGATTAATATGGGCAGAGTAACTTGTATAAGCATACCCTAAACCTGCTCCTGCGTAAGGTGTTAAACCGCAGAAGGAAAATGGTTCAATATATCCATTAAACAGGGTTGTTAAGACAATTTCATCTCCTGTAGGACGAAAATCAGAAACTATCAGTTTGTTCACCTCATTTTGTCGGAAAGCAAATTCAAGTTCACCTCGTAACCAGCTTACACGGGGATAATAACCAATGGCTGCTGCAAAACAAGGGCCTGCGTGAAACGTTTTTTTGCCATTTGCGTAGGAATTAGTTTCTCTAAAATTCGCTCCAATTTTTGTCGTTAAATAGAAACAATCTGCTGGATCACAGAAAGCAGGGCAACAATAGGAGAAGGGATTTTCTCTATTTCTAAAGGCGTAGACAAGTTTGACAAGGACATCATTTGTTTGGAATCGGCTATCTAAAAATCTGTATTCAAGCCCGGTGATTCCCACAAATCGGTATTCAAACTCAAGATCTAAGTGGCAGCCTAAGAAATAAGAGATTCCTCCAATCAATTGATAACCAAAACCTCTTGAGTGGTGTTGCGTATGGGTCGCTGATGGAGGAGGCTGCTGGCTTGTATGAATTGAATATAACACATCACCAAAACCGATCCCCCATCCAGCGTAAGGTTTAAACCTCCAGAAATAATCTCCCATCATCACAGTGTTGAGTAACAAGGTATAAGAGCTTTCTTCAGCTGTCAACGGATCTGTTTGAATGGTGTCGGTGACGCTATCAAGGGGATGCGTTCTGAAGGCGAAAGCTCCTTCCATTCTAAAATGGGGACTAAACTGATATCCCAAAGCAGTGTCCAGCATAGGACCCGCTTGGAACGTTTTCGTTCCATTTCCTAAAAATTCCTTATCTCTAAAAGTGGCACCCCCTCCCATGGAGGTGTACCAGTACCTGTCGGAGCAACACTCCTCATACGCAGACAAACGCGTTATGGTGACGAGGAAGACACACAATAAATTAAATAGAAAATTTTTCATGTTAACGCTCTCCATAAACAGATTTTTTTCTTGCATATCAAAAAAAAAAATTTTATACAACATTTGTCTTTTTTGTCTGAATTATTAAGATTATGTAATAGTAATAGTTTTAATTGTTCGATTAATTTACAAATTTGAGTAAAATAATCGATTATTAATTTGGAGGCTATTGTGAAGCTTTTTTCACGGTTATTATTTTCCGTTACTCTGGGGCTTGCTTTATTGACATTCGTACCTTTAGTTGCAAGTTCAAATGGAGATAGCTCTCCTGTTATAGCTTCTCTTCTCTCGGAGGAAGACGCTATTCGTCCAGGACGTCCTTTTTGGGTAGGCGTGCAACTCAAAATTGCTCAGGGTTGGGATACGTATTGGCAAAATCCAGGAGATGTCGGTTTTCCTACCCAAGTGGCATGGCACTTACCCGAAGGCTTTGCTGTTGGAGATCTTGAGTGGCCCTGCCCTCAGCGTTTTTCCAATGAATCTTTGATTGGTTATGGCTATACAGACACTGTGTTACTCATGGCAGAAGTGACGCCGCCCAGCGCTCTTGCAATTGGGCAAAAAGTGAAAATTGAGGCTGATGTCTGTTGGTTAGCGTGCAGTGCCTCTTGTGTCCCCGGGTCAGCAAAACTCTCTTTAGTCCTTCCGGTGACAGAAACAGATCCCTCCGTGAATCAGTCTGTAAGTGATTATTTTACAGTCGTGCGGGAAAATCTACCTAAACCCATGGAGGGAGGCAACCTCACTGCTCAAGCTGCAGAAAATAAGATTATTTTGAAATTTGAGCCGGCGAAAGGGCAGTTTGGCAATGTGGTTGAGGCGATGTTTTTTCCTCAAGAAGGAGGGATTGATCATGGAGCACCACAAACTTTGAAGGCAGAATCTCAAGGGTTTACACTTGCCCTTCAGTTGGCCGAAGGGGAATCTCCATCCACGATCAAGGGTGTTTTACTTGTTTCTGAAAAAGAAACTGGAGTGAAACGAGCGATTATTGTTGATACGACGCTTGATCGAACCTCCAAAGCGGTAGATGGTGTTTCAAGCGTTTGGATTGCTCTTGGCCTTGCTTGTGTGGGAGGCATGATTCTTAATGTGATGCCTTGCGTCCTTCCAGTGATCGCTTTAAAGATTTTTAGCTTTGTGAAGATGGCAGGGGAAAAACGTTCATTGATCTTCAAGCAGGGGGCTCTTTACTCTTTTGGGGTGATCCTCTCCTTTTGGTGCTTATCGGGGGCTCTTCTAGTGCTGCGGGCCTATGGGCAAGGGGTAGGCTGGGGCTTTCAATTGCAAGAACCCGTTTTTGTAGTGATATTAGCAATTATTTTATTTCTTTTGGGATTAAGTCTTTTTGGTGTTTTTGAATTTGGAACATCCATGATCTCTTTGGGGCAAAAAGCGAGTAATAAACCCTTATCTCCTTTAATGAGTTCATTTTGGAGTGGAGTTTTGGCAACCCTTGTAGCGACTCCTTGTACGGGTCCCTTGCTTGGTCCAGCTCTTGGGTTTGCCATGACCCTCCCCCCTCTTTTGACTCTACTTATTTTCACGGCAATGGGGTTTGGAATGGCTTCTCCTTATCTCTTACTGGCAGCGTTTCCTAAACTCGTCCGTTTTTTGCCAAAACCGGGCAACTGGATGCTTATTTTCAAGCAATTGATGGGCTTTTTGATGATGACAACCGTTGCATGGTTAGTTTGGGTGTTTGGAGCACAAACAGATAATATGGCGGTCTTTGGTCTCTTGATGGCTTTGATTGTTTTAGCGATGGGAGCCTGGATTTTTGGACAATGGGCAACTCCAGTGAAAAAACGGGTTGTTAGATATGCAGCTACAATGATTGCCCTGATGGTTGTTCTAGTAGGAGGTGGATTTGCCATCCATACAGCCAAAATTCATAAGGAAATGTACTCAGATTCGGAGCAAACGGTGAATGTGGGGTATGCTGGGTGGGAGGCTTATTCTCCCGAGCGTGTTAGAGAGTTGCGCGCTGAGGGGCACCCAGTTTTTATCGATTTCACCGCCAAATGGTGTTTGATCTGCCAGACCAACAAGGTGGCTTTGCATAGTCGAGAAAGTGAAATAGCGTTTGAAAAAGCAGGCGTCGTGAAAATGATTGCGGATTGGACGCGAAAGGATCAACAAATTTCGAATCAACTCGATCAACTTGGACGTACAGGTGTTCCTGTGTATGTTCTCTATCCAGCCGATCCATCCGCCGAACCTTTGATACTTCCACAAACATTGACGACTTCAGTCATTACCGACTATATTAGCCAGCTCAATGTTAACTGACTCTCACGCACATCTTTCTATTCCCTCCCTTCGCGAAAAAGTTCCCAAACTCATCGAACGGGCTGTGGAGGCGGGGGTCTCCTCGATGATCAACATTGCCACCACCCCCGCAGAATTAGAGCATGCTTCAGAACTTCATACAAAGTATCCTTGGATCTATGTAGCTGGAAGCACAACTCCTCATGATGTAGAAAAGGCAGGGGAAGCTGATTTTGAAACGTTTGCTAAGGCGGCTCGAGAGGGAAAACTCGTAGCAGTTGGAGAGACGGGGCTTGACTATCACTATAGACATTCAAAGCCCTCGGTACAACAACATTTTGTGCGTCGTTACTTTCGTCTTGCTAACGCATGTGGGCTTCCAGTAATCATCCACTGTCGGGACGCTTTTAACGATCTTTTCAGGCTTATTGATGAAGAATGCAAAGGGGAGGGGGTTCTTCATTGCTTTACAGGAACGGTTGCAGAGGCTCAAGAGGTGATTAAAAGAGGATGGTATTTATCGCTTAGCGGAATCGTAACATTTAAAAAAAGTGATGAATTACGTAAAGTGGCCGTGATGGTCCCTGATGACCATTTGTTGATTGAAACGGATGCTCCTTACTTGGCTCCGGTGCCTCATCGGGGGAGGCAAAATGAACCGGCGTACTTGCGCTCAACAGCTGAGTTAGTGGCTAGCTTGCGTGGGCAAACAATCGAGGAGCTTGCAATAATCACGACGCGAAATGCCCGTACCCTTTTTCACTACTTGTAGCTCGTAGATTCAAATTTCTCGTGATCAAGGATTTTGCTCTTTATAGATTATCAAGTAATTTATCCATCACTTTCCTCCAAAGACTGGATAAACTTTTTACACCTCAATGATGGGAGGATTGATTAAACGATTTTTAGATGTTTTGCATAAGGTGAGTAAAATGTTGTGATTTTCGGAAAATTCTTCTATAATCTAGTCATTTAGAAGTAGGATGTTCCACGTGTTCGACTCCATCGAAAGAGCCATTGCTTCCCTTGAAAAAGGAGAGTTCGTCATCGTTGTCGATGATACCGCTCGAGAAAACGAAGGAGACCTCATTCTCTCAGCTCGTCATATCACAAATGAAAAAATGACCTTTCTTTTGCAAAATACAACAGGTATCGTCTGTGTTTCTATGACAGAGCAGCGACTCAAAGAGTTGTGTCTTCCCCTCATGGTTGCAGAAAATACAGAATCCATGAAGACCTCTTTCACCATTTCTGTGGATGCTGCAACGGGGACTACAACGGGAGTTTCAGCCTCTGATCGGACAAAAACCGTTCTGGCATTAGCCAATCCACAAATGAAGAGTGAAGATTTTCGAAAGCCTGGCCATATTTTTCCACTGATGGCCAAAACAGGAGGTGTCTTGAAGCGGGCCGGGCATACTGAAGCGGTCCTTGATCTCCTTAAATTGGCGGAAGAACCTTTTGTTGGTCTTTTATGTGAAATTGTGAATGAGGATCGATCAATGGCCCGCCTACCTGATCTTGTTCCCTTTGCTAACAAACATAAAATTCCTTTGATTTCCATACCAGATCTCATCCGGTATCGTAGAAAAAAAGAAAAATTAGTGCGCTGTGTTTCCAAAGCTCCTATTCCTACCGAGTTTGGCACTTTTGTTGTCAGCGCCTACGAATCGATTCTCGATGGGGTGCAGCATATGGCCTTATCAATGGGACAGGTCAGAGGACGAGATAACATCCTTGTGAGAGTCCATTCTGAATGTTTAACTGGAGATCTTTTTGGTTCAAAGCGATGTGATTGTGGTTCTCAACTCAGTTTAGCTTTGCAAAAGATGAGTGAAGAGGGAGCTGGAGTCTTGGTCTATTTGCGTGGACAAGAGGGGCGTGGGATCGGTCTTGCCCATAAATTGCGGGCTTATAATCTTCAAGATGGGGGATTAGACACCGTTGAAGCAAACCTGCAGCTTGGATTTTCTGTGGATTCTAGGGAGTATGGGATTGGAGCGCAGATTTTGGCGGACCTTGGGCTCATGACGATTCGGTTGCTCACTAACAATCCTGCCAAATATGGAGGGCTTTCCGGGTATGGACTTGAGATTGTCGAGCGAGTTCCTCTCATTACTCCACCCACTGAAGAAAATCAGGTTTATTTAAAAACTAAAGCAGCCAAATTAGGCCATCATTTCGATTTTACAACATTTTCTGAGGACTGTGATTGTGCAAGAATATAAAGGCAAGTTATCAGGAGAAGATTTACGCATCGGCATTGTTGTTGCTAGATTTAATCAGTCAATCACAGACGCTCTTTTAACAGGAGCTCTCGATTGCTTAAGGCGCCACGGGGTGCATGAGGACAATCTCACCGTTGTGTGGGTCCCTGGTGCTTTTGAGATTCCTTTATTAGCAAAAAAATTAGCCCTATCAGGCAACTTTGATGCGGTGATCACCATTGGCTGTGTGATTAAAGGAGCCACATCTCATTATGATTACGTCTGTTCGCAAGTTTCCAGTGGAATTTTGCAGGCATCCATGGAAAGTGGTATCCCTGTTATTTTTTCTGTTTTAACCACCCATACGATTGAACAAGCCATTGAAAGGTCAGGTACAAAGGCGGGCAATTTTGGATTTAATCATGCGCTTTCTGCCGTCGAAATGGCCAATATCAATAGACATTTAAAGGCAGAATTGTCGTGCGTCTAAAAAAACTTTCGATTTATGGATTTAAATCGTTTGCGAGCAAAGTGGTTCTCAACTTTGATCTCCCTTTAATCGCTGTGGTAGGGCCAAACGGGTGTGGAAAATCCAATATTGTCGACGCCCTTCGTTGGGTGATGGGAGAGCAATCGGCTCGATCATTAAGAGGAGAAGTGATGCAAGATCTTCTCTTTGCTGGAGCGAAGAGGAGGAGTCCTGCCAATTATGCTGAAGTCTCCTTAACAATCACGGATATCAAAGATGAACTTCCTATCGACTATGCTGAAATCACTGTGACTAGAAGATTGCATCGACAGGGTGAATCTGAGTTCTTTATTAACAAAAATCCTGTCCGTTTGAAAGATATCCAGTCTCTTTTCATGGGGAGTGGAATTGGAAAAAATGCCTTCTCCGTTTTTGAGCAAGGGAAGCTTGATCAGGTGATTCACCTCGACCCTCATGATAGACGCACGATTTTTGATGAGGCAGCCGGCACTTCCCGGTTTTTGATGAAAAAAAAAGAATCTCTTAAAAAACTCGAACAAGTAGATGCAAACTTGGAGCGCATGCAGGCTATCTACGAGGAAGTTCAAAAGCAGACCCGTCTCCTTTCCCGCCAAGCGGCACAAGCCAAAAGTTATCAAGAAAATGCAACCCGTCTCATCTTTTTACAAAAATCTCTACTTATTCATAGACACCGAGAGGCCCTGTTGAGAAGTGAAGGATTGAAAAAGAACCTAGATCTTTTAAATCAAGACATTGAAAGTCGAACCAAGGTGATACAGGCTCTTGAGGAGAGACAAAAAGAGGGGATAAAAATTTTGAACCGTGTTCAAGGTGAGAATGTTTCGCGTCAAAAACAGATTTATGCATCTCAGGGCAACATCCAGGTTCTTATTGGGGAAAAAGAAAATCTCGAAAATCGAATCAAAGAAATCGCAGAACGAACCAAAAATTTGAAAGTTCATCAACAAGAGCTTTTCGACGACATAGGACAATGTGAGCTGGAAGCCACTCATCATCTCAGTCATCTCAGGCAGCTTCATGAACAGAAAAAAAGTGTGCACATCCAACTTCAAACAGCTTGCGAAAAGGAAACGACTGTTAAAACAGAAGTGGATTTACTTAGAAAAGAGTATAGAGAAATTTCTCAGAAGCGGCACCTTGAAGTGGAAAAGAGGGGAGCCAATGAGCGAGAGATGCAAAAAAGCCGCCTTGAAGCCCATGCTGCAAGGGTCCAGCTCAATACTTTGATGGAACGAACTCAGAAAATTATAGCTGATCATGCCCCTCTTAACAAAGGAATCGAGGAGAGAAAAAAAAGGGTTCGAGAACTTGCTTCCATAGTCGATCGGTTAAAACAGGAGATTGAAACAAAACAAAAGGAGAGTGAGAGTCTTCAATGTCACCTTCGTACTCTTGATGGACGGCGTGAAACACTCAAACAAATGATTGCGAATAAACAGGCGCGTTTTCTTGCGCTCTCTCATTTGAAAGAAGAAATGGAAGGATTTTCAAATGGAGCACAAGCTCTTCTAAAGGAGTCAAAAAATCCAAAAAGCCGCTTGTATGGAATGCTCAAGGAACTCTATACGCAGATCATCTTCCCTGAAGGGGTAGAGAAAGCCTACGAATCGGCTCTCCGTTTTTATGCACATACTTTGGTTGTTGAGACAAACGTAGAGATGGAAGAGGTTCTCAATTTTGCACATGTTCACCAGCTTTCTGATTTTTCTCTTTTTTGTCTCGAGAATTGTCAAACCAATTCTCCCCTTCTTGCTCATCTCTTAGACAAAATTGAACTCGTCGATGATCCCAAGACCTGTAACAGGGTCTACTGTGTGACCAAAGAGGGAGCTTTATGGGATAAAGCAGGTGTTTACTTCAGTGCAAAAAAAGAAATTTCGTTATTTGGCAGACAAAAAGAGTTGATGGCTTTAGAGAAGGAACAGGAGGCCCTGAGGGAAGAAGAGATGACCCTTTCTTCTGAGATGGATGAGACAAAAAAGAGCATTGAAGCGATCAAAAAAGAGATAGCTCGCCGTTTTGAGGCCATGCGATTCAAAGAAATGAACCTTGTTCAGGAAAATTTCTCTTTACAAAGGGAGATCTCAGATTGTGAGAAATTCGCCCAAGAGCTAGAAGCAATTTCAAAAAAAGAGAAAGCGTTGGAAGGACAAAGGGAAGAATTTGCTGTAAAAGAAAAAAACTTGATTAACAAGGGTCAAGAGTTTGAGGAGATCATCAAGGCCCTAGGGGATGCCTTAGAAACCCTTCTTTCCAGACTTGATGAAAAAGAACATCTATTAAATGAAATGACTCAACGCAGACAATTGTGTGAAAAAGAGTTTCAAACAACAACGCGTTCTTTTGGAGAAGTTGAACACACAATTGAACTTTCAAATGCACGCAAACAGGGGCTTGAAAAACAAAAAAAACGGATCAATGATGAGCTAGAAACGGGAGCATCAACGAGAGAAAATCTCTCAAAAAACATTCAATACATAGTAAAAAAGATTGAAGAACAAGAAGTGGTTCTTCAAGAATTTTTGGAGCAAGCAGACTGTTATACAAAGGAGTTTTCCAAATGGAAAAAACAACAGTGTGCGCTGGAAAAAGAGCTGGAGGGGCATTCTAAAGATTTAAAACGAGAGGAGACGGAGCGTCACAAGGTAAATCTTGAGTTTACAGGTGTATTAGCCATACTCGAGAATTTTTCTAGAGAATTTCAAGACAGATTTCAAACAAAGCTGATAGAGCAGCAAAGTGAAGAATATCAGTTAGAAGAGACTGCTGAGGACGTAGAAATGGAAATTAAAAGGCTCCACTTTGTTACTCAAAGTTCTGAAAAAATCAATATGACAGCGATCGATGAGCATAAGACGCTGGAAAAAAGGTATCTTTTTTTAAAAGAGCAAGTTCAAGATCTCAAGAAAACAAAAAAAGATTTGGAAACCATTCTTTGTTCCTTGGATAGCCAATGCAGAAAGGTATTTAGGGAAACATTTAATGCGATTAAAACTAATTTCAGTAAAAATTTTGAAATTTTGTTTGGAGGGGGGGAGGCTGAATTGAAATATACCGATAGTCCTGACATCCTCCTGGCGGGGATTGAAATCATTGCTAAGCCTCCGGGAAAACAAATGAAATCCATTTCCCTTCTTTCTGGGGGGGAAAAATGCCTGACGGCACTTGCCCTTCTATTCGCGATTTTTGAAGTAAAACCTGCCCCTTTTTGTATTCTCGATGAGGTGGATGCTCCGCTCGATGATTCTAATATCGAGCGATTCACGAATGTTTTGGCTAAGTTTATCCATAAGACACAGTTTATAGTGGTGACACACAACAAAAAGACGATGTCGATCTGTGATGCGCTTTATGGTGTCTCGATGGAAGAAAGGGGTGTTTCAGTGTTGATCTCACTGGCATTTGAAACTGCGAAAAGGAGAGAGCCTTCCCTCATAGAAACCTCATCAAAGTAACAAACTACACACATCGAAGGAGTAAATAAAAATGATCATTGGAATTCCCAAAGAAATCAAAAACCATGAATATCGTGTGGGCGCGACGCCCGGACTTGTGAGCTTGCTTGTATCAGCAGGTCATGAAGTGCTTGTACAAATGGGAGCAGGGCTTAAAATTGGTTTTACTGATGAGATGTATCAGCACGCAGGGGCAGAACTGGTCTCTTCTGCTGCTGACGTTTATACTGCTGAAATGATTGTTAAGGTCAAGGAACCTCAAAGAAGTGAATTTCCCCTTCTTCGAGAGGGTCAGGTTCTTTTTTGTTTTTTGCATTTGGCTCCTGATCCTGAACAACTTAAGCATTTGATTGAAAGAAAGGTTGCGGGGATCGCATTTGAAACGATCACTGATGAGGCGGGTCGTCTCCCTCTTTTAACTCCTATGAGTGAAGTGGCAGGTCGGGTCGCGATCCAAGCCGGAGCAACGGCGCTTCAGATGGTTCACGGAGGAAAAGGGCTTTTACTGGGGGGTGTCCCTGGCGTTGCCCCCGCAAAAGTTGTTGTGATTGGTGGAGGGATTGTTGGAACCCAAGTGGCTAGAATGGCAATTGGCTTTGGAGCTGATGTCACCATTTTAGAACGACGCCTTGCCCGTTTGCGAGAACTTGATGATCTCTACGGTCCTCAGCTCAAAACTCTTTATTCAACCCCAATTGCTATTGAAGAAGCCGTTTTAAGCGCCGACCTCGTTGTGGGGGCCGTTTTGATTCCTGGGAAAAAAGCTCCAAAACTTGTGACTGAGGAGATGGTTAAAAAAATGAGTCCAGGCAGTGTGATTGTCGATGTCGCAATTGATCAAGGAGGATGCGTTGAAACGTCCCGTCCAACCACTCATTCAGACCCGATGTACATCAAGCATGACGTGGTTCATTATTGTGTTGCTAACATGCCCGGTGCTTGCGCCAAGACTTCAACGAATGCGCTCAATAATGCCATTGCTCCTTACGTGCTTCATATTGCCGAAAAAGGGTGGCAAGGTGCATTGAATGATGATCCTCATCTCCGTGCAGGCCTCAATGTTTGTTTAGGTTATGTGACGAACATGCACGTGGCTCATGACTGTAATTATGAGTATCACGAACCTGAAGAATTTTTGCGTGAACCCATTTTTGTACAATGACGCAGGACTCTAGGTACCTCATCGGTATTGATTTAGGAACAACAAATTCTTTGGTTTCCTACATCGACACCAGCCAAAATCATAAGATAGTCCCTTTTTTGATAAGGCAAAAAACTGAAAGGGGGAGCCAGGGTACCATTCCTTATCTCCCTTCTTTCCTCTATTTTGATGAAGAGGAAGACATTGTGGGAGAGTATGCTCGCAAAGAGGGGGCAAAAATCCCCACTCGCCTTGTTCATTCTGCCAAAAGCTGGCTTTGCAATTCCTCCATTGACCGAAAGGAAAAGATTCTTCCCCTTGAAGCCGCAGATTCAACAAAAAGGATCGCTCCTGTGGATGCGGTTAGTCGATTTTTGATCCATATTAAAGAGATGTGGAATCAGGAGATGGGACGATCTGATCCTGCAAATGAATTTGAAGCTAGTGAACTGATTCTCACAATTCCGGCCTCTTTCGATGAGGTGGCAAGAGGGCAGACACTACTTGCTGCTCAACGAGCCGGCCTTGAAAGAGTGACGTTGCTTGAAGAACCCCAAGCCGCCTTCTATTCCTGGATCGACGAACATGAAAAATTTTTGGAAGAGAGAAAGGGAGAGCTTGTTCTGGTATGTGATGTTGGAGGAGGGACAACAGACTTTACTCTCATTGAAATCAAAAAAGGAGAAGAAATTATTTTTGATCGAAAGGCTGTTGGTGATCATCTTCTCTTGGGAGGAGACAATATGGACGCAGCGCTCGCCTTTTACCTCGATGCATCCCCCTCTGCCGAACTGATTTTTCTTTCTTCTCAGGCTAAAGAGATGCTTTTAAGTGACAACGCTCCTGAGTGCTTTTCTTTTTTTCTTGGTGGAAGGGGTTCTTCTGTTGTGGGAGGAGGAAGGGAATTTACCCTCACACAATCAGAGATCCAATCTCTTTTATTAGATGGATTTTTTGGTCTCTATTCCTTGGATGAAGCCCTATGCCTTAAAAGAGGGAGTGGGATCCGAAAGATGGGTCTTCCTTTTGAAAGTGAACCCTCTATCACTAAACATTTAGCGACTTTTTTGAAAAAACATCAAGCGATGCCTGATGCGGTGTTGTTTAATGGTGGGGGGATAAAACCCTCGGTTTTTCGGGAACGAATAAAAGCTTGTTTGGAACTCTGGAGTGGAAAACAAGTGACCCAACTCAAGCCCATCCATTATGATCGAGCGGTCTCTAGGGGAGCTGCCTACTACGGAAAAGTTAGAAGGGGGCATGGATTTAGGATTGGAGGAGGGGCTCCGCGGGGCATTTATCTTGAAATTGATGTGAAAACTCCCTCTGGAGAAATTGAAAAAAAAGCCCTCACCCTTCTTCCAAAAGGGACCCAAGAAGGGACTAAGCTTAGCTCATCTCACCTTTTTTCTCTTACCCCTAATACTCCTGTTTCATTTCAACTTTATCATTCAACATCTCGCTCTTCCGATCTGCCTGGAAGTCTGACTTCTATCGAGGAAGAGAGGATGGCTCCCTTTCCTCCTCTTTACACTTTTTTTCGTTTTGGCAAACAAACAAAAGAGATTCCAGTCAAAATGGGAATTCACCTTACTGAAGTTGGAACACTCAATTTGTGGCTCGATTCCGTTTGTACTGAGCATCATTGGGATTTAGAATTCCAAATGAGGAGTCATGGAAAACGAGATGAAGTGATCACCAATGAGAGGGAACGAGGGGGGGAAGAAGCATTTGATGCAAGTCTTTTACAAGCTGGCAAGGAAATTGTCAAAGAGGCCTTCACCTTTTCTCGAGGAAACCGTTTAATGAAGACCCTTGAAGTGCATTTCAACAGGTCTCGCAATGCATTTCCTCCTTCTCTCTTGCGTGCCTTGTTTGATGTGACAATGGAATGTTGTGATAAAAGAAAACTCTCAACAGAGTATGCTGAGAGATTTTGGAATGGAGCCGGTTTTTTTCTCCGCCCCGGTCGAGGATTTCCTCTTGATGATTTTCGCATCACAGAACTTTGGAAACTCTTTCTGGCCGATGGAGTGGCCTCCTCTTCTGATGAAGTGATGATTCAACAGTTGATTTGTGTCAGAAGGATCGCCTCGGGACTTAGTCGAGGACAGCAGCTTCAGTTATGGAACGCTCTCTTTTCTACCCTTTTTAATAAAAAAAGGGGGAAAGATTATCTTTTAACAGAAATCCTCAGAGCATTGGGTGCTCTTGAACGTGTTAATGGAAAAGAAAAAGAAAAATTAGGACAATTTATTCTAAAACGGATTTTAAAAAACAAGGGAACCTCTGCCGATTACTGGTCTTTAGCCCGGTTGGGGTCGAGAAATCTCCTCTATGGATCGATTGGGAATCTCTTAGCACCTAAGCTTGTGGAGCAATGGATCGATCAATTGCTGATGACCAAGGAATTAGGGAATCCGCATCTTGCTTTTGCCCTTGCCATGATGGCCAGGAAAACTGACGTTCAAGAAATGAATCTATCAACTGAAACCTTAGCAAAAGTGGAGGAGAGCTTAGCGAATCACGCCGACCTTGGTGAAATATTGCATACCCCCCTTTCCTCTATCTCAGAGCAACGACTTTTTGGAGATCATCTTCCCTCAGCCCTTTCTCTGATGATGGCTTCATAAACTTCGTCGACTTTAATTTGTTTCATACATTTAAAATCAATAGGGCAGCGACGTAAATAACACGGCGCACATTCAACCTCTTTGTCAATCACAATCCCCTGCTGATAGGGTCCTGTTACATGCCGATTTGTTGATCCGAAAAGGGCAATCAAAGGCGTTTCAAGAGCAGCAGCCATGTGCATGGGTCCACTATCATTGGTAACAAACAAATCGAGCTTTGCGATGAGGGACATCAGTTGCCGAAGTGTGGTTTTGCCTGCTAGATTGATCACATGATTGGGAAGGCCACGGCAGATCTCTCGTGCGAGATAGACCTCATCACCAAAAACTAAAACAGTATAGGAGGGGTGTTTGACCAGTTTCGCTGCAAGGGCTCGGTAGTTCTCTTTGGGCCAACATTTGGATGGGCCATAGGCAGCTCCTGGATTAAGACCAATGAGGGTTGTGTTTTTTTGAATTCTCAATCTTTCTAGATAAGCAGTTGCTTCTTTCTGATCTTGCTTTGTGAGAAAAAGTTTAGGCGTTGTTTCCGAATTTTGGGTGCCGATGATGCGTTTATATGATATAACAAGATGCTCTTCAATGCGTTTCTTTTCTAATCTTACAGATGAGGTGAGAAGAAAACGGCGGCCATCGGTTACATAGCCCACTCGTTGCTTTACTCTTCCACAAAAAAACCACCATGAAGAAGAAAAAGAATTGGTGAGTAAAATGCCAAGGTCGTAGTGTCCTTGACGGATTGTTTCAATCAATAATTTTCTCTCTTTTTTTCGAAAAAACCCCTTCGGTCTTGAGAAACTGAAAATTTTATCTACAAACGGATTTCCAACGAGAAGTTGTCCTACAGATCCCTGACACATTGCGGTAATTTTGGCGTGGGGATAGAGTTGACGCAAATCTGACAATACGGGCGTTGCCATCACTAAATCTCCCAACCAGTTGGGCATCCTAACAAGAATATTTCGATCATCTTCCTTTTTCATAATCAAACTATTTTATCTGTATTTTTTATAAATCGCATTTCTTTTATATGTGGATCAAAACACCCAACGTAGAGGGAGTCACTATTTTGACAACAAATTCCTATACAGAAGATGAGTTCAAAAAAGTATTAAAAACGCTTCTTGATGAAAAAAAGAAAGTCATTCAACTCCAAGATAAGCTCAAAGAATTAGAGGGTACTTCTTCATTAAAAGAAAAGTTCGAAGAAAAATTGGTTCGATTGCAAACTTTGAAAGTTGAGGAGAAGGATCAAGAGATTGCTCTTTTAAAGGAGCAGCTTGGAAAAGTTAAGCCAGCAATAGCTAAGTTAGTTGAAGAGCTCAAGAAGGCTAAAGAGGAATCTGTGATCCACAAACAGGTTGAAGTACTGCCTAACGAAAAAATCAATGAATTGAAGAGAGAAGTGGATGAACTCAAAAAAGTACGTGAAGGAGATTTCAAGCGTCTTTCTGATCTTGAAAAGGCCTTAGAGGAGAAAAAAGAAGAATTAAAAAAAAATGTGAGTCAATTTGAAACAGAGAGACAACGCCTTGTTGATCGGTTGGCAAAGACGCTTTCACAAGTTCAGAGACAATCTGATATGTTAGGAGATTTTCGAGAGGAAACAGCAGGTCTTAGAAAGGAAATTGAATTGGGAGCTGAGCAAAAACAAAGATATGAGGATCAACTTCAAGAGTTAAAAGCTAAACTCTCACAATCGGCATTAGAGTCGACGAGAATTCATACAAGCATTGAAAAAGAACTTGAGAAGGAGATTCAGTCTCGGGGAAAAATCGAAATCTCCCTTGATGCTATGAAACAGGAACTGATGCGTAAGGGGGAGGAAATCCGACATAAAGAAAAAGAAATTGTAGGTTTGCAGACAGCTCTCTCCGCCACTGAAGAAAAATTAGCCATTGTGAGCGAACAACTTCAGGAGACCGATATTGCCAAAATTCAGCAGGAGTGTGAAGAAGCAATCAAACGAGTCAATGAAACTCATGAAGAAAAGTTACGATTGGCTTTATCTGCCAAGGAAGAAGAATTTGAAATCCTCATTCGAAATGAATGTCAAAAGAGAGAAGAAAAAACGGCTCATCTTTTTCGAGAACAAGAGAGGGAACATGAAAATGAGACTGCTAGGCTTCAAGGAGAAATGAGAGATTTTGCAGAAAAACTTGCTTCGAGCCATAAAGTGGCTGAGACATTCAAAGAGGAGCTTCAAAAGCGAGGCATTGAAATAGAGAAAAAACAACAAGAGCTTGATGCGCTTGCGATCAATTTAAAAAATATTCGATTGAGTGAAGAAGAAAAAGAGACTGAAATTAAAAAGGCTCAACAGCATCTGGCCAAGAAGATTAAAGAAGCGACCCTTTTGCGGGATATGGTTGAAAGACAAAAGATGCAACTGGGGCAATTTCAAAGCAATGCAGCCAACCATAAGGCCGAGATTGAGAGAATGCAAAATAGTTTAAATCTTCAGAGAATGCATGAGGAAAAAATTCAAATAATGGCCAAGGATAGGACACAGGCTGCCGAGGCCTTAGTTAAAGAATGGCAAGAGAAATATTTTCTTCTTCAGCAAGAATGGCAATCGGCAAAAGCACAATTGCTTGAATTTCAGAAGATGAAGAAAAACTATGAACAGATGACGACGGCTTTTAATAGTCTCAAGGGCTTTTTAAACAAAACGTTTGGTCCTCAACCAATTGAGGCTTCACCCAGTTACGAGGAAGAATGTGATGAATCAAAAGAGAATCTTCATTGGAGTTGATCCAGGCACCCGTGTTACAGGTTTTGGGATTATCCAGGTGAGTGATCGATTGGAAGTGATGGATTATGGCTGTATCCGTCCTCCTGCTTCAAAACGACTGACAACTCGTTACCAGATCCTTTTTGAGGCTTTTTGTGAACTCCTTGAAAAATATCGCACGGATGCTTTGGCGGTTGAGGGACAATATGTGAGTCGAAATGTTCAGAGTAGTCTTAAACTTGGGATGGCTCGGGGGGTGATTACTCTAGCGGCCTCTTTGCAACAAATTCCTGTCTTTGAGTATGCTCCTGCAAAGGCCAAACGAGCAGTTGTGGGAAATGGAAGAGCCTCTAAAACACAGGTACAGCAGATGTGCGCTAAATTACTTCGGTTAAACGCTCTCCCTACTCCAGAAGATGCCTCCGACGCTCTGGCCCTTGCAATTTGCCATGCTCATTCAACAACAAAAGGGTGGCACCATAAATATCAGATATAGATGTACGAATACCTTATAGGAACATTAATTGAAGCTGATGAAAATTTGGTTGTATTAGAAGTCAATGGGTTGGGGTATCGTTTGGAATTGCCTTCGGGTCATGAAACAAAACTTCCTACTGTTGGCCAGATGGCTAAATTTTATACAGCATTGGTGATCAAAGAGACTCATCAAACGCTTTATGCCTTTTTACAAAAGGGGGAGAGAGATCTATTTAAAAAATTGATTACGCTTTCTGGAATTGGCCCAAAAACTGCTTTGAGTTTAATTGGTCATTTATCTGGGAGCGCTTTTGAGGAGGCGGTTGCTGCAGATGATATTCAAGCTCTTGCTAAAGTGCCTGGTATAGGGAAAAAAACAGCTCAAAGGTTGCTTATCGATCTCAAGGGGTATTTTGATGTTTTCCCTGTGGTAGAAATCTCAGGGTCTGTTCATCATGAGGCAATCAAAGCCTTATTAAATCTGGGATATAGTCCCATGGAAGCCAAAAAAGCGATTGAAAAGGCAAGTGCTGATTTGCCACAAAGGGTTTCTCTATCTCAGTTAATTCAGGCGGCTCTTAAAGCGCGTTATATTGAAACGACTTGAAGAATCGAGATAGCGTTCGAACTTTGATTCCGCACGCACTACTTATACCCATTCCACTTCAAGAATTGGAATGGGTATAATGGGTATAAGTAGTGCGTGCGGAATCAAATACAACACTCAGGTTTATAAGTTATTGCTCCGTCGCAAGGGATAGTGAGAAGCTGTTGTGCGGGGTGCATGATTAAATTTTCGAATGAGATATTCTGGAGGTCGATTAGTCTGTGGCTCCCTTTTTTTTCGAACTTTGATCTTTTTCCGTTTACCTGTCCTTTTCCCTTCACATCGGGGATCTGTCAGGTTATACCCTCTTTTTCGATTGCGGGTATCATAAGCAAGTTGCCAATCATTCTCTTTATTTCTAAGATCTAATTCATCCAATTTTTCAGGATCATAAACCTTCAGAATTTTTAATGTCATTGGGATTGAGGACTCTCCTTTTTCTTCGGCGATTCGCTTTTCCTTTAAAATTGCATTTCGAAAGTAGCGGCTTTTCCGTCCTTTGGGGACAGGATGATTCCATTCATTTTCATAGCTAAATAGGCGTCTTCGTACGGTCTGGGTGGTTGATCCAATATTGCGCTTTCCATTAGTCGTGTTTTTGATCTGGTACACAACATGACGTTTTTCTTTAGCAGTGGGCGTCAGGTCTACTTTAAGCGCGCCGTTCTCCATGATTTTTATAGGATACTCTTTGGATATAGGAGATTTGGGCATTTTTTTCTTTAAAGAATAGGGAGGTGGGGTGACAGGCTCTGATCTAATTATATGATTATTTATAGGAAGTGACATGAAACCTCTATTGAGTTAGTTCTTAAAAAAGTGAAAAAGTTTGACATATTCGTAATTTATTGTCAACCAAACCATTACATCTCACGTGACAGATTTTCCTTTTTTATGTTAATCTTCTACCCTTCTCAGAAAAAATAGAAACTAGAGGCTACAGTATGAAAAGAGAACGAACTCTGTCGATGATCAAACCGGACGCGGTCCAAAAAAACATAATAGGTCGTGTGATAGTTAAACTAGAAGAGGCAGGGCTGAAGGTGGTGGCTGCCAAGATGGTTCGCCTTTCTAAAAAGGAAGGACAGCAGTTTTATGCGATTCATAAGGAGCGTCCTTTCTATAATGATCTTGTGGATTTTATCAGCTCGGGTCCCCTGATGGCTCTTATTTTGGAGGGAGAAGACGCAATTGCTAAAAACCGCGAGGTAATGGGGGCAACAAATCCCAAGGAAGCAGCGGCTGGGACCATCCGAGCTGAATTTGGCGATTCTATCGATAAAAATGTAGTTCATGGATCGGATGCTCCCGAGACGGCAGCAATCGAGATTCCCTTTTTCTTTAACGAAGATGAAATTTTTGA
Organism: Chlamydiia bacterium; assembly: GCA_020440555.1. Lineage (GTDB taxonomy): Bacteria > Chlamydiota > Chlamydiia > Chlamydiales > JAAKFR01 > JAGRNW01. The sequence goes on from JAGRNW010000020.1 coordinate 19,613, forward strand.
ATAGATATTTTGCATAATTGATGAAACAGGGAGTCAACAAAACCCTAGTTCGTAAGACTGTTCTGCAAAATCGGTCCTACTGAACTTGCTACAATCTACTGGACATAAAGAACATAGATAATGGAAAATCTTTAATTAGAGGAAATATCTATGAAAAAGCAAAGAAAATATGATCGTGAGTTCAAGCTCAATGCCGTGAAGCTATATCGTGAAAGCGGTAAGAGTTTGGGTAAAGTATCTCAAGATTTAGGAATTCCCCTCGCAACGCTAGCGCAGTGGGTCAGGCAATTTAAAGAGCATGGAGAAGGGGGCTTTGTGGGATCTGGCTCATTAATGCCCTGCAATGAAGGCGATGGTGCCAGGTGTGATGGAAGCTTGGAGAAATCCCACAAGCCCAGCAGCTTGGGGTAAGGCTGCTGGGGATATCGGATTAATCGGTTTTTCAGCTGCAAAAATTGGAAGTGCTGCAAGACTTGGAAGAGTAGGAAGGGTTGGGGAGGAGTTTGCTGCACTCAGGAAAACCAGTGAACTAGCAAAAAACGCATTAAAATATTCTGCTGAGAGTACTAAACAAGCAGCTGATCTTTCAAGGCATTTTGGATATATGGAAAAGCATGGACAGGCTGGCTTTAAGTACTTGAAGAACGGGCATGTTCGTTATTATCCCACGTTCCGCATATTCAAGTGAAAAAGTCTGAATTATACTCAGGCGGATTTAGTTTGAGAAGATTTTTGAAAATAGCGTGATTTTTTTTCACATTTATGGCAAAAATTCTG
>JAGRNW010000021.1 GCA_020440555.1 Chlamydiia bacterium
GCTGAATTACACAAAAAAATAGGGGAAGATTTCAGGTTGCATTCGCCTTCCTGTCGTTGGTTTGTCTCACCCCAGGTGTTATGTGATCAAAACAGATCTTCCTAAAGCAGATACGTCAGCACAAAATATTCACGATCGGTACAAAGACCTAGCAATGGTGGAATCTGCTTTCAGAACTGTAAAAAGTGATTTGGACATTCGTCCGGTTTATGTGCGCAAGGAGGCAAATACTCGAGGGCATGTTTTAGTCGTAATGTTAGCCTACATGATTGTGCGAGAGCTAGATAAGGCGTGGAGCCGTTTTTATCTTAAGGTAGAAGAAGGGCTGCGCAGCCTATCCAACTTAACCCTTCTAGAAATATCTTATGATGCAGAGAAAACGTTTCAAGAAATTCCTGAACCGCAGGACCAGAATAAACGCTTACTCGATGCTTTGAATATAAATCTGCCGAAAATTTTACCAAAAAATTCTGTGCGTGTAGTCACTAAGAAATCGCGCAGAAAATCAGCTACAAGACAATAATAGTTAAAATCTTAAGCTGGGTTTGCTTGCCCTAAAATTGGGGGAACTTCCGTTTTAAGATGTTGTGGTCAACAGTATCGAAAAATCGCTTCACATCCATTTTTAACCCATAACATGCCCGATAACCATTTAGGTGAAAAATGGCAAATTCTCGATTTGGTGTTTCAGAGCTTGAAATTAGAGGGTAAAAAATTGGCCCTGGAACTGCGAGAACTGTTTTTGATGCTCAGCAATATCAAGGGCCGTCCAGTGAATTGGGTCTTGATGGACTCGAACCATCGACCCCCTCATTAAAAGTGAGGTGCTCTAACCAACTGAGCTAAAGACCCTAAATATGGAAAACATGATACGGTATGTTTTCAATTTATTGACCCCAAGGGGATTCGAACCCCTGTTGTCGGGATGAAAACCCGGTGTCCTAGGCCAGACTAGACGATGGGGCCATCTAGTTGAGTGGAATGATTCTAACGCCTCACTCTATTTAGAGCAAATCTAAACTGTTAAAATCTCTTTTTCTTTAGAAAAAAAGAGCTCATCAGCCTCTTTACAAAATTTATCCGTTTGCTCTTGAATCTGTTTTTCAAAACGTTTTGCTAAATCTTCTGGAATCTCTTTATCCTTCTTCACAGCATCATTAGATTCTCGACGCACATTGCGAATACTTATCTTCGCCTCTTCGCATTTTCGCTTTGAAATTTTCACCATCTCCTGCCGTACCGATTGATCCATTTCAGGAATTTTCAAACGAACTACCCCTCCATCAACAAGAGGGTGCATTCCTAAGTTAGCTTTTTCAATACCTTTAGAAATCGCATGAACATTTTGGACATCAAAAGGAGAAATCAGAAGCATTCTAGATTCAGGAGCAGAGATGTTGGCAAGATCACGAAGACGCATTTGCGTGCCGTATACCTCAATCATCACAGGATCCAAAATAGCAGGATTGGCACGTCCTGTCCTAATGCCACGTAACTCTTCTTCCAAATGCTCAATGGCGTGAGTCATCTTCTTTTTTGCCTGAGATACAATATCACTCATCCTTTCACCATAGATCCAAGTTTACCCTCTAAGGCTTCTAAAAAGCTTCCTTTGAGGAGGTTAAAAACACGAATAGGAATCCTCTCTTCCATACAGAGTGTCACTGCCGTTAAATCAAGAATACCAAGCTTTTCATCAAGCACTTGCTTATAAGTCATCACATCGTATTTTTTGGCATCTTTTGTCTGGCGTGGATCAGCAGAGTAGATTCCATCCACCCGCGTTGTACATTTTAAAAATATATCGGCACCCATTTCACTCGCCCGAAGGGCCGCGCAGGAATCAGTTGTAAAATAGGGATGACCTGTTCCACCAGCAAAGATCACAATTTTTCTCTTAACAAGGTAACGCATCATCTTCTCCCAGGTATAACTCTCCGCTACCTTAGGGCATTCAAGCGCCGTCATAAGTCGTGCATCCACTCCTTCAAGTTTTATCGCTTGTTGAAGAGTTTTTCCATTGATCAAAGTGGCCAACATACCGATCTGATCAGCAGAAGTACGACCGATCCCTAGAGCAGGACCTTGCTGGATCCCTCGAAAAATATTGCCCCCCCCAAGAACTATCCCAATTTCAAAGTCTTGATCATACAATTCTTTGATTCGCCTTGCAAGAGTCATGACCGCTTTGTGATCAATTCCGTACTCTTTTTCGCCAACCAAAGCTTCACCTGAAATTTTGAGGAGAAGCCTTTTATAATTCATTGCCTATTCACCCACGTGCCAGCGAAGAAACTGGGTAATTTTTAAATCCTTCCCATAATCACAGGAAACAGTTTTTACAAATTTATCTACAGTGAGATTCGGATCCTTAACATAATTTTGCTCCAGCAAACAAACCGTTTTGTAATAGGCATGAAGTTTGCCCTCTACAATTTTTTCAGTTATCTCGAGAGGCTTATTTTTGATCTGAGCTCTCGCAATCTCCCTTTCATGTTCCTTCACTCGATGGGGCACTTCATCAGAAGAGAGGTATTCGGGAGACTCGGCAGCGATGTGCATGGCAAGATCTTTTGCAAAATCCTGGACATCTGATGCCCCCGACACCTCTACTAGTGTGACCAACTTGCCCCCTCCATGGGAGTAAACACCAATCGAATGATTCTCTTTAATGGGAAAAATTTCCAATTTATGAATTTTGATATTTTCCCCTAAAGTCTGGATTGTCACAGCCCTAAGTTGATCGATCGTCATCTCGGAATCACGAGAATACTTTTGAACCAGAAACTCAGCAACAGAGGTGGGCCTTGTGATGCAGACTTCCTCGACAAGCAATTCAACAAATTTCTGAAAATTTTCGTTTTTGACGACGAAATCTGTCTCCGCATTGACCTCAATGAGAGCAACACATTCGTCTGTAACCAACGACTTGATTACTCCTTCATGAGTTTCACGCCCTTCCTTTTTCACTGCTTGAGCCATTCCACTTTTACGAAGAATGTCAATAGCCTCCTCCATATTTCCAGAAGCCTGCACAAGGGCCTCTTTACACTTGCCCATTCCTACACCCGTACGATCTCGTAACTCTTTAACTTGTTGAGGCGTCACTTTTGGATTCACTGGCTTGCCTCCATGGGTTCTATAGTTTCCTTAATTGCACTTTTGTCTTTTTGAAGTCCCATTTTTTCTTTCGCTTCTTCCATATCTACGCCGAAAGAAAGATTCATGGCCTTTTTTTGATCGATGACTACACGAGTCAATTCCTTAACAATCACCTTGACACTCTTTAAAGCATCATCATTTGAAGGAATAGGATAGGTAATGGGATCTGGATTACAGTTCGTATCAATTAAGGCCACTACAGGAATATCTAGTTTATTGGCTTCAGCAACAGCAATATGCTCTTGCGAAGGATCAACCACTATCAAAAGACCAGGAAGTTTTCTCATCCCTCGAATCCCAGAAAGATTTCTCTCGAGTTTGATCTGTTCTTTGGCAAGAAGAGAAAGTTCCTTTTTGGTGAGCCCCCCACCACCCGCTGCAAGTTTTTTTTCGATTCGATCTAGAGTTTTAATAGAGTTACGAATCGTAGACATATTAGTGAGCATCCCTCCTAACCATCTTTCTGAAACGTAAAATTCACCACACTCTTCGGCGCACCCCCGAATTACTTCTTTAGCCTGTTTTTTTGTTCCAACAAAAAGAATGGATTTTTTATCTCTCACACACTTTGCCACTACATCCAATGTGTCGCGAATAGCTTGCAGTGTTTTTGCTAAATCAATGATGTACAACCCGTTGCGCGCCTCAAAGATGAAACGCCTCATCTTTGGATTCCAACGGCGCTTCTGATGGCCAAAATGAGCCCCTGCTTCTAATAAATCTTTAATTGAAAGTTGAGTCTGTCCCAAGCCTTGTCCCTCTTTGTTTTTAACACGGCATCCCACTTGAAACTAACAGAGGTGAGATTTCGGTCTTGGTTAAAATTATTTGAAATAGCGCCTGGTGAGAATCGAACTCACGCAAGTAGCTTGGAAGGCTACTGTTCTACCACTGAACAACAGGCGCAAAACGAAAAGGAGACCATACACCATCATATAAATTTAATCAAGAAAATGAGATAGTCCGAGAATTTAAGTGTTATGCGATCCATATTTAATCCGAACAGATCTAAAAGAAAAAAAAATTTTTCTCTTTTTGAGAAAGCGAACCGAGTCTTAAATGGAATACTGATTGTTTTGTTGCTCATTTGTTTCAGAGTTTGGCATCTCTCAGTGATCCAACATGAAGAAAAGCTTGGACAGGCCAGGCGTCCTCAAAAGAGGGTGGTTGTTGAACCGTCCCCCAGGGCAACAATTCGAGACCGTGAGGGGATTCCGCTTGCAGTCAATAAAGTTCAGTATAATGCAGCAATTCTTTATTCCCGCATTCGAGAAGTTCCAAGATGGGTGTGGAAGAGAGATGAAAAGGGAAAACGAGTCAAATTCTTTAAAAGAAAGCACCACATCGCCGACCTTGCTAATTTGCTAGGTACAGAACTGCAAATGGATGCTGAGGCGATCGAAGATCTTATCCATGCAAAAGCTGCTATTTTTGGGCGAATTCCTTTTGTCATCAAAGAAAATATCTCCGAGGAACAGTATTTCCGCCTCAAAATGCTTGAACGGGAGCTTCCTGGAATTTATGCACAAATCAGTCCGAAACGCTGTTATCCCCTTGGGCAAGTAGGAGGCGAGGTAGTTGGTTATATGGGGTCGATCACAAAGGAGCGTTATGATTCAATCACCTTGCAACTTAAGAAATTGCAAACCAGTATCTTCGAATGGGAAGAGGGGGAAGAACATCCTCTTCCGGAGGGGTATCATACCATTGAAGAGGTAAAAAAGAAACTTAAAGAGCTTGAGGCAAAAGCCTATACCATTAACGACAAGGTAGGCAAAGCTGGAATTGAACGTTCCTTTGACGAAGATCTCCGAGGAATGAGAGGGAAGAAGGTTTATCTTGCAGACATTCGAGGAAGATACTTGAGAGAATTGCCAGGAAGTGAAAGATCGATCCCTGGGACCGGGTTGAAGCTAACAATTTCGGCTGAATTGCAACAATATGCTGAGGAGTTGCTTGGCGCTTATGAGGCGGAACCAAAAATAGTTGTAGGAGACATCCCAGAGCATCAACCTTGGATTAAAGGGGGTGGTATTGTTGTGATGGAGCCGAATACTGGAGAAATTTTAGCTTTGGCAACATCCCCGCGGTTTGATCCAAGAGATTTTACTGATGGAGAGCAGAAAATTGAAAAATGGCTTGAACAAAGAAATTACATTGCCTCTATTTGGAATGGAGAAGATGTCTTGTCAAAGGAATATTTTTCAAATGGATTTAAAACGCTCTCCCTGTCATTTGATCTACAGGCCTATCTTGCCCTTATTCTTCCCCCTACCTCTCCTGTGAGACAAAAGCTTATTGCAATGCGGACGATTAAAGAGGCAGCTCATCTTCAGATACTTATGGATGATTTGCTTGCCATTTTTGGAACGCGTGCGGCAAAAGTGTTGGATTTTCTTTATCGGGAAAAAGGGCATGAAGTGACAAAAGTGATGATGACGCTTCAAGAACAAGAAGAATTAACGAATTGTTTTGATGTGAATAAGAAAAAGATTGAGTCACTTCTTTTGAAATTGCATCCCTATTTTAATACCCTTTATTCCAATTACGAAAAGGTGTTGCTCACAGATCTGTGCAGGATGCTTATTGATTCCACAAAATTTTCTCCTCATCTTCTTGAATTAGTGGGGGATAAATCTCTTTTTGCTTACAAAGAAGATTGTCAAAATTTTCACAGCTTATCCAAAGCTGTACGCTCCCTTTCAGAGAACCATTTTGATGCAGATTTATTTAAACAATGGAAAGAGAAGAACTTTAAAGCCTATTTAAAAGAGAAACGAGAAGAAGAGAAGGAAAAAAAGCAATGGGCCCGTCCTTATACGGATTATCTTGCAAGGGCTAAGGAGATTCTATTTGAGCAATTTTGGGAAGAGGTGAAATGGGAGAGCATGGCCTTCCTTTTGACTGGCGATCTTCGCTTTTTAAAGGGGGAGACGCTGGCTTCTTATAAGCAAATTCTTCTCATTTGGCGCCGAGAATTGCACGGGGGTGCTCATCAAAAATTGAATTGGGTCTCAGCCTATTTTAGTTTGAGTGAATGGTTTAAGTCTTACGATTCAACGCTTGTGATTCCTTATCTTAAATCGCTTCGTTCTTATAGGGAACTCAATCGTCCCCTTTTAGGGACCTACACAGGGATGAAAACAGAAGATGGTGTAGGACGTGAAAAAGACCTAGCAGCCTCTTTTTATCCTCCCTATGGTTTTGGTTTTGCCCGTTCGTGGGCCTTTAGGCAAGCCACAACGATTGGTTCTTTATTTAAATTAGTGCCCGCTTATGAAGCGCTTTTAGAACGGTATCAAGTAATAGGAGGAAGGGGATTTGATCAACTCAATCCTCTGACCATCATCGATGATAAAAGAAGGGTGTCAAATAAATTAGGAGGATGGGAGATAGGAAAAACCATCGATGGACGCCCGATTCCTATTTACTATCGAGGAGGGAGACTTCCTCGCAGTGATCACGCGGGGATTGGAAAGATCGATTTAATCAGTGCTCTTGAAAGCTCGTCGAACCCCTATTTTTCTCTCCTAGCAGGAGATGTAATTGAAGATCCTGATAATCTTCTTGAGGCTGCCAGCAAATTCTCTTTTGGTTCCAAAACGGGCATTGATCTTCCAGGAGAATTTGGGGGATCTCTGCCTGCAGATGTTGTCTACAATAGAACAGGTCTTTATGCATTCGCTATTGGTCAACACTCTCTTGTGGGGACTCCGCTGCAAGCAGCGGTCATGCTTTCGGCCATAGGAAATGGAGGGTTTGTTTTAAAACCAAAGATCGTACGTGAGCTTGTGAGGCCCACAATGTGTGAGAAAATGCCTCTTGAAGTGAGGAAAAAAATCCTCTTACCTTCCCCCATAAGAACAGCTCTTTTGCGAGGGATGAGACAAGTAATTTGGGGAGAGAAGGGGACAGCTCGCAATGTGCGTTTTCTTTTTAATGAGGGAAACTTGATTCATCAAGTGGTTGGAAAAACAAGCACAGCAGAGTCAATGGAGCATTTTGGTTTAGATGGGAAGTCTGGATATTTGAAAGTGAAACACATTTGGTTTGGGGCCATTAGTTTCGATCCAAATATTCCTTTGCTTCCCGGGGAAGAACATCTTTATACCCAGGAATTTGGCAAGCCAGAACTCGTGGTAGTGGTCTATCTTCGCTACGGGATGTATGGCAATAAGGTGGCTCCTCTTGCGCTGAATCTCATCAAAAAGTGGCGGGAACTCAAACCCACAACGCCACTGTGAAGACAGGTTTTTGGACAGTTTATCGATAACTGGCATTGAAGTTGCATTCAGAAATCTTATCACTCACCTTACGCAAACAATTTGCTTATGAAAGGAAAAATATTAGTCAACTTACTTCAGATCGCTCCTTGGACAGCTCACAAAAAGTTGCCCTTCGTCGTTTTTTCGTATCTTGTCTTCTTTTTTGCTCTCGTAAGCAGATTGTTTGCATAAGTTTGAGCTATTCAACAATGAAGGAGCAAGGTTCTATGGATTCAGCTGAATATCCCAATATGGCTAAGGAACGCTTTTGCGCGGGAGTTGCAAAATTTTTAGAAGGTCTTTATCTCGAAGCAGAAGAAGAGTTTAAAGAAGCGCTTCATTATGATCCCTCCCTTCCTCTTGCTTATTGTTATCTGAGTATTATTGCCATCGAGAGGGATGACGTGGAAATAGGCTTGAGATGGTGTGACAAGGGTCTTGAAGTAGATCCGGAAAATGGATATATCCGCTATTGCCTCGGAGCTGCCTATGAAAGAAAAGGCCTTTATGAAGAGGCGGTCCGTGAATATCGGGCCTATCTCAGAGATCATCCTCGAGATGCTGAGTGTATGTTTAGCCTTGGATGTGTTTATGATCAAGCTGGAAAGATGTACGACGCTATCAAATATTACAAGCATGCCATTTCTCTGGATGCAGGACATTATAAGGCCTGTTACAATCTTGCTTTAGCTTTGGGGGAACAAGGCCATATTCCCGATGCTATTAACTTTTTAAAAAAAACAGTGTCTATTAGTCCAGATTATTGGAAAGGATGGATTAAGTTGGGACTTTTTTTTTCCTACGAAAAGCGGTGGCAAGATTCGATGAATGCTTATGAAAAAGCGATTTCTTTACGGTCTGACGTGGCAGATAGTCATTACAATTTAGGGCTTTGTTATTTAACCAGCAAAAAGCCTAGGCAAGCGATTAAGTCCTTTGTTGAGGCTGTTCGACTGAACACAGAGGATTCAGATTCGCTATTTTATATCGCGATCGCCTATCTTGATCTTCAGGAGGAGGAAGAGGCTATAGCAGCGCTTAAGAAAACTTTGTCTGTCTGTCTCAATCATGAAAAGGCCCATTATCTTCTGGGGAGACTTTATTTTCTTAGAGGAGAAGAAGCAAAGGGTGAAAAAGAACTCACCTATCTGAGAGGGATCGCTTCGGCCTATGTCTCTGCCCTTGAGGCGTACATTCAAGCGAGTATAAAATGAGTGATTTTATACCCATTCCACTTCAAGAATTGGGATTTCGACTGTGCCAAAGCCCCGGGCTTGAACGATCATAAATGACATTAGGTAATCGCGCACAGCCTTGTGAGGACTGTGCGCGATTACCTAATGTCATTTATGATCGTTCAATCGCGGGAGCTTTCGCGTTGTTGAAAATCAATTCTTGAAGTGGAATGGGTATATCTCCGAGAGAACATCAGTGGACCTCCTTTTAGACATTCCTACAGCTAATCTTCTGCCTGGCTTTTTATTTCCCACCTGCCATCGACGAAGGAGAGGGTATGTGAGCAGTGACGTTTTGAAAGGGGTTTAGTGAATGTCTGCCGAAACAATTTGAAGAATTATCTTTGAAAGCATTAATCTTCAATTGCTTACAATTGCTTGTGCATAAAAGGGATTTTGGGTAAAATCATCCGCCTTATTGAATCGCATCTGAACGACAGTCGAAATAGAGTCAAGCGACTATAAAAATATGAAGTATTTTACAGAATTTTAGGGCGATAGTGTGGCATTTGAGAAGAAGAGGTTTCACCTTTTTAATCAAGGCGTTCTGATTGCAATAGGGTTATTGATTATACAACAATTGATCGTTGCCTCGTCGACTATTTGGATTACCCGCCTGATAGCGCAAATTCAACAAGGAAACTTTTCCTACAAATTTTTGGGATTTTATTTAGCCTCTCTATTTCTTCCCTATTTTCCAGGTGCTGCCGCGTTGATAGAAATGGCCAAGGCCAAGGCGTGGGCGAATATCCAATACATTAATATCTTTTCCTCTGTTTACCATGGACAAATTGTGAAGTGGACCAATTCTTCTCACCACTCCACTCTGTCTTCTATTTTAACAGGAGAAGCTCCTCAAACAATTAATGGCTACCTTGATTATTTATATTATTTTGCTTCATGTGGATTGAATGTTTTTTTTAATCTTATTATTTTGGTGTTCATTGTGGAGCCCTTGTTATTAATTTCTTATGCAACGGGTATTTTATTAGCTTTTTTGATTTTAAAAACTCAAAAGAAATGGAAGAGAATTTTATCTATACGGGCACAGCAAGGGCGCATTAAATGGACTTCGATGCTTTTAAAAGCATGGGATAATATTTTACTGGGAAATAGCTATAATTTTAACATCTGGCAAAAGAAAACTGATAAACGAGGAAAAAGACTTTCTGCAAATAGTATTAAACTTGAAAGTTTGAGCCAGGGGGTCAGTATGGGGATGGCATTTGTGCTTCTTGGGCCTTCTTTTGCTCTGATATGTTATTTACCCATGATGTATGAGTATAATTTGACGACCTTGGCTATTATGATTGTCGCTTTGCCAGGGCTTTTTCAGATGTCAACTTATTCTTATGAAATGCTTTTTGTGTTAGCAGATTTTCCTATGCAAAAAAGTCGAATGAATACTGTCAGGAATCTTTTAGATTCTTCAGATTTTCCGCAGATCGAGCAATCTTATGATAAATTAGAAAAACGTGTTCATTGGGATAAAATTCGAGTCAGTTGTCACGAGACCGAAATCCCTTCTAAGACTATCATTGAGTCCTTACCTTGCCAAGGCCGCTATACAATTAAAGGAGAAAATGGAAGTGGGAAATCTTCTCTTCTTTTGTTATTTAAACTCATGAAGGGCGGGGAGGCCTTTTATTTGCCAGCAAAACACGAACTGGCTTTTCAATTATCAAAAGATGGTTTCTCTAGGGGCCAGTTGGTGCAAAAGACTTTACAAGAGATATTGGAAAAGCTGGATGCTTCCATTGTTCTTTTGGATGAATGGGATGCGAATTTAGATACTTTTAACCAGCAACAACTTTCCCGATTGATAGACAAAATTTCTCAAAAGAAATGCGTTATTGAAGTACGTCACAGATGATAGTTTTACAACTGGATTCCTCAAACTGTTTTGACATGAGAGAATGAGGTTCTTTTTCCCTTGGCAAAGGGTAATGAATGGTAGCAAACGGTTTTGAAAAAGGATAGTTTACAATGGGCTCCAGTTTTTCATCTTCAATCTCACACAATATAAGATCTGAAACCCGTTCTAGATGTCTAAATGCTTGGGAACCTATTTGTGCAGAAGAGAGGAGAAGAGTCCGTTTGGCATTAGGATCCATGCTTGCTTTGATCGTTTCCGAGGAAATATTAGCAATCCTGCAGATCGTTGTCCCTTCAAAATATTGAACTAGAGGGTTTGCGCATCGCCATTTTGTTTTTGCTATGATTCCTATAATTTTGATGGGGGCCATATTTTCGAGATAAAGGAAGAGTTCTTCTACAGAATCTCCTTGAAAACAAGTGTAGCCAAGCGACTTAAGGTTTAACATGGTTGCTTGGGGACCTCGCCATAGTGTGATGCATGAGATCAGAAGAAGACTGCCAATCCCCCCGGATAAAAATCCAGCAAGCAATCTAAATCGAAGGTGTGGAGGATCAGGAAGAAGTGTGGGATAAGCGAATTCTAGTGGCTTGGAGTCGTAAGGTTTGAGATGATGGGAAAGGTTTTTACTTTCTGTAATTCCCGCCAAAGATTCTATCAACGTGGTAAAGAGTGTCGTTTCAAATTTTATTTTTTGTTCATTGATCCACCGAATTGGAAGACAGGTTCCTTTTTTCACAAGCTTTTCCAAATCTTCCTCTGTCTGTCTGTATTGGATGACAAGGAGTTGTCTGATGGTTTTGAGCAATCTTTCTCTATCTTTTTCCAAAGCCTGTTTCTTTGTACGTTCACTTTGTTGCAGCGACTTCAAATGGGTGAGAAGATAGGTCTTTTGTGTCTCCAAATCTTCTTGAATGCGCAGAATTTCATGAGCGCTCCAGTTGTTTCGATCAATCAGGGCGAGTTGGAGAGCGTGAGTTTTTTCGTACAAAGTATGAAGGCTGGGATCATGCAAAAAGGATTGAAGATGAGAAATTTCAAATGACTCGCTTGGAATATCTTCAATACATGCAGTGAGTTGAGCATCTTGTATGCTATTTTCTTCCAATAGAGAGTTGAGATGAAGCAATTGTTGTTTTGTCTCTTGGATATCACTTCCATCATACTCCAGAATGGGGGTGAGTCGTTCGACTTCGCAGATAATCTTTTTGATGGGTAGGTAGGAATTTGGATGGTCTCTTCTTTCTCGTCTGAGGGCTAGATCAACTCGTTGCAATTCTTCACCCAAATTTCTGAGGGTCTCATGACAATTGCCTAGTGACTTTCCAATAAACTCAGTTTCGCCTTTCAAAGTCGCAAATCCTCCCGCTTGAATATGATCAACTAACATCGCCTTCTTCTGTTCAAGGGAAGAGAAAAAATCGTGCGTCATTTCATCTTTTCGAGTTTTAAGGTAGTTAATATGTTCAGTTGTTTTTACCGCACTTTCTTGCTTGATATAATCATGGTATTTTTCCATTAATCGATTGATGATGAGGGGAGCTGCATGCCTATCTAGCCCCCTGTAGGTCAAGGTGAGAAGTGAAGCATTTTCTTTATCTCTCTTGATATGAATCTTGTCGATTAAAGCGATTGCTGCTAGGGAACAGGGAAGAAGGGTAAGCGTATAGTTTCCCCTTGCATAGGAAGAAAACTCTTCTCCTTTTTGGAGAGTAAAAGATCCTCCCTGCCAAGAGAAAGGCACCTCTAACTCTCCTTTCCCAATGAATGTTCCCTTGGTATCGAAGACTGAGAAAGAGGTGGCATCTTCAATACGGATACGGAATTTGGTAAAAATTTCCATGGGATAATGAATTTGGCAACATTTTATGGGGATGGGGTTTTCTTCAAGGACTTGCCTGTCAGGGATGATGATCTTTTTGGACCAATAAGAGATGGTGGGTCTCCTTTTTTCTCCATAGTAGTAATAAGCATATTCGGCCAATAAGTTATTCCAGATTCGTTTAAAAAGTGAGTTTTGCCTATCTTTGCGCAGTTCCCCTTGAAGGTTGAGCTCTTTGATCACCTCCTCCATAAGAGGTCGAGAAGTAAGAACCATTTTAGGATCCAATTCATTGGAAGAATTAAGAAAATTGGCGTCACCTAAAATGCTTGCAAGAATTTCATTCATTCCACGCTGAGTCGCATTGGTTTTAAAAGTCCCTTTCGCTGTATAAAATAAAGGGTCCTTGAGCTTCATTCCAAAAGCTAAACAAGCTGCGCATGAAGCGGCTATAAAGACTTTCCATTTTAACTTCCAAGCAGCTGTAAAAAAATCACTGATTGAAAAAATAAGTTCAGAACTCAATGAAATAATCCTCGTGTTTTGATTCCTAGATCAATGAGCAAGCTGCTGGGGAGTAATTGATCAATGAAGCGATTCCATTTAGTGATGGGTTTTTCAGAGATATAAACAGTATCTCCAGGCATCAAAAGTAAACTATCATTGGGGAGATGGAGAATGTGGTTCCACGAGAGGCGATAAATTTTCGGATTGATGATATTTCCTCTAATCACTTGAATGCAGCGTTTATCTCCTGTAAAGGGGATTCCTCCCGCAATAGCAATCGCTTCGCGTAAAGAAATTGATCCATGAGGAACAGGGATGACCTGGGCATATCCCACCTCTCCCATGACCATCACCGTTGACTCCATGGGGTCTGCAATAAAAATTTTATCTTTAGGGCGCATGACGATGTTTTGTGACATATCTCCTTTATGAATCAATTGATAAAGGTCGATAGGGAGAAGAATTCCTCCCCTTGATACATAACTCTTGAAAAGATTGGCTCCTGGAGGAACGCCTGCGTTAGATAAAACTTCATAGAGACGAATCCGTCCATTGACGGGAACGTGTGAGATTTCAACTGCTCCCGAAAGCTCAACATTGCTGTGAAGGCGTGTTTCATATTCAATAAAAACCTTAATATCGTTAAGTTCTTTATCATAAAATTTTTGAATTTTGTTCTTTGCTTCAGTAAGAGTGAGTCCTTTGATTATGACGGGATCAAGACCAGGAAGTTGAATCTGACCACACTGAACACGGTATCCTACTAAGCTTCCGATGGATGAGACTGCGGTGATCAGATCCTCCCTTGTGGGGTGGTAAATCGCAATTCGAAGCACATCGTCCTCATCGATCACATCTTCGTACTCTTGGAGATAAGCACAAGGGAGGGGGCAAATCTGTTCCCCTTCAAGTTCGAGAATTGAGAATTTACCTTCTTTGATTCTATAGGAATCCATCACGAATTCGGGGGCTCCTTCCCGGCAATAATTGACATAACAGGGTTGACAAGAGGTGAGTACAAGAAGGGACAAAAAGACGAAAAAACGGAGCATAGTCGTTTGGGGTATGGGCTAAAAAAACGAATTTTTATCGCAAATCTCTTTATTCCTAAAGTTTTTTCCTCTAAAAGTGAAGAAGATGATAGCGTTACTCGCCTACTTTTTTGGTTCCCATCTTATTTCGTTTTCGTGCTCCATTTTTGAAGCCGTTCTTCTTTCTTGTAATGATCCCTTTGTTGTCATACTCAAAAAAAAAGGTTCCTCAGCAGGAGGTATTTTAGAAGAATTACGCGCGAAAATCGATCGTCCACTTGCGGCAATTTTAACTCTCAATACCATTGCGCATACTTTTGGCGCGGCAGGTGTGGGCGCGATGGTAGTAGAACTTTATGGAAATGACTGGCTTGCCTTAGCTTCAGTGGTCGTTACCCTCACCATGCTCTATTTCACTGAAATGATCCCTAAAACTCTCGGGGCGATTTACTGGAAGAAGTTGGCGCCTATTTGCGTATATCCTATTAAGTGGCTCATCGGTTTAACGTACCCTTTTGTTCTTTCTTTTCAGATTTTTTCTCGATTTTTTTCCAGAGGGAGAAAAAAAGACAAAATCACCGAAGAAGAGATTCTTGTAGCGCTTGAAACAGGGGCCAAAGCTGGAGTCATTGAGGAGGCAGAGCAGGAGATGGTTGAAAATATCTTCCGATTGGGAGATCGCCATGTGGGAGTCTTGATGCGCCCAAGGGTGGATATGGAATGGCTTGATATCAAAGACTCCGAAAAGGAAATCAGAGGAAAAATGATTGAGAGTGAGCAAGACCATTTTCCCGTGTGTGAAGGAGAGATCGACCGAGTGATTGGGATGGTCGACGCCAAAACAATGCTCTTAAAGGCTTTTGAGGAAGAAAAATTTGAAATTCAAGAAGTGGCATCTCCCCCCATTTTTGTTCAGGAGAATCAACGGGTCTTTGAATTGATCGACCTTTTAAAGAAAAAACATTCAACGATGGCCCTTGTTGCTGATGAATATGGAAGTATCCAGGGGATGATCACAATCACCGATATCATGGGGGCAATTACAAAGGACATTGAAACTTCTACGCTTGAGGAAGGTGGAGGTATTTTGAAGGTGGACAACCATTCCTGGATTGCTGATGGGAATCTTCCTATCGATGAATTTAATGATCATTTCCATCTCGAAAATCTCCCTGATTGGGAGAAAGCGCGTTACCGTACTCTAAGCGGGCTTGCGATGAATCAGTTAGGAGCGATCCCTAAAAAGGGAGATATCTTTTTTGTTAAACAATACAGATGTGAAGTGATCAAAACTAAACGGCGAAGAGCTAAAAAAGTTCTTATAAGTATCCAAGATATAATTGACGTTTAACCTTCAACAGTTTTATCCTATCAGAGATATTTAGAGGATTTTTGATGGGAACACTGACGACAGAAGAGCTTTTGGAAGAACGCTCTCAATATAAATACGGATTTACAACCCAAGTAGAAAGTGAAAAAATTCCTAAAGGCCTCAATGAGGAAACAATTCATCGCATCTGGAGTTTACGTGAAGAGCCCGCATTTATGCTCGATTTTCGTTTGAAAGCCTACCAAAAGTGGTTGAAGTCGAAAGAACCCCACTGGGGGCATTTCCCTTATCCGAAGATCGATTATCAGGAGATGACCTATTATTCAGCGCCAAAAAAAAAACCAACACTTGGAAGTCTTGATGAGGTAGATCCTGAGGTGCTGAAGACCTTTGCTCGGCTGGGCATTCCTCTTGATGAACAAAAACAGCTTGCCAATGTTGCAGTAGATATGGTGTTTGATTCAGTCTCGGTTGGCACCACTTTTAAAAAGAAACTTGAAGAAGCAGGGGTTGTTCTTTGCTCGATCACCGAAGCGATGGGGCGGTATCCTGAGTTGATTCGCAAATACTTAGGGAGTGTGGTTCCTATTGGAGATAATTACTTCGCTACACTCAATTCGGCTGTTTTTACGGATGGTTCATTTGTTTATGTACCAAAGGGAGTCGTTTCTCCCATGGAACTTTCTACCTATTTTAGAATCAACGATAAAGAGACTGGACAATTTGAACGAACCTTAATCATCGCTGAGGAAGATGCTTATGTAAGTTATCTCGAAGGATGCACTGCTCCTGCCTATTCTAATCAGCAATTGCATGCAGCTGTTGTGGAGCTTATCGCCCTTGATCGGGCCGAAATAAAGTATTCGACGGTTCAAAATTGGTATGCGGGAGATCGAAAAACTGGCGAGGGGGGCATTCTCAATTTTGTGACTAAACGGGGCAGATGTGCTGGAGCTCACTCTAAAATTTCCTGGACACAAGTGGAGGCTGGAGCTGCCATCACGTGGAAATACCCAAGTTGTATCCTTCAAGGAGACCATTCAACAGGCGAGTTTTTTTCTGTGGCTCTCACCAATGGAAAAATGCATGCTGATACAGGGACAAAAATGATTCATCTGGGGAAAAATACGAGATCAACTATTTTATCCAAAGGAATCTCCGCTGATGCGTCGAATAATAGTTATCGAGGACTTGTTCAAATCAGCAAAAAAGCGAAAGGAGCGCGCAACTATACCCAATGTGACTCAATGCTTGTAGGCAATCGATGTTCTGCCAACACATTCCCTGTGATCGAAGCCAGAGGAGCAAACGTATCGGTTGAACATGAAGCTTCTACCTCTAAGATGAATGAAGAACAACTGTTCTATTTTCAATCAAGAGGGGTCTCTAGGGAAGATGCAATTAATCTTGTGGTCAATGGATTTTGTAAAGATGTTTTTGCAAAGCTTCCTCTTGAATTTTCCGCGGAGGCTGAAAAATTGCTCACTTTAAAATTAGAACGTTCAGTAGGTTAAATATGCTTGTCATCAAAGATTTATACGTCAGATGTGAAGAAACTCTCCTTATTAAGGGGCTTAATCTCACCATTAATTCGGGAGAGGTGCATGCGTTGATGGGGCCTAATGGAGCGGGAAAATCAACGTTAGCAAAAGTTTTAAGTGGGCATCCCGATTATGAAGTAGTTGGTGGTGAAGTTTTGTTTATGGGGCAAGATCTCCTTGAAATGGAACCTGAAGAAAGAGCTCACGTGGGTCTTTTTATGAGTTTTCAGTACCCTCCCGAAATTCCTGGTGTCACCATCGCACAATTTTTGCACCATGCTCTTCATGCCAAGCAAAAAGCCGCGGGAGAAACTCCCCTTTCTCCAGAGGTTTTCGAAGAGTTGCTTTTGAAAAAAATGCATCTTTTGGGGATGGATCCAACTTTTAAAGAGCGATTTGTCAATGATGGGTTCTCTGGAGGAGAAAAAAAAAGAAATGAAATTCTTCAAATGGCCCTTCTCGAACCGAAACTTGCTATTTTAGATGAGACCGACTCTGGGCTCGACATCGATGCAATGCGAGTAGTAGCATATGGTGTGAATCAACTGATGTCAAAGGAGAGAGGTCTGCTTGTAATCACTCACTATCAACGATTGCTTGATCATATCATTCCTGATATTGTGCATGTCTTTGTCGATGGAACCATTGCTTTATCTGGGGATAAAACTTTAGCTCTTAAATTGGAGGAAAATGGGTACGACTGGGTCATGAAGGAGGTTGCAGCAAACGTATGATTTACCCCGAATGTGCGCATTCTCACCTCCTTTTTAAGGAAGGAAGGGTCACCCAGGTTGTTCCACAAGGAATCATGGTGCTTTCTCTTGAAGAAGCTTATCTTCAATTCGGGACCTTTTTTCAAAGTCGTCTCATCGATCACGAGCGACCAAAAAATGGGGCTTTTGTTTATGTTCTTCCAAAATATCAGAACAAAACACCTTTCCAAATTATGCTTGAAGACGAGACGGCGCATCTTTTTATTGCGTTGGGAAAAGAATCTACTCTCGCTGTTTCGGTAGTCCAAAAAGGGGATGCTGTTTTTGATCTTTCATGTGAATCCAATAGCCGTTTTACGATGGATTTAATTGGGGAGGGGAGGATGATGTTCAAGGGGGGGCTTAAAGGAGGAGCTACTCTTAAGGCAATTGGAGCTAGCAAGGGAAACTCCCACCAAACGTACCGAATCACACTCGATGGTGAGGGAGCCGCAGCTGATCTTCGGGGAGCGGTGTTTCTTGATGAAAAAAGCAAACATACAACCAACGTTCTAATTCATCATAGAAAACCCTACACTCGCTCCAATCAACAATTTAAAGGGGTTCTAAAAGGGCACTCCCAATCTCAATTTGAAGGAAAAATCTATGTTGATCCAATTGCTCAAAAAACAGAGGCCTATCAACTCAATAATAATCTTCTTTTAAGTGATCATGCTATTGCAACAACTAAGCCCAATCTTGAAATTTTTGCTGATGATGTCAAAGCTTCCCATGGTGCAACTATTGGTTACGTTGATGAAAGGGGGCTTTTTTACCTTCAAACAAGGGGAATCCCTAAAGCGCACGCCACACATCTATTGATTCGTGGATTCATTCAAGAGATTCTCGACGAAATGACTCTACCATCTGCCCGTGCTCTTGCAACCTCGCTTGCAGGATCATGATGCAAAAAAAGGACTTTCCTATTTTTGCTGTTCACCCCAACCTTGTTTATCTAGACAGCGCAGCTACCACACAAAAACCTCAAGTTGTGATCGAAGCTATTTCCAGCTTTTATGCCACATCCAATGCGTCTGTTCATCGTGGTGTTTACCACCTGATGCAGCAGGCCACGGCTCTTTACAATCAAACCCGAGAGAAAGTAAAAAATTTTATTAATGCTCGAAACACAGCTGAAATTGTTTTTACGCGAGGAACAACTGCAAGCCTCAATTTGCTGTCGCGTTCTTTGGGCAATTTTTGTTTAGAAAAAGGAGATGTGATTCTCCTGACAAAGGCTGAACATCATTCTAATTTGGTCCCTTGGCAAATGATAGCCAAGGCGAGAGGGTGTCAACTTAAATTTATTAATCTTCATGCTTCAGGAGAGATAGATCTTCATTCTCTGAAAGAGCTTCTCGATGAGCGAGTCAAAATTGTTTCAATTCCTCACGTATCAAATGTATTTGGTCATGTGAATCCTTTAAAGCACATCGGAGAACTTACTCATCATGTGGGGGCCTATCTTATCGTTGATGGTGCCCAAGGAGCTCCCCATCTTCCTCTCGATGTGCAGGATCTTAATTGTGACTTTTATGTTTTTTCAGGCCATAAACTGTACGGTCCTACTGGGATTGGGGTTCTTTATGGAAAACTGAATCTTCTTGAGCAGATGCCCCCAGACGATGGTGGAGGGGATATGATTGAACAGGTGACCCTCACACAAACAACTTATTCTCCCCCTCCTCTCAAGTTTGAAGCAGGAACGCCTATGGTGGCTCAGGTCATTGGATTAGGTGCAGCGATTGATTATGTAAATTCAATTGGAATGGTGTCGATTGCAAAATGGGAAGCACATTTGCTAGAGCTTACTCTTGCTAGCTTGCAAAACATGTCAAATATAAAGGTGATAGGAGAGCCCAATAGCAGTTTGGTGAGTTTTACCATCGAGGGTGTTCATCCTCTTGACCTGGCGACACTTCTTGATTGTCAAGATATTGCTATACGGTCAGGGCATCTTTGTAATCAACCAGCAATGGATTTTCTTGGGATTACATCATGCGCACGGATTTCATTTGGGGTGTACACTACGGAAGAGGATATCGAGTATTTTCTCGCTTCATTAAAAAAAAACGTAACGGTTCGCATATTTCCTCCTTCGTTGGGGGTATGAGAATCGTTACGAAGTTTTACGTGTCTCCAAAGATATCCTTTACAGGATTTTCTACAGAATTTAAAGGCTTCTTGTTTTCTTTAGTAAATTTAAACATATCGTAGCAATGCTGCGAAGTTTCTTCTCCATTCAATTGCTGTTTTTGCGAACTAGTAACCTGAGTTTTGGGTTTTTCTCCCTCGGATTCAGTGAGTTTGCTTGCATCTCTTGTGCTTTTTAGACTCGTAAAGGGCCCTTGGCCATTTACTTCGTCTGAAAATCCCAAGATTTGCGGAGCAAAC
>JAGRNW010000022.1 GCA_020440555.1 Chlamydiia bacterium
AACGACAAATACCATCTTTTACATGGCGCTTACCAAAATTAATCAGCAATCCTAAGCGGATGCCAGTGAGACGTAAATAGGTAAGCAGCCGCGTTTGATGGATGATTGGGTTCTGCTCAGTCGCCTTTACTTCTACAATTATTTTTCCTTCAACGAGGAGATCTAAATAGAGTGGATCTCGAATCACAATTCCTTTATACCTCACAGGAATAAGCAATTGTCTTTGAAACTTTAATTTCTTCAAAGAAAATTCATGACATAGAGCAGCTTCATAGATGCTCTCTAATAGTCCTGGCCCGCCTAAAACGCGATGCACTTCGATGGCTGCACCTATAATTTGGCCTGATCGCTCATTATCAACTTGTGTATTTTTCAAAGTGTGAGAGACCGACATGTATGATTCTATGGTTCGCGAAGAAAATTTTTGGAATCATTTTATATAGAGGAGGATTTTTTTACCGGGAATTACTGGAGAATCCTTTTTAATACAAGCCTGAATATGGTGGCTCTTGCTTTTATAGTCTTTCTCTTAAAAAGATTTTAAACAGACTCTCAGGTTCAAATCTGGATTTAGTTTAGAACTTCTTCGATTTTCCCTGTTCTTATCAACTTGACTCTGTTTGCATAAAGCAGACCACAAGCGTTGCAGAGAGTGCGACGTCCCAGAGGACCTCGTCGCCATTCGGGACTCTCTGTCACACCGCAATGAGAACACTGCTCAGGTTTAGGCAATTTTTTCCTTCCTCGAGTCTTTAACTTGAGCACCTCACCGTCAATCATTCTGTCAGAGAAAAAACCTTGATTCACCTCAAGATGGGCAGTTTCTTTCGGTTCTTTTGGAGGCACAACAACTTCATAAAAAATTTTTTGCACCGAATTAGTTGTAGAAGAAAAATGTTCAATAACTACGTTCTTAGAATCCTCTGAAGAAGGGATTGGCCGTCGAACTACAGAATCAATAGAAAAATAACTCATCTTTCGCTCCAGTGTTTAACCTTTCGCTTAAGATTAATATATATTTTTTTTTTATTCAATAAACTTTTAACAATTCAAAAACATGGATCAAGGGCAATGGTGGCCGCTTGCAAAAGATTACGCGTTCCATCAAAGAGTGTCCAAAAGATGAAAACTTGTCCATTCTTGATACTAAACGAGTCGATACCGATCAGTTCGCACTGTGGCTGAGTTGGAAATGGAAAGGCTACATTAGGAAGAAAGCGGGGATCTCCTGGTTTTGAGAAATTCGTTGTGAGTCCAAATGGTTTTGTTGACAATTGAACCACATTTTTAATCCGGTTATAAATCTTCCAAGTGACCGCAATATTTCCACACAGATCAACAGCCACCTGGGGAGGAGAAACAAGATTAAAGAAAAAAGGTGAAAGAACATGATTTTGTTGACGAGGATCGCCAGGGAGCCGAAAATCTGCTTCTGGATATTTGAAAGCAACCTGAGCAACATTATTTGTCCCATTAAATACCTCCCAGGTAATCGCCACCACTCCCGATTCAATTGAGACCTGAGGAAGAGTGTTGATGGAAAAATCAAAATAAGAAAGATTGTTGGTTGGCTGTCGTGGATCGCTAAGAAGAGGACTTGTATTGTTGCCTGGAAAGATCCAGTCGCCTCCTCCAGCAGGTTTAAACGCTGCTTGAACAACTTTATGCCATCCATTAAAAACAAGCCAAACAACAACAATATTTCCCACCCGATCCATATCAACTGTAAATTCGTCTGCTTCGATGGGAAACATAAAATAATTTAAATTATTGTTTGGAAACCGAGGATCGCCAGGAAAAATCCAATCTTCTCCGTTCTGTTTGGTGGCAACTTGCAAAACTTGACGTGTCCCATCAAAGGTTCTCCAAACAACGACTGCATCTCCAAAATCATCTGTTTTGAATTGAGGAGAATTAAATGTAAAAAATTTATCATTAAGCGTATTCACCACTCCCCCTTCCGGAATCAATAGAGGGATGTTTCTTAAAAAAGGATCTGCAGATGGACAGGCGGCAAAAAGAGGAGTAAAAAGAAAGAAGCAAATAAGAAAAACATAGGTAAACATCTTGCAAAGATTAATCCAAAATTTATATTTGTAGGCAAGAAAATTTTAAATTCAGGTTAAAGGGGTAGCAAGATGAAGCCTTGAAGAAGATTTAGCTGGCTATAATAATGATGAGCGTATATAGTTACGCCACATTTGCGAGTGCTGAAAAGGTGTTTTTGCATTCACTCCAAGTAGTAATCAAATTATAAAGCAAGTAAAGGAGGCCAGCCATGGCTAAAAAATTGTATGTAGGGAACATTTCCCATTCTTTAGATAATAACAGTCTTCGTGAACTTTTTGAGGCTCATGGCACGGTTGTATCGGCACAAGTGATCATCGACAGAGAAAGCGGACGTTCAAAAGGATTTGGTTTTGTGGAAATGAACACAGACGAAGAAGCTCAAGCAGCTATCGAGGCGCTCAACGGAACTGAGTCGGGCGGTCGTACGCTGACGGTCAATGAAGCTCGCCCTCGCGTAGATCGTGGGAATCGAGGTGGTGGATTTGGCGGAGGAAGAAGGCGCTATTAATCGTTTAGAGCCTGTTTAAAATTTTGTCGCCTGTCATTTTTGACGAATTTTTTTCAGATTGTTTGATTTAGCGCAGAAAACATGTGTGATGAGAGTTTAAACAGGCTCTTCTCCTTTGCTCTCAATTTGGATTTTTTCAGCCTATACGTCGGCGAGGTCATCTGAAAAAAGATTCAGACATGAAAATAGAGATGATTTCAGATATTCACGATCAATTCGAACAAAAAGAATGGGTTAAACGCTTTGCTGAGGAAAAAGAACGACTCGAAATAATCTTCGATGAATTAATCATTAAATTTCATCATATCGGAAGCACCGCAATTGAGGACTGCAACAGCAAGTCTGTGATCGATATTCTTGGTGTCACAAACGATATCTCAGTGATTTCAACAAAAAACTCCCTCTTAACACAAGCTGGATATACCTCTTTAAAAGAGCATGAAATGCAAGGACACTGCTATTTTCACAAAGAAAATGTTCATCTCCATATTTTTGAAGATTCTGATCCGGAAGCATCTCGTTATCTGCGCTTTGCTTTCTATTTAAATGCTCATCCTGAAAAAGTTAAAGAATACAGTGACCTGAAATCTGGACTGGTTGATAAATGTTCTCATAGCCTAGAAACATTTATCAATGAAGTAGATAAAAAGGCTGTACAAGAGCGAACTGCTCCACTTCATTATCCACCATTGGGACCACGAAAATCTATGTGGGCAAAAGAAGAAATCATCGATGCCCTTCATATCAATATGCATGCTTTTATGATTTATTTTTGCAGATATATCTCTACGCAATTCATTTTTTATCAACCCGATGTGACTCTCATTGCTTCAAAAGTCCCTGATGATAACTTCAATACCGTTTTAACGACTCGTTTTACTGAGAAGAATGCTAAAGAACGCATCTCATTTGTCCTTAATTTTTACCGTGAGCAAAATCTTCCATTTGCCTGGTGGACAAGTCTTGCTCAGGACACCCCTAGCAATCTGCACCAACTTCTCCAAGAGGCAGGGCTACAGCTCAAAGAAGACGATATCGGAATGTCGCTTGATTTCGCTCATTATACTCCTGTCGATTCTGTGCATGATGTGAGACGGGCTGTTTCTCACGAAGACATCGCCGATTTTGTTCATATTCTGACACAAATTGGAATCACCGAAAGGGCTTATTCTGATATCTACGCCCACGTGCCCACTTTTCTATTTGAAGAGGGAGCCCCCTTTGAGATGTATGTACTCTACGACCGAAAGGGTCAACCCGTTACAACAGGGGTTGTTTTTTTTCATCTGGGTGTTGCTGGAATTTATTATATCTTCACAGTCCCTAAAGCACGGAAGAAGGGGCTCGCGACCGCGATGATGCACCATTTACTGAAACGAGCCCTGGAAAAGGGGTATACTAGATCAACGCTAGCAGCCACTTCAGAGGGAAAAAATCTTTACAAACGTCTGGGGTTCCAGCCTTGTTGCCGTTTTATTGAGTATGGGTGTAGTTTCGCTTCCAATCTCGAATGATTTTTTCAAAGAAAAACTGCTTTATGGAAAAGCAAAAAAGTCTTGTGCGTTTTTCACAAGCTTGTGTCCCTTAACCTCATCAGCGTCACAAGCCTTATCCCCCTTTGAAGTGATCACACCGAGCGAAAGACGATAGGAACCGGGTACATAAAAGAAGAGCCGATTGTCCCCCTCAAAAACTTCGGCTGCATACTCAATACTTGGTTGAGGTTCAAAAGTCATGAACTTTGTACAAACAGGAATCACTGTTGTATCTCCTGACACTTCTTTTGCTCCTACACCAGAACAGTTAACGATAATTGTTTCTTTTAAAGAAAGAAGATCTCCTTTATTTTTGATGGTACGGGGAACAAAATAAGCCCCTTTCTCTTGCGCCTTTCGGAAAAGATCACAAACGTACAGATCCGTATCTATTGCAATTGTACACCATTGAAATCCTTTATAACTACGCCCCGAACAAAATGTAACGCTTACATCCTTGACATCTTTATGCTCTGCTTTGATAGCGTCAGAAGCCCCAAACGTATAAACGGGAATCATCGTGACTCCGCGGTATTCAGGAGAAGCGGATGCTGTTAAATCTCGGAAATGGAGATAAGATAGTTCATTGAGTTTTTTGTAGAGATCTTTTTGATCATCACGGGGTGCCTTTGCTGGTTCCCATAGGTAGGGGCTAATATTTGAGGCGGTGTTAGGAGGATAGCACGAAGCGTAGATTGTCACAGGATAACCTCGATCAAGCAAAATATTAGCAACAGAAAGTCCATTGACTCCAGCACCAATGATGGCAACAGGTCGTTTATTTTCCACAGAAATGTAGGATGCTACCATTTCAGCGCTCCCCCAAGTAATTGAATGACCATGCATTCCATGCCCATAGTTTTGAATCAGCAACTTACCCCCGATTATTTCAGATTTGAGATTGACACCACTGGCACGATCAGCAAAAGCAGCTTGACGATATCCCTTAAAACAACATTTCGAAAAATCAGGGGAGGGTAAACAAATACTTTCTTCCGCTGCAAAAGCAGAAGCCATCACCAGGCAACATAAAATGGATTGAAGTTTTAACATCCCTAAACACACCTTTTGTTAAACAAAATTTATATTTTATTTGGTAAGGGATGAAGGAGAAATTGTAAATAGAAAAGTTGTCCTGCGCAAAACTCAATCTGACAACTTGGCTATCTCGCTACGACAGGGGCCATGTGAACACGATCAAATTTTGGAATGTCCAGCGTGGTTAAAAATCGATTTTTCAAATTGTTTCGGCACATCTCGGTTACTTTTTTTGTCCTCCTTCAGCAGGATAACTCCAGATAGCATAACCAAATATGGTCATAAACAACTCCTGATCCTCCAATGGAGGCAATCAAACCTGGTCCAAGAAGAGTCATAGTTCCTCCCCATGCGGTATAAATTTGAAATTAAAGATCCTTATCCGTTATAAATCTATTTCCTTGAGGTAGTCCTTCATAATATTTATTACCTATTTGATCTTTTTTTTCTTTTATTAAATATTTTTTAAATAAATCCGTAATCTTTTGATCGATTCCATGCGTACAACCAACAACTGCAACCGAGCCACCTCCTAGTCCAACAACACTCATCACTAATGAGACAACAACTAAACCCATATCCATAAAACTAAACCCACCTTTTGTTAAGAATTCACTATTAATTCAACTAATTAAACAAAATCTTAACCTGAGTTTTGGGTTTTTCTCCCTCGGATCCAGAGGAAGACAACCCAAAACTCAGGTTCTTAAGCTAATAGTATCATATCTATATTAATTTTATTATATATACTCTAGAAAGTTGTTCCGTCTAGAAAGTTGTTGTCTAAATCCCGTTTGTTTAAATCTACTGGATCAGTCGAAGACTGATCCAGGCAAAAATGCCGTACTCAATCATGAATTTCTTAAACTGCAAACGCTCTGAAGACGACAAGAGGCCTCAAGGATACGCTCTTTTTCGCCAAAAGCACTCAACCTTAAATACCCCTCACCTCCTTTCCCAAAACCAACGCCCGGAGTGGTAATCAAATGAGCTCTCCGAAGAAAGTTATCGAAAATTTCCCAAGAGGATCCTCCGTTGAGATCAACCCAAAGATAGGGAGCATTCACCCCTCCGTAACACTTATAGCCAATCGCTTCCATGGTTTTACGTAGCAGAGCTGCATTTGCAAGATAGGAATCACAGATAGCACGAGTCGCCCTCCTTCCCTCATCAGTCAATGCAGCCAGCCCTCCCGCTTTGGAGAGGTGACTCACACCATTAAAAAAAGTGGTCACAATGGTCGTCCAATCTTTTCCAACCCATGTTCCTTCATCAAAACACACTGTTTTGGGAATAACAGTCCATCCCAGGCGCACTCCTGAAAACCCAGCAAGTTTAGAAAAAGATCCCACTTCAATAGCGACCTCTTTGGCACCTGAAATCTCATAAATTGTTTGAGGGAGCGCGGGATCTCGAATATAGGCAGCATAGGCAGCATCAAAAAGAATGAAAGCTTTTGTTCGTTTTGCAATCGTTACAATTCTCTCGAGCTGGTCATGAGTCAGAACAGTTCCTGTCGGATTATTGGGAGAACAAAGATAAATTAAATCTGTTCTAGGAAAATTCTCTATTTTCGGGAAAAAGTTATTTTTAGGACAGCAGGAAAGAGTGTATACTTTCTTTTTTCCAGAAAGGAAATGCGTTGCGGTATAGACAGGATAAGAAGGATCTTGCACAGTCATGGTTGTTTTTTTCCCAAAGAGCCATTGGAAACGACCGATATCACATTTAGCTCCGTCGGAGATAAAAATTTCATCAGGAGAAATGGTATTGCAATAAATACATTCAGCTATTTTTTCTCGCAATTCTCGATCTCCCACTGACGAAGGATACCCTCGATACCCCTCTCGAGTTCCTAATTCTCGGGCTTTCTTAACAATTTCATCCACGATAGACGAAGGAAGAGGCTCTGTCGTATCTCCAACGCCTAGGCTGATTAAATTTGCGTCAGGATGGGTCTGCTCAAAAGCTTGAACCCTTTTTCCAATTTCTACAAAGAGGTAGTCATGGGAATACTGCTTAAAGCAGGGATTGCGTTGCATTTTAACTCTTGTAAAATAGTTTGTAGACGTTCTCGATGGGACTTTGACATAGGGCTCAGAGGAAGTCGCGGCGATCCAACAGAATAACCACATAACTCCATCGCAGCTTTAATTCCAATAGGGTTACTTTCCGTAAAAAGTGCATCAAAAAGATGGATCAGAGAAAAAAATTTCTCTCTTGCCTCTTTAAAATTTGATTGAAAGGTAAGGTCTATGATTTCTTTAATTTGATAAGGTATCAGGTTGGAGGCCACAGACATCAATCCATCACACCCAAGGGCCATCGCTGACAGTGCCGCTCCGTCATCCCCACTCCATATTTTCAATCTAGTTCCAAATTCTTTGATAAAAAAACCAAGTTGATAAAAATCTGGTGAAGATTCCTTAATTCCCATGATTTGGTCAAATTTTGTGAGTTTTTTAATCAATTCCAGAGAGAGATTCCTCCCTGTCCGCTTAGGAATATTATAGAGACAGATAGGAATATGAGTATGTTGACAAACTGACGCATAATGCTCATAAATGCCTTCTTCCATAGGAAGGTTGTAATAAGGGGTCACAATTAAAGCACTATCTGCACCCAACCTCTCAGCCTCTTTAGTATAGGCAATCGTAGTGGCCGTGGAATTTGTGCCCGTTCCAACCAAAACGGGAACACGTCCATTCACTACCGTCACTGCAGTTTTGATAAGCTCCCCTCTTTCATGCTCAGAAAGGGTCGCTGCCTCACCTGTTGTTCCTAACACAAGAAGGCCTTCAATACCAGCTTCCAATTGAAACTCTATGTTTTTTTCAAATTGATGAAGATTAACCTTCCCCTCTAAAAAAGGCGTGATGAGAGCTGTGATGATGCGCATGATCGATCTCCAACAAAAGTTAATAGATTTCTGATTGCAGCTGAGGCGGCTCCTCGCGTAAGATTATTTCCCATCACCACCATTCCTAAAACTCTGTCAACAAGTTTAAGCCGTCCAATATGAACTCGATCATCATAAGGTCCGATATCACGAAATACCTGAGGACGATCTTTTTGCTCATATAGTCGAACGTGAGATAGATTTTGATAAAGCTCTTTGACATTCTCGAGATGTAGTTTCTTGTCAAAGTGAATGTGTAACATGATGGTGTGTCCATTGATCACCGGAACACGGGTAGTATGGACAATAAATCGCGTATCAATATTTAAGATTTTAGCCAACTCAAGAGCAATCTTTTCCTCTTCATCTTGAATGTATGGGATGATATTCCCCAAAATTTGATACGCAGAAAGTCCATTTAATCCGGCCCCACTGATGGCTTGACATGTCACAACACTCACATAAGAAATCGAAGACAGCTTTAAAAGCGGAGCAAGTGCAAGAGCAATAAAAGTAGCACTGCAGTTGGGGTTGGCAACCACCTTTCCTGGAGTTGGCTGTCGCGTCACAATTTTTAACTGATCTTGGTTGATTTCAGGAATCACAAGGGGAACATTTGGATCGAGTCTAAAACAGGAACTGTTGGTAAACACATGTTTTCCCTTTTGTGCAAGAAGAGGTTCAATTTTAGAGGCAACAGAAGAAGGAAGTGACGAAATCACAAAAGGGCTTGTGACCTCACAGGGTTCTTTGAATTTGAGCTTGGCAACAGAATTGGGAAGCAAACGAGGTTCCTGCCAGTCCACAGATTCTTCGTAGGTGAGACCCAAACGATTTTCTGAAGCAACCACCTCCGTCACTTCAAAGTTAGGAAGATGATCTATGAGAGCAATTGCTTTTTGTCCTACTAAACCTGATGCACCCAAAATACAAATTGCATTCATAGAGAACAGATTAGCACAGATACGGAAAAATTTTCCTTCCCTTTTTTGGAAACATGCGTATTTTATAAGAATCGAACGTGGAGGTGATCGATGGTTATTTTTGCAAATGCACTCCTCATGGCAATATTGTCTCTTATTGCAGGAGTGCTCATTTTAATTTTTCCGAAAACACTCAACTATATCGTTGGCATCTATCTTGTCATCATTGGAATCTTAGGGATCTTCCGCAGCTTGTCTTAATGATGACGCATTATCTCCTTGATTGCGTGACGGGCTTCTGAAGGTGTAATGGTATCACTTTCAAGATCCTTACGGATGTTTTCTAATCCCATATACTCGGATGAATGTCGCTCTCTTTTAGAAATCTCTTGTTCAGCTTGATACACCGCTTCAAACGCCATCAATTCATCAATTTCATTGATCTCCGTTTCAATTTTTTTAAGACCCGTTACGTCT
Source organism: Chlamydiia bacterium (assembly GCA_020440555.1). GTDB lineage: Bacteria > Chlamydiota > Chlamydiia > Chlamydiales > JAAKFR01 > JAGRNW01. Next base: position 9,451 of record JAGRNW010000022.1, read on the forward strand.
TCCTCCCCTACATTTTTCACCTCAATGAAACAACTATTTAGACGTTGCTCTAACTCCATTCGAATCTGATGAGCAATATTAATTGTTCTCAGTTCTTCCACTAAACGATGAATTTCTTTTTCCACTTGACTACTCGTATAAAAAGCTTTTTGTTGCATCTTCCCCTCCTTAATACAATCAATTCTTATATTCCATTTTAAATAAAAAAACTAAATATCACAAAACTATTTATCTTAATATTTCTGCCCGCACCCGAGTGCTAACATAACTCTAAAAACATCAATATCTTAAATCACGATCTTTTGATACAAACGGCAAGCAATGCTTTCAGGACAGCTGTGGGAATAAAGACGGCTACCCCTCCAATAAATGCTGCCTTGACTCCAATAAAAGGAATCAAGAAAAGAAAACCAAGAGTGTAAATCACCGCCTGACCACAAGCAATTGCTCCTATCTTTCCCATGGTTGAATTCCACTTTCTCGCTAGATAGGAAATCAGATAAGCCGCAAAGGGAAAAGCGATCAGATAACCTGAAGAAATCCCCATAAACCAAAGGGAGTTGGCCCTGCCGCATAGTACTGGCAGCCCAAGTGTGGCCCACACGAGATAAAAAAGAACGGAACCTAAAGCTTCTCTAGGGGAGAGTGTGAGGGCGAGCAGAAAAATCACAAATGTTTGCAGGGTAGTACCCACTGGAAGCGTTGGGATATGAATCATTGCTCCAAGAGTGATCAACAAACTTCCACAAAAAGATGCGATTAACCACCTGAGAGAATTCAAACGTAATTTTGGCAGAACAAAAAGAAGCTCCACGACAACATCCTTCTAAATAGTGAAGAACGGGGCATTTTGGCACGAAAAAAGACAGACTTCAAGCTTTTTTTCCGAATGCAAAATTTTTTTATAAAAAGATTCAATGAAGTTTTTTTTGCTATTTTGATCATCTTAAGATACAATATTGTTCAAATTTAATTGTTTATTACTTATGAATACTGCTATTTTTTTGATTATTCTTGGGGCAATGCTTTTTTTTCCCCTTTGGTTATGTAAAACCTCAAAAGAGACAAAAAGCCAAGAAGATTTTTTTTTGATGGGTCGACGCCTTCCTTTTTTGGGTCTTTCTCTTACAATGCTTGCGACTCAATTAGGAGGAGGTGCCTTAATGGGGGCCGCCGATGAAGCCTACACACGTGGATGGGGTGTCCTTTTTTATCCCCTTGGGATGGTGCTTGGCCTTCTCATCTTGGGACTCGGTTTTGGAGCCCGTCTCCGTTCTTTTAAACTGACAACAGTTCCTGAAATCTTTGAGAAGATTTATCAATCAAAAAAATTACGACAAGTGGCCGCTCTTTTGTCAATTCTTTCTTTGTTTTTCATCCTTGTTGCCCAAGGGATAGCTGCAAAAAAATTATTTATTGCTATTGGTTTTGATTCTTTCTTACTTTTTATCCTTTTTTGGTCTGTCTTGATTTCTTACACCGTATTTGGGGGTCTCAGAGCAGTTGTCAAGACAGATATCTTGCAAATTCTCTTTATTCTCAGTTCTTTTCTGATGATTGCTTGCGCTCTCTTTTTTGGTGAAGGAAGAAGTTACACACTCTCTGACAAAGCTCCTTTGATAGAGGGTCATCTCCCGTGGATAACTTGGTTCCTGATGCCTCTTCTTTTTATGTTAATTGAACAAGATATGGGACAAAGGTGTTTTGCTGCAAAAACACCCAAAACCGTCTCATCAGCAGCCTTCACTGCGGGGATTATTCTTCTTTTGACCACACTACTTCCCATTTATTTAGGACGACGTGCCGGACTGATGAACCTTCCCCTGCCAGCGGGGGGAAGTGTTTTGATTGCATCCGTAGGAAGCCTGTTGGGCCCTGTTCTTTCTTCATTTTTGATGGCAGCAATTTTAATGGCTATTCTTTCGACTGCTGATTCTTTGCTTTGTTCCATCAGTTCCAACTTGGTTTGTGATTTTCCCTTATTTCAACATAGTGAAAGTCTCGCTTCATCGAGAGTCATGACCCTGATTGTAGGCTTAAGTGCTCTTGTAATGGTCTTTTTGTTTAAGGACGTTGTCCCCATGTTAATGTTTTCCTATGAACTTTCCGTGAGCGTACTTGCCATCCCAATCATCATGGGTGTTGTTAGGAAAAAAGGGGAAAGAAAAGCAGCAATCGCCTCAATGATTTCTGGAGCCTTGAGCTTCATTCTTTTCAAATTCGTCACCCCACCGCTTCCCAAAGAAGTATTGACTCTTCTTTTTTCCGCCTGTGGCTTCTGTCTCTTTTTCTTTATCGGAGAGATGGGTAAAAACGGTATGAAACAAATTGTAAAAGCTGAAAATAAGCATTCCCATGACTAAGCGGATTGGCAGGGTCTTTGCGACACTCTCTATTTGCCCCCTGCTGCATCAATGGTAACGATCGCTTCTCCAAGATCGATGCCATTCTGAGGCCTTTTTTTATACCCATTCCACTTCAAGCCCGGGGCTTTGGTGCAGCCGAAATCCCAATTCTTGAAGTGGAATGGGTATAATTCTTACGAGTCAACTAAGTCGTTACGGTATTAAAATCGTTACTATTTTCCTCCTTAGAATCCTCCTTAGACGGAGGAGGTGGCGGAACTGGAGGTATTCTCTTAAAAAGACCATCAGACTCCTTCATCCGCTTTTTCTTTTTCTTTATGTCCCATTCATTATGAAGAATATTTTTGATATCCTCTGAATCCAAGGTTTCAAACTCAATGAGCATCTCCGCCATAAGTTCAATTTGATCTCTATGCTTCTGAATAATATCTCTTGCTGTCTGGTGTGCTTCACTGAGAATTCTACGCACTTCATCATCAATAGCTTTTGCCGTCTCTTCCGAATAAGTTTTTTCGTGATAAGCAAGGTATCCTCCTCCATTGTCCGTTTTCTCATCATAGGCCACAAGGCCAAGGATATCGCTCATCCCCCACTCGCACACCATGCTTCTCGCAAGGCGTGTAGCCTGAGAAATATCCATCTGAGCCCCGGAAGAGATATCTTGAACAAAAATTTCCTCCGCACACCGTCCACCCATCAAAACAGCAAGCTGGTCAATGAGTTCTTTTTTCCAGTAGCTGAGACGATTTTTCTTAGGCAAAAAGTGGGTGGCACCGAGAGAAAAACCCCGAGGAATAATAGTGACTTTATCTACCGGATCAGCATTTTTGACAACCAACCCCACAATGGTATGGCCCGATTCATGATAAGCAGTAGTCTTTTTTTCATGTTCATCAATCTCAAGACTTCGTCTCTCTTTACCATAGAGAACTTTATCACGCGCATCCGCTGTGTCTTGAGCTGTTACAGCTGTTCTCCCTCTTCTAGCAGCAAGAAGGGCCGCTTCATTCAAAAGATTTTTCAAATCAGCCCCCGAAGCTCCAGGCGTACTCCTTGCAATGGCCATCAAATCAACCGAAGGATCAATTTTAATCTTACGGGCATGCACTTTTAAAATTTCCGCCCTCCCTTTGATATCAGGAAGAGAGATCATCACTCGACGATCAAAACGACCTGGACGCAGCAAAGCCTTGTCCAAAACATCAGGACGATTGGTCGCTGCCATCAAAATCACTCCCTCACTCGTATCAAACCCATCCATTTCAACAAGAAGCTGATTTAAAGTCTGTTCTCGTTCATCGTGCCCCCCTCCAATGCCAGCACCACGATGACGACCCACGGCATCAATCTCATCGATAAAAATTATGCAAGGAGCATTCTTTTTCGCTTGCTCAAACATATCACGGATTCGGCTCGCTCCCACTCCAACAAACATTTCAACAAAATCAGATCCAGCGATAGAGAAAAACGGACGATCTGCTTCTCCAGCGACAGCCTTGGCAATCAACGTTTTACCAGTTCCCGGAGGACCAATACAAAGAACTCCTTTGGGAATTGTCCCTCCCAATGCCGTGAATTTAGAAGGATTTTTTAAAAACTCAACAATTTCAGTAAGCTCCTCTTTGGCTTCATCAATCCCTGCCACATCTTTAAAAGTCACTCTATGTTGCCCTTTTGTCAGAAGTTTGGCAGGAGATTTTCCAAAATTCATCGCGCCACCTCCAACTCCCCCACGCATCTGGCGAGAAAAAACAAAATAAAGAAGAAGAACAATCAAAATAATGGGAAGTAAAGTGATAAGATAACTAAAATAATTTGGGGAAGGCTGTTCACTTTTAAAAGTTTTTTCCAAAACCAAATTGCGTGGTTGATCTGGAGCCTTGAAGGAGAGCCCTTTATTTATTTTGAAATTTTGCCACTCTTCTTTGGCTCCAGCAAACCAGTGACTGTAAGTCTCAGGATCTTGTTTTTCTAATACCCTTGTCGACAATTCCTTATTATTGAAAAACCAAATCACTTGAGAAACAGCACCGCGAGCTTTATCTAGTTTGGCGTCATTTTGCTCAAGTTCAGAGGCAAGACGGGCATAGCGAGCCATCTCTTCTTTATATTGTCGAACCGACCGAAGTTCAGAAAGGCGCACTCCATCGATCGATTGATTGAGCGCTTGAATGATCCGATCGAGCTTAGCCACAACCCCATTGTAGAGAATTAACCGCTCCCGCATCAAACTTCCTGATCGATCACTCTCCTCAATCTCTTTTTCAATGGTCTTTAACTCTTGCTTCATCGATTCAGCACCAATACCTAACACCGGACTACGAAAATTTGCTACAAGAGCGGACAACTCTTTCTCAAATGCAGCGAGTTGATCGGGCGTCGCAAAAACGGACTCAAGCTCTCCAAGACGTTTTTTTAGCAAAGGGAGACTCACAAGTTCCTTGGATGGAGTCTTTGTGATCACAATGGCATTTTTTCGATCGGGCGAATCATAGGAATCTGCAACAATTCGATAACCTGACACTGGGAGAGGAATCCCAGAAATTTGCAAAAACCACTCTCCAGATTCTTGAATTTTTTTATCAAGTCTTGTTAATTCTAAGTTTGCCTCTTCCATCTCTCCTTTAATATCGTTATGAGCCTCAAGAAGTTGTAAAAATTTAAATCGATTGTGTCCCTCCTCCGTTTGCTGTTCCCTGAAACGCCCACTAAACGTCACTAAATTATCATTCAAAGAGATCTTGCGACTCTCTTCTGGAACGATTAATCCCAAATTAACCAGATGCTCAACTTGATGATTAAAACCGACTGTCGCATGCTTAGTCGTCATAAAATTCTGAATCGTCACCACAATTAAGATGATGGCAACCAAGAAAAGTATAAATGTTGTTGGGAAATTTTTCTTTTGATCTTGTTTTTGTCTATTATCGACTGGCATAGCTTAAAATAAAAGATGGTTATATAGGGTTATTATATAATAAATATCAAAAAATTTAGTAACAAATTCTTCCGATGTTCAAGACCGTTAATGATACAGGATTTAGACATTCTTTCAAAACCTAAGTTTACCCTTTTCACACCAAAGAGGTCCTTTTTCTGTCAAAATTTTCACTTTTTGACTCTTATTTTTAAGATGATAGATGACGGTTTTCAGAGTGGAAGAAGAAAGAACAATCTGCTGTTTAAAGAGAAATTTTTTTATTCTCCACTTCCATTCAAAATCTGTCCCCGAAAAACATTGGAATTCATCTCCTTCGTTTCCCATAACTTTCTCTAAAAACTCTTCAAGCTCAAGGGAGTATGCGCTAATCCTTGCAAGAGGAGAGGCGATTTCTTTCCCAAATGAAGCAGAGAGTTTAGGGAGAAGCTCTTTACGCATTTTTGAGCGCAAAAATCTAGAATCAAAATTTGTCGGATCGATAAAATAGGGAATTTTATTGTTTTTAAGATAGTTAAGAATGTTTTTTTTGGGAATTGCAAGGAAAGGACGCCAAATGGGAATTCCATCAATCTCACTGACGTCTTTCATCCCTCCAAGATGATAAAGAGCCGCTCCTTCAAAAAGCCGTTTAAGCACGGTTTCTGCAAGGTCATCAGCTTGATGGGCCAGAAGAACCGCTCTATAAGGAATTTTTTCCAGAAGTTCCTTGTAAAAAGAAAGTCTTTCTTTTCTGGCCTTCGCCTCGAGGTCTCCTCCATCCTGCTTGATCAAACGTTTGATGTGGACTTCTATCCTCTCTTTTTTACACAAATTTCGGATCATTGCGGCCTCTCTCTCACTCTCCTCTCGCCACCCGTGATCAACGTGGACAACGTGAAAATTGATCACAAACTGGGGCTTTATTCTTAATAAAAGGTGAAACAGGGCTGTTGAATCGGGGCCGCCCGAAAGGGCAATAAGGAGAGGCTCTCCCTTATAATTTTGTTTTTTGAAAAAGTCGATTAATTGATCTTGAAGATGTTGCATCGTTATTTCCAATAAATTATACCCATTTCACTTCTTGAAGTGAAATGGGTATAAATCAGACAAACCAAAAGCACAAGTGTAATATTCTGCTTAAACGGCAATTTCGCTTGGATTTGCTATTTTTTTATTTTGGGTATATATTCGTCTTTTTGGGATTTTTTTATTGTGTACATTTATTGGCGCTATCTTTTAATTAATTACTTGAGAGTCTTTATTCTCTCTTGTTGCTCTTTTTTAGCTATTTTGATTGTCGCAAGATTGGATGAGATTGCCCATTTTGCAGCGCTCGGCGCTCCTCTAAAAACCATCCTTCTTTTTATCCTTTATCAAATTCCCTATATTATCCCAATTTCTGTCCCTATTTCGAGTTTAATCTCCTCTATGATCCTCTTTTCCACTCTCTCTTCTACAAATGAGTTGACAGCCCTCCGTTCAAGTGGTATTTCCCTTGGGGCCATCCTCACTCCGATCATGATCTCTGCGGTTTTGCTTTCGATTGGAAATTTTTATATCACATCAGAGCTGTCGACAACTTCTCATCTCAAAACCCGTAAAATGGTTCAGGATCTTTTAATCAATAGCCCCCTTTTATTATTGCAAAAAGCAAAAGTAGCTAGCTTAAATGGTGCCTATGTCCAAATGAGCTCTCTAAAAAATGGTCAAGCAGCCGCTGATCTTGTAATTGCAGTTAAAAACGAAAAAAATCATCGCCTCAATTTGTTTCTTGCAAAATCTCTTGAATTAGAAGGAGATACCCTCGAATGCAAAAATGTGACGATCATCTCTTCATCCCCATCTTCAAAAGAAAGGGAGGGATATGACCATTTATTGATCGAAAACCAACAAAAGGGGGCGACAGCCGCCTTCACTTTAGGGGCTTTTCTCAGACAAAAAGGGTGGAAAATTGCCAACGATCATCTTAAACTTCGTTTGCTTAAAGCCAAAGTCGAGGAGCTCAAAAATTGTGATAATCAAAAACAATTTGAAATAAGAAAAAATCTTGGAAAATGTCGGTCAGATGTTGTCCGCAGAGTTTCTCTTGCTATTTCTCCTCTTTCATTCACTGTCCTTGGTATTTCATTTGGTATCGGAATCAATCGTAATCAAGCAAAAAGGGGCATTGTAATTGTTGTACTCCTCGCCGCCATTTCGATGATTTCCTATTTTGTCGCTAAAGAGTTTGACCATAGCGTGATCATCTCAAGTTTGTTTTTTTTACTCCCTCATTTCATCAATACTTTAGTTTCAGGATGGAAACTGAACCGTATATCCGGCGGTTTAGAATGATAAAAAAAACGTGGCAACTCTATTTTTTCAACGAACTTCTTAAGCTCAGTCTTTTAATTCTTGGAAGTTTTTATCTTCTTTATGTGCTCATTGATTATTCAGCTCATTCAAAAACATTCAACCAGGAGATCCTCCCCTTTTACAAGGTGCTTTGTTATTATATTTTTCAATTCACTAAAAGACTGGATCTACTTCTCCCTGTAGCGCTTCTGATTTCGAGTATCAAAGTGCTTGCAACCGCTAACCTGCGAGGAGAAATTCTCGCCCTTGTCACAGGGGGAATTCCTACGCGTCGCCTTTTAACCCCTTTTCTTTTTGCTGCATTCCTTGCCACTTCCCTTTGTTATGCAAATTATCAATGGATTGCTCCTAAGAGCTTGAACTGGATCGATCATTTTGAGCAACAATACTTTCAATCAAAAAAAGATGAAAAAAATATTGTTTACCAAGTTTGGCTTGAAGACAACTCCGTTTTGATTTACCAAAACTACAATGCTGCCGATCATCGATTCTTCGATGTTTTTTGGATCAAAAGTCTCGATGCTATCTATAAAATGCGTTGGTTGGACCTTTCTACCCTTCGACCCAAAGGGAAATGGGTTGACTATTTTGAAAGAAATGAAAAAGGGGAACTAACTTGCAAAACAAGTTTGGAAGAGCTGGAACTTCCAGACATTCAATTTAAAAAAGGAAACCTAACGGCTGCTATCTATCCTCCCAAAAATCAACCTATCGGAGAACTTTTGAAAAGTGTTGCCCAAAAAGGCGATCTCTTTAAATTACATACCATGCAAAGACAGGAAGCAGTGGTCGCCACCCAACTTTATTACAAATTGTTGATGCCCTTCGCCTGTGTTTTGGTGGTCTTAGGGCCAACTCCTTTTCTCCTTCGCTTTGGCAGAAATCTTTCCATCTTTTGGATTTTTGCCGCTTCCCTCACTGCTTTGATCACTTTCTTCACCATGATGAGTTCAAGTGTGATTTTAGCTGAAAGTCAAGTCATCCCTCCATTGATTGCTATTGCTTTTGCTCCTCTTCTTTACTCTATCCTGATTACCTACGGCCTAAAATTTGTTTTCTTTCAATAAATCCCCATTGACCAAATTGAGTCATATTGATGAGTATGAGAGACTCCAGATGAGATATTCTGAGCAAAAATGTCTGAAACTCAAAAAGAAAATAAATCAATAAACTTAGAAGTTCTCAGGTATCAAAATTTTGAAAATTTTCAGAAAAAGAATACATGCTCGATCGAGAAAATAGCACGCTCTCTTTTGGATGTTCCTTGCGAGAATTGCTTATATATCGACATAGGAGCTATCCGTTTCAACCTTGAAGTTATCCGCACCCATCTCCCTCGGAATACGCGTATCTTAATCATGGTTAAAGCACGGGGATATGGAACCGATCATGTGATGTTGGGTCATATTCTTGCTTCATTTGGAATCGATATTTTAGGCGTAGCTCATATCGATGAAGCAATCGCACTCCGCGAAGGAGGGATTGTTCAGTCGATTTTTGTCATTAATACTCCTCCTTTCGAAGTTAAGAAACTGATTCATTATGAATGTGAAGTAGGTGTCAGCGATGAAACTTTGGTTCAAACCATTGAAAAGGAGGCAAGAAAAAAAAACAAAATGATTTCCGTTCATCTCCATATTGACACAGGGATGAATCGTTTTGGGTGCAAGCCAAAAGACGCCCTTAATTTGGCTAAACAAATCCAGGCTAGTCCCCACCTTAAGTTGGTCGGTGTCATGACCCACCTTGCAGCTGCTGATCAAGAAAATGACGATCTCTTTACCCACAATCAGATCCGTATTTTTGGACAAGCTCTCGAGGGGCTCAAAAGGGAAGGAATTCAACCCCCTTTTATTCATCTGGCCAATTCAAGCGGAATGCTGAGATTTCCCCTCCCCTTTTGTAACATGGTCCGATTAGGACTTGCTCCTTTTGGCATCGTTTCGTCCGCCAGGGAACAAACCATTCTTCCCTTGAGAAACGCTCTTTCTCTAGTTTCTCGAATTGCCGGAATCAACCTGTGCAAGAGAGGAGAAACTGTAGGTTATGGACGGACTTACCATATCACCGAAGAAGAACAAACGATTGGAATCATTCCTCTTGGTTATTTTGATGGAATACATAGACACTATAGCGGAAAAGGATATGTTCTAATTCATGGAAAACAAGCTCCAATGGTGGGACGGATTTGCATGGATTATATGATGGTCGATCTCACCGAAATAAAAGATGCTAAAGTTGGAGATCACGTGTTAATTTTCGGAGAAGATTTTGATGGACATTCCCTCCCTCCGGAAACATTTGCTACTTGGGGTGAAACTGATGTGCGTGAGCTGATTGCCTGCCTTGGCCCTCGCATTCAACGCTTATTTATTGAAAGAAAAACGGCCTGTATAAAATGAGGCTTCCCTGGCAAAATCTGTGAGCCTTGGAATTCATGAAAGCTAGAGGATCTTCCAGGGAAATCTTCTCTTTATCACTTATCTTATGCAAAAAATGTCGAAACAGGCCGAGCGAAGAGCGCTATACCCATTCCACTTCAAGAATTGGTATAGATGAGTTTATCAACCTGAGTTTTGGGTTTTTCTTCCTCGGATTCAGAGGAAGAAAAACCCAAAACTCAGGTTATTATGGAGGTTACTGCTATTTACCCCTATATATTTTTTGTGAGGATCAATTGTTATGTGCACGTTTACGGACCGCTGATCGCGATGCTTCAGATGGTTGCCTTGTAGAGTTAGAGCGTATTGTAAAATGAACACGGGCAGCCTGGCCAAATGTACGCATTATGATACGAG
>JAGRNW010000023.1 GCA_020440555.1 Chlamydiia bacterium
TTACTTCGTCTGAAAATCCCAAGATTTGCGGAGCAAACTCCTCTGAATCCGAGGAAGACAACCCAAAACTCAGGTTGATACATCAAGCCCTCTGTCAGAATCTGCTGGTAGGCTTGCTCTATTCGTAGCACAATTTCAGGTGGGAGAGCTTCCTGCTCAACGTGATTTTCGACCTCCTTATTCGCCAAAATAAGAAGATCATGCATCCGCTTGGCCCAGTCTTCTTTTTCTTGCTCATGGACAAATATTAGCTCACGCAGATGGTGGGCATTGCATCATCCATGCTTCAACTGGCTATAGGCGAAATACGCAAACCAGTGATCATGGATTGCTACTCCTTGAAATGCTGGTAAAATGCCCGCCGCATCCATTGCTTTCTGGCCGCGCTTGGCATATATAGTGTAAAGGATTGTCAGTTGCGATGAGGCTACATGGATCCAATGCATTTTTTCTCCTCAACACGATGTTCTGTGACTTTGATCTCCGGCTGAGGAATATCAAAAACTTGGCGTTGTTCGGCAATAGTGCCGCTGATGCTGCTTAAATTTGACCCACATCCAGTGCGCAATTAGCAGGCGTGTGAGTGACAACCACATCGGGATTGCTAACCTGAGTCAACCCTTTTCCCACGTGCCCTTGCTGGCCGCCCGGTTTCTTGCCAGACTGTTTCCTTAAGCTTTTTGGCTTCCGCTTGAGGCCATCACTACTGGGTGGCTTACCGCTATTAGAGCTGTCTTTGGAAAGTCGTGCCTCCAGCTCATGAACACGGGCCTCTAGCTGAGGAATGGGCGTAGAAGGCCTGTAAGCGCATAGGCAACTTGCTTGCTGAGTCAAAAACTGTGGCCACATTGGGCAAACTCTTAAAAAATAATTGTCCATATTCCTTATTCACAAGTCGTGTGTCCAAACACAGCACACATCCCCGATCTCTTTGATTCCGTATCAATCGACCGAATCCTTGTTTAAATTTCATCACCGCCTGGGGCAAGGCATAATCAAAAAATGGATTTCCTCCCTTTTCGGCAATTGCTTCGGCACGGGCTTGCATAAGAGGTTCTGTTGGCACCCTAAATGGAAGTTTAGCTAAAATCACGCATCTGAGCGCGTCTCCTACAACATCCACTCCTTCCCAAAAGGTATCGGTTCCAAATAATATCCCCTTTTTGCTCTTTCGAAAGCTTTCCAAAAGGGCATGGCGACTTCCTTCTCCCTGAATAAAAAGGGAGTAACCTTTTGCTTCCAAGGAAAAATAGAGAAGATTCAATGCAGTTTTCAACATCAAATAGGAAGTAAAGAGAATAAAGGCTCCGCCATCGCTTGCTTCAATTGCTTGACGGATCAATTCAGTCGCTTTTCTTAAAAAATCGGGGTGGTTAGGGAGAGGAAGATCCGTTGGCACTGCTAACAGGGCTTGTTTTTCAAAATCGAAAGGGGAAGGATAAATTCTTTCGATGATGTGCTCTCTTTCACTGATTCCCAATCTTTTCTTGATAAATGTAAACGAGTGATCCGTTGCTAACGTAGCGCTACATAGAGTGACTGTGGGATAAAGATCAAAAAGATGCTCCTTAAGGATAGGGGCCACCTCAAGATCAGCTATGGTCAGGCTGACGTTCATTCCTTTTGTCTCAATCCACTTCACTTTCGAGATTTCCTCAGGAGTAAAGAGAAATTCATGAAGGATATTGAAGAGAGGGGGGATAGAAGAAGAGATTCCATTGAGATCATTTCGGATTCCTTCAGTTCCTTTTGCAAGAGTGAAATCATTCAGCAATTCAATTTTTTCACATAAAGCCTGAATTGAAACAACAAATTTTTGACTGTTATCGAGCACCTTTTGGGCCAAAGGTTGAATGTGTTGGATCCAAAACGGCTGTTCAAGATGTTTGGATCGAATGCGCACTTCTTCTTCAGTTTGATCAGAAAAAAAATCCGCGATAGCGGTGAAAAGTTTTTCAATGTGGATCATCAGTCCACGTTTTTGAGCGCTTAAATCAAGGGTGATCTGAGAGAGGATGGCCTCTATTTGTTCTCCTCCCTTTGGATACAATTGCTCTATTTTCTTTTTGAGCATGAGAAGTTTTCCTCCTCCTCTGTCTGAAATCAATCGTCCCAAGATTTGAGCAAGTCCTAACCGACTCACTTTCTTAGCAAAGTATTCTGTGGCAATATCTTCTATATGATGAGCTTCATCGAGAATGATTTTTCGGTAAAAGGGGATGACGCAGGTCTCTTCATGATTTTGTGTGAGAGATCGAATTGAGAGATCGGCAAAGAGAAGATGGTGGTTGGCGATCAAAAGATGGGCTTCCTCAGCTTTTTTTTTTGATGCGAAGAAGAAACATTCTTTATAGTGAGGGCATTTTACATGATTGCAACTGTCAGATTCAGCCATTATCTTTTCCCAGAGTCGTTGAGTCAGTTTAAAAGGGAGTTCATGGCGGGATCCTTCAATCATTTGAGAGGTAAATTTTTCAATTTTAAATAAATTTTCTCGATCCTCGTAGGAGAGATCCTCAGTTTCTAAGTGAGTATCTTTAAGTTTTTTCAGACAAAGATAATTATGCATGCCCTTAACAAGGACAACTTTTAAATCAAGATCTAATGCGGTCAGTAGGGTGGGGAGGTCTTTTTCGATGAGTTGTTGTTGAAGGGCAATGGTGGCAGACGAGATGATTGTTTTTTCCCCCGTTTCTGCAGCCCAAAGGATAGCAGGGATCAAATAAGCGATACTTTTTCCAATTCCAGTTCCCGCTTCGATCAGAGCAATTTGATTGTGATGAAAAGCGGTGGCGACACTGCGAAGCATTTCGACTTGCATAGGCCGCTTTTCATACCCTTTTAAAGTACGAAAAAGAACTCCATTAGGCTCAAGAAGAGAGGTCATCTCCTCCACATCAATCATCACTCTGTTTCCAGAAGGTCAAGAAAAGCACGTAGCTGCTTAGAACGAATGGGGTGGCGCATCTTTCGCAAAGCTTTTGCTTCAATTTGACGAATCCTTTCTCGCGTCACATTAAAGGCAAGTCCAACCTCTTCTAGGGTTTTAGGTTTCCCATCAAGTAAACCAAATCGTTGAATCAATACGATTCTCTCTCGTTCGGTTAAAGTGGTGAGCACTTCATTCATTTTTTCTTTTAAGATCGAATACCCCGTTGCCTCTGCTGGAGATTCGGCACCTGTATCTTCTAAGAAATCCCCAAATTGACTTTCTCCTCCTTCTCCTACTTCGGCTTGTAAAGAGATGGGATGTTGAGCAATTTTGTAGATTTCTCGCACTCGCTCTGGAGTAATGCCCAATTCACTCGCTAACTCTTCAGGAGAAGGTTCTCGTCCCGTCTCCATCATCAACTTTTTCGCTCCACGAAGAACTTTATTGATTGTTTCGATCATATGAACAGGAATTCGAATGGTGCGAGCCTGATCAGCAATCGCGCGGGTCACCGCTTGACGGATCCACCAGGTCGCGTAAGTTGAAAATTTATATCCTCGTCTGTATTCAAATTTTTCAACGGCTTTCATCAAACCCATATTGCCTTCTTGGATGAGATCGAGGAAAGAAAGCCCTCTATTCGTGTATTTTTTAGCGATCGAGATCACAAGTCGAAGGTTAGACTCGACCATCTCTCGTTTAGCTTCCTGACTCTTATCCATCCATCGGTGGAGCATTCGAACATCTTTTTTAAACTCTTCTAAGGTCCGGCCTGCAGCGATCTCTCTTTTAGCCAATTTGCGCTCAGCTGCTGAAAGTTTAGCAGCAGCAAATTTATTTCGATGGGCTCTAGCGCTAAGATCCGCTATCTCTTTTTCAAGTTCCAAAAAACGGTCATAAGCCCTCATGATGACTTCTCCTAAATCATCAATCACATTGTGGCGAGCATGAAAACGTCTAAGGTAGGCTTGAGAGCGGATACGACTCTTTTCGATGTCTTCGCCGAATTTTGCTCGATCACTTTTTGATAATTTGGGTTCGCGGAGATGGACCAAAAGGCGTTCTAGATTTTCATCTTCTTTCTGAAGAAGCTGAGAAAGCTTAGGCAAAAGTTTTAGGTAGTTTCCTTTGTCTTCTACCTCCTTTTCGGCGATGATTTTATCAAACCGTTCTTTCCCTCCGAGGAGAATATAAGCGATCGAGTTTGCCTCTTTGGCGGAATAGCGAAACCGCATGATGATTCGCTCGATCTGAATCTGAGCTTTTTCGATGCGTTTTGAGATTTCTACCTCTTCTTCCCGGGAAAGAAGAGGAACCGACCCCATTTCCTTGAGGTACATCCGGACCGGATCGTCGGGAGTTCCTTCTGCTCGTTTGGCGATCCCCTCAAGTTCTTTAGCCTCCTTTTTTTTCTCTTTCTGTCTTTCAACTTCCGCCTGATTGAGGATTTGAATATCCATCCCTGAAAGAAAAATCAACACTTGATCAATTTGTTCTGAAGAATCAAAATTCATTGGAAGGATCTCATTGATCTCCTCATAAGTGATGTATCCTTGCTCTTTTGCGAGAGCGACAAGTTCTTCCATCTTTGGTTCGAACTCTTCGTCTGTTTTTTCAGTAGTTTTTGAATTCTTCATAGTTGAGTGTTTCTGTTTTTAAATTTTTGTTGGAACAGTATTATAATCAGATTAAATTAGATTGGTAGTCTTTTTCATGCAACGTATAGCCCTCGATACCGAAAAAAAACGCATCATCACTGTCAATGAAGCCATTTCCTCTCAAAACTATCTTTGTCTCGAATGTCAAAAAATTGTTCGCAAACGGGGAGGTCATCACCGTAAAGCTCATTTTTTTCATTTGAAACACGAGGCAAAATGCTCTCAACATCAAAAATCTCTTATCCATTTGCATCTTCAACACTATCTCGTCTCAAATTTTCCCAACAATGAAGGAAGCATGGAGGTTCACTTTCCGATCATAGGTCGAATTGCTGATGTTGTCTGGAAAAAACATAAATTAATTTTTGAAATCCAAGTCTCTCCTATTTCTTGCAAGGAAATTTTGTCTCGCAATGTTGATTACAAATCTCTTGGTTTCAGTGTCATTTGGATACTTCATGACAAAACATTCAATACAACGAGACTTTCTCAATCGGAGATGCTTTTGACTTCTTACCCTCATTATTATACCAATTTTTCAAGTGAGGGGAAGGGAATAGTTTACGATCAATTTTCGGTCGATCGCAATGCTTATCGACTGGCCAAAACCCCTGCTCGGCAAGTTTTGCTTAACATTCCCGATTTTTCTCCTCCTTTTCCATCAAAAGAGCAATTTTCGCGCCACCTTTACCCATTTGTTTTAAAAAGATGGAAGCTGTGGCAGTTGAGCTTCGAAGGGGATCTCCTCTCCTGCCCTCCTCCGTTGGAACACATGAAGGCCTTTGAAGAGCTTTATTTTCCCCAAACTTCTCGATGTAAACGGATCATACATCAGTTTCTTTTAGCCCCTTATCTCAATTATTTTCATCTTATGTGTGAAAAAATGTTTTACTAACTATGCAAATATACCAATCACAAAGCTGGCAAAAGGTCCGGAAGGGACAACCCCCAAATAACAATCAAGATGCTGGCTTTCTCCTTCTTTGTTTCGAATCACAAGTTTTAGACGTCCTTCTTTTGAATCGGGTCGTAGGTCATAGAGTGCTTCTTCAAATTCTTTCAAACCCATCACAACAAGAGAGGAAAAGTCTTTAATGAATTTTTCTGAACTAAATCCTAAAACAGATTTCACTTGATTGTTGCAAAAAAGCATTTTTCCTTCTAGAGGTGAAAAGACAAAGATTATTCCTGTTGTTTCATCTCGGAAAAGGTCATCAAGACGACGGATGTCCAGTGCATAACTATCAAATGAAAGGTCCAGAAATCGAGGGGATTTTCCATTCATATATCCAAGGTGATTAACTCCTGTGATGCTTTGAACCATTTGAATATATCGCATAAGGTCAACAGATAAATCATAGGGGATCGGCACCGCATCTACAGGGGAATCATTTGTGAGATAGCAATCGTCGATCTCTCCTGTGGTTTCTGGGCTATAGGGTAAAGCGGGTTCTTCTAGCTGAAGAAGAGAGCGAATTTCATACATCAGATCACGCACTTTCCCTTCAAGCTTGGAAATATAGCGTTGTTTTTTTTCTAAAATCAAGCGCTGTTCAGAAATTGTATGTTGATATTCTGTTAGCAGCGAATCTTTATGTTTCAACTGTTCTTCAAAGGTGGATCTCTTTTCTTCCATCTCATGAGAAAATCGAATCAATTCTTTTTTCAAATCTTCAGCATGAAGATAAGCCAAACGAAGCTCTTCGTTTTTTTTATCCATTTGAAAATTAAGTTCTTCAACCTGTTCTTTTCCCTTTGAAGCAGTTGTTTTAAAAAGATCAATCTGATGTTCATATCCTTTTCTTGTATCTATTAAAATTTCTTTTAATCGCCCAATCTCAGCTTGAGACTTTTTCTCTTGGGCTCGTAGGTGTTCCACTTCGGCGAACAATCCTTTCGGGTCTCCTGGCTCCCCCTCAATGAAGCCAAGTTGCCTCATCTTGTTTTGCACGAGGTTAGTCACAGACGACTTTAATTTTCTTTCCCACTTGTTCAGAAGGGTAAAACTGACAAAAATTCCAAAAAACACACTTAAAATTAAAGCAATGACAAGTTCCGATAAAGGTTGGTAAAAAAGGGTGATTAAAACGGGGAGAAAGAAACATCCTGAAATTAAAATTTTCAAAAGAGGGCGAGAGAATTGAAGTCGAAGAGGAGAAAGAAATTTAGGAAGGGAGCCAATTGCTTTCTCCAGTTCCTCATCGGATGATTGAGTTATATCTCGTTTCATATCAGTTTCTATAACACAAGGATGGATCTATAGTAATAAGAATTTTTAATCGACTCACACTTCAATGAGATTTTCTTGGAAATTTTGGGAATGGAATGTTCTTCTCTCATCTATCCTCGCGCATTTGTATAGAGATACCGTCCCAAGCTGATGAAATAGATCAAAAGACCGATCATCACAAGAGCCGATACGGAGAGTTTAGTTGGGAATTTTTTTTGTAGTGTTGCCTGATCAAGATGATGGGGATGAAAGAAGGCAGTCCATTTTTTTTTAGCTAAATAAGATTGCGCTTTTTCTGCTGCCCAGGGGTTAGGAAAAGAGGGGGCCACTGGGCTTTCTCCTGTAATGATGTGTTCTCGATAGACGAAGTTGAAGGTCGCTAAAAGGAGGGTTCGATTGTTCTTTACGTTTTTTGTTTTCCAGGCGATGATAGTGGCAGGAGCGGATTCCTTGAGCTGAAAATACTGATGAAGAGCAAAGTAAGCATTGATTCCGAACCAAGTCGAAAGAGAACAAAGAATAAGAATAAAGGCAATCCAGATAGCGTTACGATGCATACTGCATAAGAGAGATTGATCTGAGTCACCCTATCATATAGAGGTATCCTTTGACAAGATTTACCATTTTAAGTATCCTTTGGATCAAAATTTTCATGTAGTGAGACCATGGCAAAAGAAGAAGTCAAAAAAAAAGTCAAAACTAGAACAGCTGAAAAAAGAAATTTACAAAACGAAAAACGTCGCCTCATCAATAAGTCTTTTAAATCTCAAACGCGTACGGTGGTGCGTCACTTCGAGGAGGCCCTCAAATCTAGAGATAGGGGGACAATTGATGAACGTCTCCGTTCAGTTTATAGTTATATGGACCAAGGCGTTAAACGAGGCATTTATAAACTGGGTAAAGCGAGCCGCATCAAAGCGAGAGCGACTGCCAAAGTAACGAAGCAATTTTCGTAGCTCACCTTACGCAAAAAATGTCAGAAAGAGATTGTGCTCTGTAGCCAGCCTGTTTCGACGTTTTTTGCATAGGGTAAGTCCAATAAGTTCAGTATTTACTTGATCAAAAATCGGAATTTTTTTAAACTTGTTCCCAAACAACTTGAAAAATGCTCCAGGCTTTGGTTGATCCAAAGTCTCAGATTTTAACAGTCACAAAAACTTTCGCATCAGCCCAAATCGGGTTTTTCAAATTGTTTGTGTATAAACTCCTAAGAATCAAGGTTAAGAGTTATGATGGGAATTAGTGAGAGGTTAAGCGGGCTTTACAACAATTATATGCGTGGGCCGGGAGCTTGGGCAGACAAGATCCATCGTTTATCGAGCAAACTCGATAATTTGCTTGGGGCAGGACATAATGCCTTTGATATTGCATACCAAAGTTCTGTGATTGCTGGGAAGTCAGCAGGGGTTTTTGCCAGGATGCGAGATGAGATGATATGCGTCCGCATGACCTTGTCTGCGACCCGTTTTGTGACCGCTCTTGAGCAACTATTCACGGGGAAGATATTTTTCTATCAAAATAAAAAAGATGGAACTTTGAGGCGGGACGATGATGACGAACATCTTGTGGTTAAGGATTTTATTGATATTGCGGCGGCTGTGGCGTTTTTGGGAGGTCGGCTTTTGTCTCCCTTTGCTTGGACCATCCGTGTGATTCGAAAAAATGGAGGATGGGAGCAATTAAAGGTTCACCAACAAAGGATTGGGATTGGTTTGACCGTTTTTTTTACCGCTGGGACAACATTTTGCGGAATCAAGGCACTTAAAGATCTTATCACAGCAAAAGAGGATGGGCGAGCCAGTTATCGTCAATTAATAAAAGAACATTCGCATAGCACCGCTACTGAGTGTGGGGAGATCTATAAAGCTGTTCGTTGTGCAATAGTGAACCTCATTGGAGCGTCTCTAGACCTTTTAGCGATGCCTTGGGAAAATGGAGTGATTGTTTTATTTGAACGCACTCCGCCGGAAGTTTTTCTTGTAGGAGCGATTTTTGGTTTTCTTTCTCATACCTATAGTCTTGTGAAGGATGTCATGACATTTGATCTATCAGAGACCATTGGCAGTCCCTACGAAGATAGTGACGATTAGCCGACCTTCGCATTTTCATGACGATGCCAAACAAACGCTTCCTTTGCTTTAAACATTTTGACAAATGGATTGCTTCCAAGGCGGTTTAAGTCATAGGGGTAAGACGATGGGTACCAAGCTTTTCGGCGAGCACCGGAGGTAAATCGACCGAACCATCTTCTCGCTGGTAATTTTCTAAAAGAGAAACCAATAGACGAGGAGTTGCAAGCCCTGACCCATTGAGCGTGTGAACAAGATTGAGTTTTCCTTCGTGGTCTCGATATCGAATTTTTGATCGACGAGCTTGATAGTCTGTACAGTTAGAAATCGAAGACACTTCATAGTATGCATTTTGACCGGGTAACCAAACTTCAATATCAATAGTTTTAGCCGCTGTAAAGGACATGTCCCCGGTAACGAGCATCATATGCCGGTAGTGCAAACCCAAACCATTCAAAATCTCTTCAGCCGTTACGAGCATTTTATCTTGCATTTTTTGATCATTTTCTGGAGTGCAAAAAACAAACATCTCCACCTTATTGAATTGGTGTACACGAATAAGTCCCCGCTCATGTGTTCCAGCAGCCCCAGCCTCTCTGCGAAAGCAAGGAGTATAAGCGGAATAACACAGAGGAAGTTTGTTGGCTTCAAGGATCTCTTCAAAATGAAGACCATTTAAGACTACTTCAGCTGTAGGAACAAGGTACAGTTCATGATCTAAGCTTTCTTCTTTAAGTTGATAAAATTGACCATTAAATTTGGGAATTTGTCCCGATCCAAACATCACTTGAGGGCGAACAAGGAGGGGTGGAAGCCAAAATTCAAATCCATTCATGATTTGAATATCGATCATATAACTTAAAAGTGCCCATTCGAGACGGGCTCCCATTCCCCGGTAGGCGGGCCAGCCAGTCCCGCTGGTTTTAGCTGTTGCGTGAAAATCAAAAAGTTTAAGTCGTTCATTGAGTTCTAAGTGATTTTTCGGAGTGAAAGAGAAATGAGGCTTTTCTCCAGAGGTTTTGATAAGAACATTATCATTTTTATCTTGAGAAACTTTCACATCGTCAGCAGGAACATTGGGGAGGCGAGAGAGCACATCGTTAAATTCTCTTTCAGTGATAACGAGTTTGTGGTCAAGCGCGGTGATTTTTTCTCCGATCTTCCTGACCTCCGCCATCATCTCATCGACACTTTCTTTTTGTGGCTTTTTGTTTCCTATGGTTTTAGAAAGAGCATTTCTCTTTGCTTTATATTCCTCAACTTCGGTTTTAAGATTGCGGATTGTTTGATCGAGTTCAAGGAGAGGTCCAAGAGTTAATCCAGGTTCTTTTTTTTGGATTTTTTTCTCAATGTGTTCTCTTTCTTTTCGTATTAATTTGATATCAAGCATAATGCTGGCACTCCATTTAACCAAAGGAGTATATGTCAGCCATGAGAGAGCAGCAAGAGTTTTTTATGCAGTGGGCGATCAAAGAGGGAGAAAAAGGACGAGCAACTGCTCCTCCTAACCCTTGGGTAGGTTGCCTGATTGTTAAGGAGGGGGAGGTTTTAGGAAAAGGGTTTCACGAAGCGCCGGGTCAGCCCCACGCAGAACGGATTGCTTTGCAGCAAGCAGGAATAGATGCAAAAGGGGCTACAGCCTATATCACCTTAGAGCCTTGCGCTCACCACGGACGGACCCCCCCCTGTGCTGATGCTTTAATTAAGAGTGGAATTCGAACCCTTGTGATTCCCTTACTCGATCCTGATCTCAGCGTAGCAGGCAAGGGGGTAAAAGCTCTTAAAGAAGCAGGAATTGAGGTTATAATTGGAGTCTGCAAAGAAGAGGCAGAAAAGAGCCTAGGCCCCTATCTTTTTCACCGAAGAAACGGGATTCCTTATACCGTTTTAAAAATTGCCTCTAGCTTGGATGGTAAAGTAGCTGCTGTGGACGGAACATCAAAGTGGATCACAGATGAAGCTGCTCGTCAAGATGTACATCGTCTGAGAAGTGAATCGGGTGCACTTTTGATTGGAGCCTATACAGCCCAAAAAGATCTCCCCTATCTCACTGTGCGTCATGGAGAACAAAATACCCATCCTTTAAGGGTCGTAGTAGACAGTAAGGGAATTGTTCCACCTAAAGGACCCCTTTTCGATCCATCGCTTGGACGAACAGTGATATTCACTTTGACTGGCTGCGCGATGATTCCGGAATGGGAAAGAATGGGAGTTGAAGTGGTTCCAATCAATGGGACGCTAGAAGGGGTGGACATTAAAACAGTTCTTGAAAAGCTGGGTCAAAGAGGGGTTCTTCAATTGCTTGTTGAGGGGGGAGCAACACTTGTTAGCAACATGATAGAAGGAGGGTGTTACCAACGTCTTGTTGTGTATTATGGAGGATGCCTTATTGGCAGCAACGGGCTAGCTTTCTTTCAGAGCGAAAAGCAGCGAACAATCACCGATAGACTTAATGTCAAATTAGAGTCGATCAGTCGGTTTGATAATGATATTCGTTTGGATTATAGACCCAATTCTTGAAATGAAAGGGGTCTACTCAGGCTGATAGGCACTGAGGTCTAAAAAATGCTGAAATCAGGAATCGTTTTGAGGATCAGCGGAAGAATGTCAACAAGCGATGGAAACCATGTGAGCCCACGTTGATAAACGAGGGTTGAGGCTATATGAGAGGCGATCACAGCCTTTTTATGATTTTCTGGAATATTAGTTAACAAGCGGTCCCCATACATTTGATTGAGAGTTTTAGGACAATAGGAGAGATAACAATTCAAAAGAGGATCCTTAGGATCCTTAGAAAGGGTTATTTTTTCCAGATAATTCAACAACTGATCAGTGAAACTAGTAATTCTTTTTGAAATCCGATCGGAAATATCAGAAAGAAATTCGCCTTCCTCTTTGTGAGTTGCAAGAAGAAGACTGGCTTCCTGGTACGATCTAAGCTTGAGAGCATCTAATATCTCACTCACAAGTTGAGATTTAGCTGAAAGAAATTCTTCATCGGAGAGAGCCAGGCTACATAAAATTTCGTAAGAAGAACAGATCACCCCTCCCTTGTTTGCTGAACTATCTTTAATAATCAAAACGCCTGCTTTTTCAAGCATATTTCTTGCGATAGGCGTCAAATAGAGATTGGCTCCTTCGATGATTGCTTTTGCTGTTGGGGTTCCAGTCTTATCCAAGAAATCAGAGGTGTTTGATTCTCGAAGCGTTCGCGGACGCCCCCCCGCTGGAATAAAAATATCCGCCTTTGTTTGATGAACATTATTCCGGTAGATAGCATTCATTTCACTTCCAGAGAGCCATTCGGTGATCAGGGTTCCGCCCTTGTTTTTCCACAAAAGAGTCTGTTGAACATAGGGTGTGGGTTCTCGTTTAGTCTGTTTATCAAGGAGAAAGGCTCCGGGAGATAATTTATCCGTTGGATAGTGACGGATTGATTGGCAGTCTAAAAAGAGTCGGTATAGAATTTCAAGGTCAAGCCCTTTTGGATCATAGATTGTTCCAGATATGTCAGTTAAAGCCACGAGTTTGGCTGTTTTAGGATAAAGTTGATAAAGATTTTTGATTTGATTGCCAGCCACATCTCCATCTGGCCCCCCCGTCATCTTGATGGTAAAAGGGGTTTTTAAGGGATCTATTTTTAAAAATTTAAGAACTTCATGCATATAGACATTCACACCAAGAGAGGTGACTCCATATTCCTTGTGGTTGATGCCGAGCTTGGGTTTTCCTGAAATAAAGGCACCACCAGGCTTATATCCGATTTTTCGGCTCTCCTGGGCGATCCAAGTGATCATAGAATCATGCATATTTTCATCCGGTCCCAGGTAGATATATTCAGGCTTTTGGTAGTAGTCGATGACGTGTTTTGTTTTGAGTTTTCCTGAGCTGTCGCAGTTAAGAAGGGAAAGAAAACTTTTGATGAAAGAACGTTGGGTCTGGTAGAGGTATTCCACTGTTTGCTCTTGTTTAAAACTCTCAATTCTTGCATCAATTTCTTCTTTCGAAAATCCCCCCCATTTAAGCTCTTTGGCATAAATTTCTGCTTCCGACTCCAAACGCATATAAGGTTTAAGAAAAATCACTCCTTTCGCTCCTCCCTCAGGAATATCCTTATTCTTTTTGTGTTGCGTATAGGCAAGATTATAACATTCGGAAAAAACAGTTGTTCTTTCAGCCACCATGGTTTCTTTTTTTTTGGGAAGAACAGTCCGCAGGCCCCCTCGGGAAAGATCTTTAAAACGCATATGAAAACCGATGAAATGCATCCCTTTGATAAAAAAAATCCCAAAAGGAAGCTCTGGAAAAAGTTCCGTTCGATTAAAGGGCGCATGGTCAAGATATTTTGGATTGAGGCGGAAACAGAAAGAGGTTTTATTGTTTTGGAAAAAATTGCATTTCAAGGAAAAATGAACAAAATTCATTGCTTGTAACAAGACATTTTTCCGTCTGTTATCGTGGATTTCATGCCCGGTATCTAGCATTTTGGTGAGCTGGATAAATTCATCCCGCGCTTCTTCATATCTATCAATTTCATGTTTAACAGGATGAAATTTGTTTTCAAAAGCTTCGCACAATTTAATTGTCAATTCAGGATGTCTGCAAAGAGCTTCATCGATGGTGTCCAAACTATAGAGATTAGGGTCAACGTTCACCAACACCTGATGAACAAAACTCACGGTTGTTCGGAGAAAATTGCCCAAATTTCCGCGAATGAGATGGGTTTCAATAAATGTTTTATCAATACGATCCGTCGATCCAAAGTATTTCAAGGTGACAATTTCTTGAAGGAAGTCAGCAATATCGGTTGCTTCCCAAGCGGCATTTCCTTTTTGTCCATGAAGATCAAATGAGAGAAGGAAGATACTCTGAGCTGTGTAGGGATTTGTATAAGAGGCATTGACCCTTCGCATCACGAGCTTGTGATTGCGGACAACTTTAGCCAAACGGTAGAGAAAGTTGTGTTTGGGAACATTTTTCCACGCAATTACAAGGTGCATGGAGTAAGTTTCAAGCTCTTTCCAATCTTCAGTATACTGCACTTCATATTGGCAATGATCTCTGATTTCTGCTCTTTGAAAGAGTTCAAGTGCAAGTACTTGACTCTGTGTCTTGAGTTTGCGTAAAAACAACGGATCCATTTTTTCCATCAAATGATCGAAGGTTTCCTTTGTCAATTCTGGATTGCGGGCCCTTGCTAACGCAAAAAGCTCTTCTCTTTTTTCCGTCTCAAAATGAGGAGGAGGGCGTTCGATCACTTCAGTGAACTTGATGATCGCGACGCGTAGGTAGCCTTGTATTTCAGAGAAGGGAAGAGGGTAACGCGAAATATAGGTCGTGTAATTTTTGATTCCGTACATAGGGTAGCTTTTTAGAATCCGAACATCAGCATCGGGACTGTCGATGATCAAAGAGATGGCTGCCCCTTTCAGATGAATTTCTGAAAAATAATCTTCGACACGGAAACCCATTAATGCGTGAGAGATCAAAGAAATCCAATCGCGATTCACCTCTGTAAAAAAAATTTTTGGCATGCTCTTTTCAAGCCAAAGGTAGAATTCAGAAAAACGTGTGGTCTCCTCTCGAAGAGCCTCTTCAAATTCCTTAGATTGATTCCTCTTGTCCAGGGGGGGCATCTTTTTCTCCAGTTCGACATAAACGAAGGCTATTTAAGCCAACGATGACTGTACCCCCCTCATGCAAGAGAACTGCCAACCAAAGAGGAATCGCCCCCATGAGAGCTGGAATTGTCGCGATGACAATGGCAGCGAGTGCCATTAAAAAATTTTGTTTTACAATATGTTGTGTTTTTTTAGCTCGCCCAATGAGCCAACTTAAATGTTTAAAATTATCATCCAAAAAAACTATATCGGCAGCTTTTATGGCAACACTGCTTCCAATTCCACCCATGGCAATCCCCACAGTTGCTCTGGCAAGGGCAGGAGCGTCATTCATCCCATCTCCAACCATGATCAGATCACCGCGTTTGGCTTCTTTTTCGATAATTTCGAGCTTTTGATCAGGCGTGAGCTCTGCGTGAATTTTTTCGATCTTGATTTGTTTAGCCACCCGGCGAGCACTCGCTTGATGATCACCTGTGATCATCATAAGATCGAGATGATATTTTTCTTTCACCGCATGAAGAGTGGAGCTAGCAAAAGGACGTAATTCATCTTCAAATCGGAAAAGAATAAGTTTGTCTCCAAATTTGAGAAGAGTTAAAAGTTCCCCTCTCTGTTTCACCCGTTCAATCGACAAAACGGCTTGTTTTTGCGTTCCTTCGTCTACTTGGGAAAGAATCCATTCAGGATGACCTATGACAACTTGTTCTCCGAGGAACATCGCTTTAAGTCCAAAGCCAGGGATGGATTCAAATTGTGAAATAGGAAGATTTATTTTGATCGATTGAGACTCGGCATATCTGCAAATCGCTTCAGCAATTGGATGAACAGCATGCTTCTCCAAGGTTGCGGCCAGTGCGATTTCTTTCTCAAAAGATGGACAATCTTCGTCTGTGATGGATTCAATTCCAGTGCATTTAAGGTTTCCTGTAGTGAGAGTCCCCGTTTTGTCCAGTGCCAACTTTTTACATTTTGCAAGCGCATCGAAAATGACCCCTCCTTTGAGCAGAATGCCTTTTCTTGCAGAGGCGTTAATTGAACTTAGGTAAGCGATAGGGATGGCAATGATCAGAGCACAAGGAGAGGCCGCAATGAGAAATGCCAGGGAGCGATAAATTGATCCTTCACATCCAAGAAATGGAAGATGGAAAATCAAGGGAAAAGTCAGTGCGAATAAAAGAGACAAGCTGATGATGACCATCGCATATCTTTCAGAAATTTTATCTAACCATCGCTGTAGTCGAGGTTTTGCTTCCTGGGCTCGCGTGATCAGGGAAATGATATATGCAAGAGTTGAATCGTTTGATGTGTGGGTTACCTCTACCTTTAAGGCTCCATCAAGGGAGAGCCCCCCAGAAGGAACGGTATCACCAATGCTTTTAGGTTGAGGAAGATTTTCTCCCGTGAGATGAACAAGATTAACCGATGCGCTCCCTTCGATGACCCGTCCGTCAAGGGGGATCATATCTCCCGCTCTTACAAGAATTGTTTCACCGGCCCGAATATCTTTAATACTCTTTTGAATCAGGTTGCCGTTCATTTGGACCACTAAAGCTCGTGTGGGGGCCAGTTTTTTGATTGCTGAAATTGCTTCCTTAGCTCGCCCTGCGACAGATTGTTCCATCGCTCCTGAAATGGAAAATAAAACAAGAAGAAGAGCCCCCTCTTTGGGGCTACCAATTAGGATAGACGCAAAGGAGGCAAGGGTCATTAATATTTCGATGTTGATCTTAAAATCGATAAGATCTTCAAGACTTGAGATCAGAGCAGGAATACCGGCTGAAAAATAGGTTAATAACAACAAAAGGTGGCTAAGAGGTCCTTTCAAAAAAAAAGCACAAGTGAGCAAGCAAGCGGATATTAGAGAAGTTTTGAGCGAAAGGTTCTTTGACCATTTTCGCGAGCTGGGGGTTAAAAACGGACTTGCGCTCTCTTCCATTCCCGATTCAAAAAATGCATCAAAAGGAGGAGTTGTTGCCACTTTTTTATAAGTCATGGGAGAAGAAGGAGGTTAAAGCTAAAAATCAGAGTTCCAATTGACAATGTAGCAAGGGCAAGAGTCCAGATGAGCGCAGAGACCACCTGATTTTTTTCATACCGGCTTAAGGTGAAAGCACCGATGGCAATGGTTAAGGGAGCTGTAAAAAAAATCCCATAAGGAAGGGAAAACCAAAGGGCGAAAAAACACAGGGCAGAGGTGAAAAAAGTTCCTAAAAAAGCCCCTAATGCTTGTTTTAAGGGATGCTGGTGAACAGAAAGTGTGAGTCCTAACTCCTCTTCGAGCATCACTCTAAGCAAGCGATCTTCGTCAGCCATCAAAACATTGACAACATCATCGAGAAGTTTTCCTTCAAATCCCTTTTGTTGATACAAGGCCCGAAGCTCTTCTTTTTCCTGCTCTCGATGATGTTTGATTTCATAAAGTTCTTGATGGATGATTCGATGAAGCCTTTCAAGACGGGCCCAACCTAAGATGGCGCTTCTCCCTGTTTTCCAGACGATCCAGGCGCACGAGAAAGCGAAAAAGATTTTCAGCATAAAATCTGAGGGGAGGGCGAGGAAAGACAATAAAAGATAAAGAAATAAAAAAAGAACACCTGTTTCTCTTGCTGCATCAGCTCCAGCAGAAAGATGTCCTGGAATTTCTGTTCCGTGTGACTCAGCATGAGAAGAAAATCCTTCCATTCTCTTTTGAGTAACATGGGATAAAGCATTTTTATCGGCAAAATGGGAAAAACTCATATGGCCAGCATATCAGCTTTTCGAATTTTCTTCTAAAAAGTTCCTCGATTTTGACTGTGAAGACAATTTTTTATCATCGGTAAAAAATTGTAGGCTAGATAAAAAGCACCATTTTTGAATTGAGAGCTTCTGCATAAAAGGTTGCAACGCCGGCATAATCAATGCCATCTATCAACTCATTCTTACTAATATTCATGATGCCGCATGTCATATCGCAAGCTGTAAATTTGACACCCAGTTCTTTTGCTAAAGCAAATAAGTCTTCCAATGAGGAGAGATTTTTTCTTTTCATCAATTTTTTCAACATTTTCGTTCCCACCCCGAAAAAGTGCTTTTTAGAGAGAGGAAGATCAGAGGGACCTTGAGGGGCAAGAAGAGTAAACAATTTTTCATCAATTCTTTTCCCCTTATAACTTTTTTTTCCTTTTAAGAGGGCATTCAATCCCCAAAAAGTGAAAAAAATAGTGGTTTCATAATCGAAGGACCTAGCACCAATGGCCAAGATAAAGACCGACAACATTTTGTCTAGATCCCAAGAATGGGCAATAAGGGCAATTTTTTTTTGAGGAATCAAATTTTTCAATGATTCGATTTGTTGTTCAAGATGAGCAAATCGCTCTTCAATATTCGAAGTAATGGCTCGATCCTCTATTTTTTTCTAAGTACGTGGCGTTGAATCGTATGATCTTCCACTCTCTCTTCTTCTTGAGAAAGAAGATCAAAAATTTCATTGGATTGTTGTGCCCAGGCTTTAAAATCCAATTCTGCACTGCAATCATCTGTCACAACCAACATCGTCTGTCCACTTTTCAACTTACCCAATTCAACCTTTGAGAGGGCGATGGGAAGAGGGCAAGCCTTTCCGCGCAAATCTATTTCTTTGTCAAATTTCATAAATTGTCTATCCCTTTTTTCAAAATTTCATTATACAAAGAGAAAAATTTAATTTTCAAGGAGAAAAATGAAAAAATTTATTCTATCTTTCTGGTTGATACTTCTTAATGTTAATGTGCACGGACTCCTGGCAACTCATGGCACCTTCCCTATTGGATGGGGAACAAAATCTGTTGGGATGGGGGGAGTTGCAGTTGCTTATCCTCAGGATACCTTAGTGGCGGCAACGAATCCTGCCGGAATGTACTTTGTCCCTTACGAATTAGATGTTGGAGGACGCTTGTTTTCTCCTATAAGAAATTATTCTTATACAACTTTTGGAGGGGATGACGTGTGGAGTGGAGCACGATTCTTTCTCATTCCTCATTTGGGTTACACACAAAAATTGGGAGGTTGCGGAGTTGCGGGGCTTTCTCTTTATGGATATGGTGGAATGAATACAAAGTATCCAAGGAATAATCCAGTTTTTGGTCAAGAAGGAATGATGGGAGGGGATTATGCTATTTTGATTGTGGCTCCATCCTATTCATTTCCCCTCCTTCCCGATTGGTTATGTTGTCATTCAATTGGAATTTCTCCTCTTATCGCTGCACAACGGATAGATATCGCAGGATTAGAAAATTTCCGTTCACTATCCTCCGATCCTGCCAATGTTACAAACAATGGATATGATTGGGCTATAGGCATTGGTGTTCGTCTGGGTTGGATGGGTCAAATTTTCCCTTCGCTTTTTTGTGCAGGCCCGCTATGGGTGGGAGCTAGCTATTCAACTCAAGTTCTTATGACGCGTTTCCCAAAGTACAATGGCTTATTTGCTCAACGAGGGAGATTGAACGTTCCTGCGCACTATACTGTAGGAATGCGTTGGGAGCTTACACCTTGTTTGAATATCGCTTATGATTATCAAAGAATTTTATTTGGAGGAGTAAGAGCCTTTGGCAATGGCATTGAGAGTATTTTTGAAGGAGTTAAGCTTGGCGAGAAAAAGGGAGCTGGATTTGGATGGAAAGACATTGGAGTGTCCAAAGTAGGGGTCGATTACTGTTTTTGTAACTGTTTACAGGTTCGTACGGGAGGATCATTTGGTCCCATTCCCTATTCAAATACTCAAATGGATTTTAATATCATTGCACCGGCAGTGACCCGTTATCATTGGTCTCTTGGAGCGACTTGGTTTATTGGAGAATGCCAGGAATTTGATGTGGCTTATTCCTATGCCTTCAAGCAATCTATTAAAGGGCAGTCCCGTTTTGGTTTAGGAGAAATAAAACATCAGATGTACCAAAACTTATTTGAAGTCAATTACAGTTGGAGATTTTAGGTCTTTGGGCAGCACTGAGTCTCCAGTAATTCCCGATAAAAAAATCCTCCTCTATATAAAATGATTCCAAAAATTTTCTTCGCGAACCATAGAATCATACATGTCGGTCCCTCACACTTTGAAAAATACAC
>JAGRNW010000024.1 GCA_020440555.1 Chlamydiia bacterium
AGAATTTTTGCCATAAATGCGAAAAAAAAATCACGCTGTTTTCAAAAATCTTCTCAAACTAAATCCGCCTGAGTATAAATTCTTCGTTTGTTAATCAAGTTAATTTAATTATAGCTGATGTGTTTGAGCCATGTTTGTAAAGGAAGAATCATTTGGTTAAGCTCGTTTTGGGCAATTTCTTTGTTTTTAAGAGAGGAATCTTTTGAAAATCCTCCAATATCTAAAAAGATGGCCCTGTCTTTCAGATAGCCTGCATTTTTTGAAAGTGCGGGATCGTTATCGGCAATTCCTCGCTCAAAACGCGTATTAAGTAGAGTGATCAGTTGAGTCATTCTTTCTTTGATTCCTTGAAAATCCTCTTGATTGATCAGAGTTTGGAAGGTAGGACCAATTAATTCACCTCGTTCTTGGAGAATAAAGTAGGTACGATCAAGAGCAATGCTATATTGTCGACCCAACTTATCAATGAGCGTCACGTTTAGATCGAGCTCACATCCTTGATAAAAATGATAAAAAATCATTCCTGTTTCATAGAAGAGTTCTTGGTGAGCGATTTTGCAACTCTGAAAAAAAGCCTCCCATTTTTTATTTTTAAGTTCTTGTTTTGCTAGGTGCATTTTTTGTAAAAAGGATGGAAGTCCCTCAAATAAGGGAAGGCGAATTTGGCGAAATCGATTGAATTTAACGAGTTTTAAAATAATTTCTCCGTTTTCAAAGATATAACATTGGGATCCTTGGCCAAGATATCGAAAAGGGGCGGAGCAAAGTTTCGCTATTTGATTGCGCTCTTGTTGGGTGGGGGGACGAATTCGGTATGAGAATAGAGGAGGAGTTTCGATGTGGGAGATCGCGAATCGATCATTTAAAAAGAAAAGGCTTGCTTTCAGCCCAAGGTAAGTGCATGTCCCACACACAATAATAAGAAATAGACTGAATCGACTATAAAACGAAAACTTTTGCAAACTGAAAACTCCTGCTGTTAAGTGAGGATAGATGGGTATACATCTTGCTAATATTGGATCACTTATGATTGCTCAATCGCAGTGTTTTTTCAAAGCTAAAATTTCTTTTTTATATCCGATTAGATAGAGATAGAGTTTTTTTTATTCGATGGTATAGGAGATCACTTGCCATCTTCCTCGATTCACATCTCCGGTGTACATGAGAATGCAAATTTCTCGTGCGCTTGCTTTACCCCAAAAGTTAGTTTGATAAATGATTTTCATAAAGTCACCAGTGGTTCCAAAATTGAGTTTTTTAATTGCATGTTGTTTTTCGATTTTTCTGGAAGAAGCGTACCCTAAAGGGCGGCGAATTTCATTCATGGCTGCTGTCCATTGTTTGCGCGTGATCGTATCTTTAAAAATTGGACCTGCTTCGTCCCAAGTTGGCCCGTATTGAAGCTGATCCATCAAAGTGATCCAGCTCATTGCATCGGCCCTTGATTCGGAGACCATGGGACTTAATTTTCCTGACTCTTCGTAGGAATAAGGTGGGTTGGAGGCGTTGCTGTCACCGAAAAGGGAAGAGACGAGGACTACAAGGAGTAGAAGAGTTTTGCATAAATGCATTGCGTAAAAACCCCTTTCTTAAGTATGTTCTTGCTTTCAATTTAGAGGGGAAAGGCTTGCAATGCAAGTCTTTTCTCTTTGGGGGATTAGCTCAGTGGTAGAGCATCTGATTTGCATTCAGAGGGTCAGGAGTTCGACTCTCCTATCCTCCAAGATTTTTTAGCGGTTATAGCTCAGTTGGTTAGAGCGCGACACTGATAATGTCGAGGTCCCAAGTTCAAGTCTTGGTAACCGCATGCAGATTCAGTTTTTGGTTTTCTTTTTATAAAGATTTTTTTTTGCCCTATCAAGGGCTTTAGCGAGCGGGTCTTTGTCTCCCTTGGAATGCTTAGCCTTAATATCGGAAATCAGTTTCTCTTTGTAGTCATTGTTGGTATTGAAAGGAAAGAAATTTTTTTCTATAAACTTCACTTGCTTTTTTTCAGAAAGATCTTTGAATCCGTATTCATCATCGTTATTTAGAATTTCTCCAATTTTATCCATCCACTCTTTACGAGTTTGATTCATCTTTCTTTGAATTAAGATGGAAGCAACAATTAAGGGAATTGAAAGAAGGATTGCTGATCCAGCGGGAAGATAACCTGGTAAAATAATAGATTGGATCACATTGACGTTAGGGAGAGTGAAAAGCAAGGAAACTGAAAAAATGACAATAAGAGCCCCTATCAAAAGAAAGGAAGCAGCCGCTCCTGAAAGAGCTGCCCACGGCACATTTCTTGATAGACGTTGATGGTAATTCAAAAGAGCATGTCGGTCATTCTCTTGAATCGTTAGGCTGTAATGAACAACGTCACCGATTTCGTTTGCGTTCATTTTCTGTCAGATATTTTTTTCTCATGCGGATGTGATGAGGAGTCACCTCAACTAATTCATCATCATCAATATAGTCGATGGCTTCTTCAAGGGTAAATTGACGAGGAGGGGAAAGTAAAAGATTTTCGTCAGAACCAGCTGCTCGAACATTGGTGAGTTTTTTTCCTTTCGTGATATTGACGATCAAATCATTTTCTTTGGTGTGCTCTCCCACAATCATTCCTTCGTAAACATCATCACCAGGGGCAACAAAAAGAATCCCTCGGTCTTGCAAGGTAAAACTTGCATAAGCATTGGCCTTCCCAGCTCGATCGGAAATCAGCACTCCTCGTGCGCGTCCCGGAATGACTCCCTTATCCCTTTCAAAGCTATGAAAAAGGGCTGTCAAAATTCCTTGCCCTCGCGTTAAAGTGAGAAATTTATTGCGCAGACCAATGAGTCCTCGAGTGGGGATCAGATATTCAAGTTTTGTGATTCCAAATTCATTTGTTTCTAAGTGTTGCATCTCTCCTTTCCGCCTTGCAAATTCTTCGATGATTGCCCCAGAGCAACCTTCAGGCACCTCAACATGAGCCCTTTGGATCGGCTCACACCATTCTCCATCCACTTGTTTTCTGACCACTTGCGGTTTGCCTAATGAGAGCTCAATATGTTCTCTTCGCATTGTTTCAATTAAAACGGCAAGGTGAAGTTCGCCTCGCCCTGCAACCCGCACAACTTCCTGAGAAGGATTTGAAAATTTAAGAGAAATATTTGCTCTTTGCTCTTGGGAAAGACGATCTCGGATTTTATTCATGGTCACGTGGGCTCCATCTCGCCCAACAAAAGGGCTTGAGTTGATGGAAATATCAATCGAAACAGTGGGTTCTTCAAGTTTAATAGGGGGTAACTGCTTGATGTGATCTTTATCGCATAGGGTGTCTCCAATCATCACTTCGGGGATACCTGATAAGACTACAATATCTCCTGTTCCTGCCTCTTCGAGTTCAATTTGTTTGAGACCCAAATGACCCTCAATTTTTGTAATTCGGTAATTTTTAGAATGGCCTTTGCGATCTACGCAAGCCACTTCTTCTTTTTTTTTGACTTTCCCTTGCAAGATTCGTCCACACGCCTGGCGTCCAACAAAATCATTGTAAAAGGTGGTGGCTACCTGCATCAAAAAGGGGAGAGAAAGCTCTCCAGGGGGGGGTGGGACTTCGTTTACGATAAGATCGAGAAGAGGTTTCATATCTTTTTGTGGATCGTTGATGTGATGGGTTGCGTACCCATTGAGACCAGATGCATAAATATATCGAAAATCGAGTTGTTCATCGGTAGCGCCAAGTTCGGTAAAGAGGTCAAATGTTTCGTCGAGAACTCGGTCGGGATCAGAGCCTGGACGATCAATTTTGTTGAGAATTACAATGGGCTTAAGTCCAATTTCCAGCGACTTGGACAGAACAAAACGTGTTTGGGGCATGGGCCCCTCCTTTGCATCCACCAAAAGAAGAACGGAACTAACCATTCCCAAAATTCGTTCGACTTCTCCTGCAAAATCGGCGTGGCCAGGAGTATCGATTAAGTTGATTTTAATATCGTTATAGTTGAAGGAGGTATGTTTGGCAAAGATGGTGATTCCTCGCTCTTTCTCTTGATCATAACTATCGAGCATTCGTTCAGGAAGTTCCTCGTGTGCCCCAAAAAGATTTGTTTGTTTTAATAGGCTATCAAGAAGAGTTGTCTTTCCATGATCGATGTGTGCAATGATTGCGACGTTGCGGATTTTTTGTGGATCTTGCATAATAAAAACTTCTTATAAAACTCAATAGTAGCAGTATAACGCAAAAGTCACAATGCAAGCGAATAAAATTTGTGATCCCGTCCATGGATTTGTCCGATTTAATGAAATTGAACGCGCCGTCATTGATTCGATCCCTTTTCAGCGACTCCGGTATCTTCGGCAAATGGGGGTCGTTTATCTTCTTTATCCGGGGGCAAACCATTCTAGATTTGAGCATTCCTTAGGTGTAATGGAACTCGCTAGTCGTATTTTCGATACAATCACTTACCCATCCAATTTGATCGATAAAAAAATGATCCCATCCGATCAAAATGAACTTGATTATTATCGGCAGATTTTACGCCTTGCTGCCCTCTGTCATGATATGGGGCATCTCCCTTTTTCTCATACGGCCGAGAAGGCCTTACTCCCGCTTGGGGGGCATGAAAGAAAAACCCTCACGATGATTCAAAGTGACTCAATGCGTAGGATATGGGAGAAAATTTCAGGTAAGAACGTGGAGAATGATATCATTAAATTAGCGATCAAAGACCATCAATTACCTCTTTCACCATGGGAGCGTGTTTTATCTCAGGTCATTACAGAGGATAACTTTGGGGCTGACCGAATTGATTATCTATTACGCGATGCCTACTATACAGGAGTGGGGTATGGGCATTTTGATTTTAAACAAATGATTGACACTTTGCGTATTCTACCTGATCGCAATCAATTAACAATTGGAGTTGCTGAAAGTGGGATTCAGTCGGTAGAATCTCTTTGGATTGCCCGCTACTTGATGTATGCCAGGGTCTATCATCATCCCACATCACGAATTTATACGCATCACATGTCAAGATTGATGACTCTCTATTATAATCATCATGGCTTTCCCGCGACTCCGGAGGGCTATTTACGCCAAATAGATGCGACAATCCTAAATTTTCTTCTAAAAGCTGCCGATGACCCTATCTCCTATGCCTATGTCGATGCATTGGCGCTTCTCAATCGATCGCCAACGTACAAAATGGTTGAGTATGAAAAAATTCCCGATCTGGATGAACTTTTGAGAAAGTTTAATGGGTTTGTTTTTATTGACCAGGTGGATGATATCGAAAAGGAAAGACCCCCATTTTTAGTTTTAAAAGAAAAAGGAACGATTATTCCTTCTTATGAAGAATCTCTCTTTCTCAGAGTGATCCCTCATGGAGGAAAGAAGCTGCGCCTTTATGGGGCTCCCGATCGAGTGGAGGCTCTGAGAAAATGTGTCGGATCTTATCACTAGGATCATTTTTGTTGGGGATATCGGCTGCAATTTTTTTGTCATAAAGAACGAGTAATCGATCAGAGAGGGCAATGGCATCTCGGAAGTCGTGAGTCACAAGGAGAATCGTTGTTTTTTTTTGATCTTGAATTTTCTTGATCAAAGAATAGAGTTGTTCCCGGATCACTACATCGAGTGATCCAAAGGGTTCATCGAGCAAAAAAAGAGGGCGATTTTGCAAAAGAGCACGAGAAAGAGCGACTCGTTGTCTTTGACCTCCTGAAAGTTCGTGAGGATAATGATTTCCGTATCCGTTGAGTCCTACGGATGTGAGCAGTGTATCGATTAATTGATTTGAGATGGAAGCCAATGGTTTGGATCCAAGCTCATTAAAAAGCAGAAGATTTTTACTGACCGTTCGCCAAGGGAGGAGGAGATCTTCTTGTCGCATGTAGGTAATATATTTTGCCCCCTCCGGTAGGGGAAGGCCATCAATTAAAATAGTTCCTTTTTGAGGCTGAAGAAGGCCAGTGATCAATCGAAAAAGCGTTGTTTTTCCTGAGCCAGAAAGGCCGATGAGAGAGACGATTTCTCCTTTTTTGATTCTGAGAGAGAGACTATCCAAAATTTTATGATTGCCATAAGCAAAGTCAATTTTATCTAAGGTGAGCATAGACTTGCAATTTAGTGAATTTTAAGAAACAATTATCGACGATAGTGTAACAGAGAGCGCTAGTTATGGTAAATGCTGCGAAGAGTTTCGCTCATTTTGTGATCCAAGATGCGATGAACGAATACGGAAAAAGCATTTACTCGGCATGTGGGTATCTTGACGATCGAATGGTCACTGATCTCACTTTCACGACGGGGACGTGTTGTTGTTTCATGGGAGATCTGGATCTAGATCTAGATGAAGATGTCATCAAAATTTTTCTGATTGCTGCTTTGGCTATGGGCGTATTTATGGGGGTGATTTGCACGGTAAGATCTCTATTTTTATTTGGAGTTTACGAAATAAAAAAGCAGATCGCCGCTTATCGCTCAACTAGGACAATCGGTGCCGATCATATAGAAATTTATCAGAATGCCCAAATTGTCTTAATTGAACTACGCAATCGTCGATTGGGAAAAGCTTTTTCGGAGGGAATCCTAACGATTGGAACTGGAGTTCTCTGCGTAGCCCTCATCATTGCGTACGTCATAGAGCCCCAAGTCTATATGGTTGGAATCGGAGCAATAGGAGGAATCCTTATCTGCGGAGGCGGGGTGTTTTACGCTTTTCAATCCTCCAGGAGTCCATCAGATCGATTTAAAATGGCTTTATCGGAGCTGATTTTTAGAGATAAAATAAAGATTTCTTAATTAAAAATTTATTTTGCATAAATAAACCTAAACTATAATTAATACAAGGTTAAAGACCTATAAGCCTGAATTTCAGGTAATTGCGAGGTATTAGTTATGTCTAGTGATCATGTACATCGAATGATTGAGGAAACGATTTTTGATGTTGAGCCTCCCATTAGTCCGCAAAAGAAAAAAAGAAAAACAGATTCTCTTCCGATTGAAATTGAACAGGAAGCAAAAAACTCTTCAAAAAGTGTCTTGTTAGCGACAGTCATTGCTATTCCGAAGGGGATTTACGAAGTGTTTACGGATCGTCTATCAATGCTTTTTTTTCAAGAACTTTTCAATGTAGCTCTTCAGCTATGTAAAGTAACTGGTGAAGAAGAGGCGATCCCTTATCTCTCCTTGTTTGCGACTCCCATTTATCTCTTTCATTCGATTCATAAATCCTATCAGCGTCTCTCGATGGTAGTGACAGCTCTCAAAGCTCACGATCTCGCAAGTGCTCTTTATTTCTTTACAGATGCGGTCTCTTCTTGTGGTGTAAGCGTGACCGTCGTAAGGAGATTCTTATGGGGAGGAGCGAAACTGTCAGGTCTTCTCACTAAAATGCCGGTCGTATCGTTCATTTTTACCTTTATGATGCCAATTATCATGGTTGTTGTAGGGGCAATAGGCGGAATCGTGAATGGCTGGTCTCTTTTTCGAAGCTTAAACGCTCTCTTAGAATGGCATAAAAAATCAAATGGGGCAAATAAAGAACTGAATGCTTTAATTGAAACGCTTGAATTTATTAAAGGACCGGTGGAACCTTCACAAGGAGATAAGGAGGCCGATAAAATTTTCAATCAGCGGATGGCACAATATAAATTGGATAAATGGTATTTTGCCGATCAGCACGGATCCACATTTGAACGATATGGAAAACTTAAATCTGAAGTGACTAAATTTTTAGAATCACAAAATTTTCATGCGCCTTCTTCTTTTAAGGATCAACTTAATCATCAAGAGGTGAATGAGGCGATAGAAAATTTTATTTTAACTGTAAAAACACACATTTCCATTAATCAGCAAGACAATCAAATCGCAGAAGAGAAAATTATAAACATCTATGCTCTTTTAAATGATGTGCAAGCACTTCATCAGACCATGCTGAGCATGGAGAATGGGGAGGAATTGGCTCTTGTGAAGCAGATGAGAACTTTTTTTACAAGGGTAGAAGAGATTGCTACAGATGATGAGATTGAAAAGATCTTTCTGCAAAATGAAGAAAAGCATCCGTTTATTGATTTTATCGACGTTTACAGCGAAGACCTTAAACAGATTGAAAAAGATTTAGCAAGAGGAAAAAGGTTCGTACTTGAAGCTCGAAGTGAACTGCATCGAAAGTTGATTTACAATGCGATCTCTCTTTTAATCAGTTGTATGGTGTTAACTGCAGGGATTTTGATTCTTGTCAATCATCACTACGTCTTTGCCTCAACGATCCTTACGACTACATCTTCCATGATCAATTTTCTAAAGCTTGGAGGAACAAAAATGATTTCTAAGAAGCAATTTGCAGATATGGAGGCTCTCATAGATCGTCTTCTCCATTGCTGTGGTCATCAGACATGATCTTTCCATTTTCAATCACAAGCAGATGTGTCGATTTAAAAGCACGGGGAGTGGTTACAAAGACTTGACCTAAAGTGGGGAGAAATTGATACAGAGCTTCTTCTCTTTTATGGTCCAAGAAGATCCCTAAGTCATCGATACAAAAAAGGGGAAGTTCATGATTGACCTGCCTGAGTCTCTCCCAGTTTGCTAGGGTAAGAGAAGTCACGCCAATTCTTTTCTGTCCTTCGCTTGCAAAGGAAAGGGCTTCTTTTCCTTGAATTTGGATCAAAATATCATCTCTATGTGGACCAGTTAGAGTGTAACCTAGCGCCAGCTCTTTTTGACGATTTTTTTCGAGTTGAGTCAAATAAGCCTCAGTCGTTTGAGTTTTGGAGAGGCTTGTTTTATAAATGAGTTGAAGGGCCTCCTCTTTTGAACTCAGTATCTCCTGTATAGGTCTTGCGAGTTGAACGAGTTTTTCGATCATCTGTTGTCTTGTTTGTTGCAAATATAGAGCAGAGTAGGCCATTTGTTCTTCAAAGGCTTCAATGGAATGAAGTTGTTTGATTTTAAGGAGCGCATTTCTTTGCTTTAGGGCGCGTGTATAGCGTCGAAGATGATGAAGGTAAAGGGGAGTTGATTGGGAAAGGGAGATGTCAAAAAATTGCCTTCGTACACTTGGTGGGCCATCAATGAGTCCGCTTCCGAGAGGAGAAAGAACCACTCCGTTTAGGATCCCGAATAGAGAGCTAAAATTGGGGATGGGAGTTTGGTTTAGAAAAATTTTTTTTTCTTGTTTCGAATACAAAATTTTAAGAGTTTGAGTAATTTTAGCTTTTTCAAAATGGGCCTCCAGATAGAATCCCTTTTTCTCAAAGGCGATCAAATCTTTTATATAAGAGGTGCGAAAAGAACGACCTGTGATTAAAAAATAAATCGCTTCGAGAAGATTGGTTTTTCCTTGCCCATTTTTTCCAAAAATAATATTGACTTCAGGAGAAAAATGAGCGATCTCTTCTTTGTAATTGCGAAAATCCTTTAGATATAACGCCTTAATCTGCATCAGAGCGGTATACTGAAATGATCAGAGAGGCGCATTGGCATGATGACAAAAAGACTAGAGGTTGAATCCGTGATGATGCCAGGGTTGTAGGAATCGGAGATACCCAATGTTACGGTTTCATCTTTTGTGTGACGCAAAATATCTAAGAAAAAATGGGGGTGAAAGGCGATTTCAAATTTAGGTCCATCATAGTTAACAGGCATGCTGACTTTTCCATCTCCAATATCAGCAGTATTGGCAGTCAAAATCAATTCCCCAGAGACAAAAGTGAATCGCGCAGACTGGAAACTATCATTTGTGAATAAAGAAATTTGTTTAAGAAGAGAGATCAACTCCTCTCGGTGGAGGGTGATGGGGATCTTTGTTTCGGTGGCGATCACTTGCTCAAAATCGGGGTAGTCGCCTGATAAAAGTTTGGTGACTAAGATTCCGTTGCCAGATTCAACTGCCACTTTATCATGAGTGAGAAAAACTGTGGCTTCTCCCTCATCATTGAAAGTTTTAATCATTTCATCCACCGCTTTGAGTGGAAGGATCGATTCGCTCGTATAATCAAAGGGCATTGAAATTTCAGCTTCTGTTTTAGATAGGCGTTTTCCATCTGTCCCGACAAAGATAACTTTTCCTTCTTTGATTCGCATTAAAACACCAGTTAGGACATACCGATTGTCTTCTTTAGGAACGGCAAAACTGGTTCTAAAGAGCATCTCTTTAAGAAGTTGTCCTGAAATTTTGAACTGAATCGCCTCCGATAGATCAGGAAGGTCAGGATATTCGGTCTTATCCATTCCGTGGAGATGGAAGCAGGAGGTACCCGTTTTGATCTCGGTCATCTGCCCAGGGCCAGATGTAATCTCAATATTAGAATCGTTCAATTCTTTGATAAGTTGGAAAAACCGGCGAGAAGGAAGAGAGACAGCCCCTTTTTCTTGAACTTTGGCAGGTAGATAAACTCTTGTTCCAACGGTGAGATCGGTAGCAGTGAAAACAAGTTCATCACCACTAGCTTCGATAAGGAAATGAGAAAGGATAGGAACAGGTGCATTCTGAGGAACGACGTTTTGAATTTTTCGAATGAGCTCGATCAGTTCCTGCTTAGAGACGACGAATTTCATGGCCAGTTCTCGTTTATCATAATTAGCGTAGGGCAAGGATAAAAAACTCACCACGTGATTGTCAATAGAAGAAAACAACTCTTTTCTGTTAGAATCTCATCTTACACAAAAAAATCTGCTTATGAGAGGCAACATGTTAGCCAACCTACTTCAAATCACTCTTTGGACGGCTCACAGAGGGGGTCTTTTCGTCGTGAGCTACGTCCCTTGTAAGCAACTTTTTTGTATGAAATGAGTTAGAACGATTTCTATGTCTTCAAAAAAATATCAAAGTGAACTTGTCTCCAATCGGAAAGCTTCTCACGATTATGAAATCTTAGAAACCTATGAAGCGGGAATTGTTCTTTTGGGGACTGAAGTGAAATCTCTTAGAGCATCTGGTGGTAATCTGGCCGAGGCTTATGTCCGTATCATTGGCGAAGAGATTTGGTTGGTTGGGTCTAGCATTGCTCCCTTCAAATATGGAGGGGTCTTTAATCACGAAGAAAGGCGGGATCGAAAGCTTTTGATGCACAAAAAAGAAATTTTGCGTTTGCAGGAATCAGTGAGAGTTAAGGGACTCACTCTCATTCCTCTTTCTCTCTACTTGAGTAAAGGTAGGGTGAAACTTAAACTTGCCAAAGTTCGTGGTAAAAAAAAATACGATAAAAGACAAGCTATTATGGAACGAGAGAAAAAACGGGAGATGGATCGGGTCATTCGTCAGAAAGTCTAGTTTGAATCCAAAATTGGAGTTCAGGGAATTTTTTTTTTAATGTATTCCCGACAGCTTTTGCTTCCTCTTTTGTCGGAAATAACATGAGGAGGGAGGCGAGAGCATCAGCTACCAAGCATTCTTTTGCAACAACTGTGACCGATGCGATTGAATCTTCTCTCACTTCAATGGGATAGGATGTTTTAGGGTTGATCAAATGAGAGTAAATTTTTCCTTCGTATTTCCAATGCTGAAAAGTATCCCCGCTTGTTGCGATCGCCATGTCTTCTAAGGGGACAAGAAGACGTTTTTGGTCAAAACTTACAGGGGCAATTGCCACTGTCCATGCTCTTCCTTTGGGGTGTTTTCCGGAAGCTTTCATTTCTCCTCCCCAATCGACAAGAAAATCGCTGTAGCCAGCCCCTTTGAGTCGTTCGGCAATCAAATCCACAGCATATCCTTTAGCAATTCCGCAAAAATCAAGACAAAGATCGCTATGGTCTTTCCAAAATATGCCCTTTTGATGGTGCACTTTTTCCCATCCAACCGCTTGGGTAAGGGATAAAATTTGTTGTTGAGAAGGGAGGCATTTTTTCCAACATTGGTAAAGAGTGGAGATTGTGGGATCGAAAAAAAAGTTGCTAATTTCAACAAGAGCATCGACGCGTGTTAAAAAATGATCAAGAAATGGGCTGATTTTTTTCGTTTCTAAAAATTTGAGATTAGCTAATAAAGAGACTTCTGATTGAGGGTTCCAATTATTCAAGCTATTGTCAATTTCTTGAAGGGTTGCCTCCAGTATAGAATGAACGTCCATTTTTTCAATGGATGTGAGGTTTTTTCCAATTGAAATCCGATAAGGGACGGTCATGGCCGCACCTTCAAAAATCGTCACGGCCTTTTGATTTAAGAAAAAGATGAATAAAAGAAGGAAGATCATTTTTTTCAAAAAGGTTTGCTCTTGAGAAGAAGGCTAGAATGAGGAGGAAGTCTATGTTGCGCTTTGATCAGCGGCATAGCTTTTTCTTCTTCAATGAAATCATCGGGTGAAGCTCTAGAGGTATCAACAATCAAAGTCCAATTTTGTCCCTTTCGAGGAGAAGGAAGATTAATCAGAGCAGATTCATATCCTGCGTTGAACGCTACATAAAGATCATATTCATCAATTGGATCGACCAATGTAAAGGCCAAAAAACGACTTTTATTTCCCCAATCAGGCTTGGAAGGAATTTTTCCGTGCCAAGTGATATCTTGAGTGGTTAAAAAACGGGATCGATAAAGGATGGGATGTTTTTTTCGAAAAGCGATCATCGATTTGCAAAATTTGAAAAAATCTTTATTTATTTTAAGCTTGTCCCATCCAAACCAGTTAATGGGTCCATCATGACACCAAGAGTTATTATTTCCCCTTTTGGTGTGACCATACTCGTCTCCCATTAGAAGCATGGGAACTCCCTGGGAAATCATAAGGGCCATAAAAAAATTACGTATTTGCCTTTTTCGAAGGGTGAGAGTTTTTTTAACTAAGGTTTCCCCTTCATGCCCGCAATTCCAGCTTCTGTTGTGGGTATCACCATCCCGATTTCCCTCTCCATTATCCTCATTATGCTTTTCATTGTAAGAAACAAGGTCTTTAAGAGTGAATCCGTCATGTGAGGTGATGAAATTAATGCTATGATAAGGGAGTCTTTCCTCACTATAAAGATCTTCAGATCCACAGAGTCGAGTTGCAAATCCTCCAATAGCCCCATCCGTCCCTTTCAAAAAATCACGTATATCATCCCGAAATTTTCCATTCCATTCAGCCCAAACGCCCCACGAAGGAAAACTTCCCACTTGGTAAAGCCCTCCAGCATCCCAAGCTTCTGCGATGAGTTTGGTATCGGCTAGGAGGGGATCTTTAGCCAATTCTTCCACTAGTGGCGGATTTTTCAAAGGAGAGCCATCCTCTGCTCTTGTTAGGATGGAAGCTAAATCAAAGCGAAAACCATCGACATGCATTTCCTCAACCCAGTAATGTAGACTTTTTTTAATCAACTCTCTCACTATGGGATGATTGGCATTCATAGTATTGCCGCATCCTGAAAAGTTATGATAGTGTCCTTCAGGGGTGAGCATATAATAGGCATCCCCTGCAATCCCTTTAAAAGAAAGGGTGGGTCCCTTTTCGTTTCCTTCAGCCGTATGGTTGTAAACGACATCAAGAATGACTTCGATGCCGTTTTTATGCAATTCTCGTACAAGAGTTTTAAACTCCTTGATCACCAGAGCCGTTTCTGTTCCATACCTATTCATAGGAGAAAAAAAATTGACTGTTGAATAACCCCAATAATTGTGAAGGGGTTTTTGTGTAGAAGGATTTGTGTGGGTGTTATCATTTTCATCGAATTCAAAAATCGGCATCAATTCAATCGCGTTGATTCCCAACTCTTTTAAGTAGGGAATTTTTTCAATGATTCCCAAAAAGGTCCCTGGATTCTTGACTTCGCTTGTTGCATCTTGAGTAAATCCCCTTACATGCATTTCGTAAATGATGAGATTTTTAAGCGGTATGCGGGGGAAAGTATCCTCTTCCCAATTAAAAAGAGAAGCGCTGCCATCGATGATAGCAGTATGGGTGTTAGAGTGATAATGTGCCTTTCCAAATTCTGTGTCCGTTGCTACGAGCTTTGCAAAAGGATCAATAACAACTTTTTTTGGATCAAAATAGAGTCCCTTTGAAGGCT
Source organism: Chlamydiia bacterium (assembly GCA_020440555.1). GTDB lineage: Bacteria > Chlamydiota > Chlamydiia > Chlamydiales > JAAKFR01 > JAGRNW01. The sequence continues at coordinate 13,952 of JAGRNW010000024.1, forward strand.
CGAAGGGACCCTCGAGACGATAGCCGTATCGGAAATTTGGGGATAGATTGGGAATGATGATGTGCCAAAGATCTCCTGTTTTGTTTAGCTTGGGATCTAACGCGATATCGATAAGATGGTTATTTTTCTCATCAAAAAGTACGAGAGTGACACTGAGTGCGTGTTTGGAAAAAAGAGAGAAATTATATCCGCCATCAATTTTTGTCACTCCATAGGGAAGGGGGGTGCCTTTTAGGGTCTGAAAATTTGCTTGCATGTCGAATCCATAAAAAACCTCTTATAACTTATGAATAGGCTCATCGTCATCAAAAAAAACAGAGAAAAGAAATTTCCAAAACAAACCTGTTGTAAAATTGAGATGAATGTTATAACCTACGTAGATTAGAAAATAATGACTCCTAATGTAGAGGAAGGAAGATCATGTCGTTTGAAAATGCTAAGGAAAATCTAAAAGAGTTTGGAAAGGAATTAGGTCTTGAGGGGCTTGCGTACGATGAAAACAATACCTGCATACTAGGTATTGATGATGAGTTTTCGATGCACCTCACATATGAGCCCAATTCAGATCGGCTGTATGTGTATTCTCCCTTGATTGATGGCTTGCCAAGAGATACAGAAATTCGCATGAAGCTTTACGAAAAGCTTCTTGAAGGTTCAATGCTTGGTGGTCAGATGGCAGGTGGGGGAGTAGGTGTTGCGGTCAAGGAGGAACTGATTCTTCTTCACTGTGTTATTGATATGGCCTATGCCGTTCCATCCCTTCTTAGGGCATTTGCGCCTCTTTATGTTGAGACAGTAGAAAAATGGCGTAAGGTGTGTCGTGATATTAGTGAGGGACGCGAACCTTCAGTTGATACAAGACTTCCGATGCCTGGTCAAACGCCTGGTAGACCCACTGCGCCACCTCCTCAGGGACCTGGTGCTATTCGCGCTTGAGTGCTTTAGGCTTTACGGTTTTGTTTTTCACGGAGGTTTGAGATCGTTCTATTAAGTTGGTGTAGAAAGCTAGAAATTTTAACAAACCTAAAACAAAGGATAATGGATTATGAATCTTGTGGAGATCGCTGGCTTTTTGGGAGCAGATCCAGAAGAACGATTTACGGCCACTGGAAAAAAAGTTATCGGCCTTCGCGTTGCCACTCGCACATGGTTTAATGGAAAAGAAGATACCATTTGGTGGAGAGTGAGTGTGTGGGGAGATCGATTTGATAAAATCGTCAAATATCTAAAGAAGGGGAGTGCTGTCATGGTTATTGGAGAAATGAGTATGCCGGAAACTTATGTCGATAGAGAAGGTCAAACCAAAGTTTCTCTTTCCCTTACAGCCGAAATTCTTAAATTTAGCCCTTTTGGACGAAGTGAAAAAGGGCAAGAGGGTGTGTCATATGGGGGTCAATCGGCCTCTCACGTTATGATGACGTCAAGACCAGAAATGGCAGGTTTTAGTGTAGGGTCTGGACAAGATGTTGGTAGTGAGGATTTTTCAGGAGATGATTTGCCATTTTAAAATGTATGCAGTTTTCTATTATAACAGAGCTGAAAAATCGCAAGGCTTCTGATGTGATCGTCTTTCCTTTTTGGGAAGGGGCGAAGCGGGCTAAAGCTGCTGCATCGCTTGGCTCTTTTGATGCTGAAGTTAAACTTCCTATCGAGACAGGTGATTTTACTGGAGGAGAGGGAGAGATCCTTCTCATTTATACGAAAGGGAATAAAGAACAGCGTTGCCTTCTTCTTGGTCTTGGGAAGGAGGGAGAGATCGCTCATGATGGTTTAAGGTTATGCTTCGCTAAATTAGCAAAGTTTCTGATTAAGCATGAATTTTTAACAGTGAATCTTGTATTTCCGCATGTTGCCGAGTTTCGTGGAATGACTGTTGAAGAGGGTTTAGGGCACATTGTCACAGGTCTTCTGCTTTCCAATTACCAGTTTGGATACCATGTAAACGAGAAAATTAAAAAACTTCTTGAGCATGTTACTCTAATTGGGGTATTGCCTGAGATGCTTACAATTATCAAAAAATGTCAACAGATCTCTGAGGGTGTTTATCTTGCTCGCGATCTGATTAATGGAAATGCTCATGAGGTGACCCCTACATGTTTGGCAAATTTATCCAAAAAAATCGCTGCCAATCATCAAGCTGTTTCATTAACTTTATTTGACAAGAGCCGAATTTTAAAAGAAAAAATGGGGCTTTTAGCTGCTGTTGCCAGGGGATCTGCAGAGGATCCTGTGTTGATCATTCTCTCCTATAAAGGGGCACCTCGTGTAAAAGATCACACAGTTATCGTTGGAAAGGGAATTACTTTCGACACAGGTGGACTTAACCTTAAACCTACAGGATCGATAGAGTCGATGCGAGATGATATGTCGGGAGCTGCAACGGCACTTGCGACTCTTGCAACTGTTGCTGAACTTGGTCTTAAAAAGAATATTACAGCTGTTGTTCCTTCAACTGAAAATGCGATTGGATCGACGAGTTTTAAACCAGGCGATGTATTTTATGGTTACAATGGTAAAACAGTAGAAATTGGAAATACTGACGCTGAAGGAAGATTAATATTAGCTGATGCTTTAGCCTATACTGTGAAAAATTTAAAACCATCTCGCATCATCGATTTAGCGACCCTCACAGGATCTATGGTGATTGCCCTTGGTGATGGAATAGCTGGGATGATGTCGAATGATGACAAGTTGTCTCGAGATCTTATCACAGCGGGAGAAAATACTGCTGAACCGCTATGGAGACTACCTCTCTTTTCTCCTTATAAAGAACAACTGTCATCTGATATTGCGGATCTCAAGAATGTAGGGGGACGCCCAGGAGGGGCGATCACCGCAGCTCTCTTTTTGCAAGAATTTGTGGATCATGTTCCCTGGGCACATATTGATATTGCTGGTACAGCTTTTCTCAACAAGGAAAAAGGGTATTGGCCAAAAAATGGTGTTGGTTTTGGAGTTCGATTATTGATCAATTTTCTTGAACGTCTTTGATGTGATCGTTATTATCTTCTATTTTTCATTTTTCTTTCAAAATTAATAAGTATCTCATATTTAGTGAATTGTGTTTTTTTTCTCTCCCACTTTAGCTTTTTTTTAAAAAAAAATCTAAAGCTCTGCACCCTACTGGTCGATAGAACAATTAGGCATTTGCTCTAAATAAACAATAGGAGGCAAGCCATGTTCACACTCCAACGAAGAGCGTCGGCGTCTACTGGGACTCGTAGTAAGAAGAAAAAAGCTTCTACTGCAAAGCGCTCTCCAAAGGGAACTGCTGCTAAGCGGACAACAACGCGTAAAGCTGCTTCTAAGGGAAAATCAGTTAAGCGAAAAACAGTTCGTAAAGCCGCTCCTAAGAAGAAAGCAGTTAAGCGAAAAACAATTCGTAAAGCTGCTCCTAAGAAGAAAGCAGTTAAGCGAAAAACAATTCGTAAAGCTGCTCCTAAGAAGAAAGCAGTTAAGCGAAAAACAATTCGTAAAGCTGCTCCTAAGAAGAAAACGGCCAAGCGGACAACAACGCGTAAAGCTGTTTCTAAGGGAAAAACAACTAAACGAAACACAATTCGCAAGGTTGACGTGAATGAAACAACTCATTTAAAAGCAGTTTCTAAACGTAAACCAGCAAAAAAACAAGCAATTAGCTCTGCATCTCGTTTTAAATCTGTAAGAAAAAAAGTCTCTTCTCGAAAACCTAAATCTCAGACGGCTGAAGGTTGGAGAAGAAGTCTTATGAAGATGTATGGCGAAGAAATTTGTTAGTTTTTAGTTAACTTTTTTTCTCATGTACGGCGCGGCATTCGTTGGCGAATGCTGCGCTATTTTTTGTGATCTGAATGGATGTTTAGTCTACCCATTCCACTTTTGAGCCCACATTCGCATTTTGTTGGCGCGATTGAATTAACTGAAATGCATGTTCTTACGAAATAGTATAACACAGTAGATGCCGCTAGTTGACTATAAGTGCTTGTGGTGGAGATTTTGTTCTTTTGCGAGAAACATTGTTCAGCTGACCGAAAAACCTTTTTGACCTTGTGTAGAAGGTTTTTTGTA
>JAGRNW010000025.1 GCA_020440555.1 Chlamydiia bacterium
CGAAAAAGCCTTCCTTACGACGGGCCGTAGAAGAGAAAGGCATGCTTTTTGTTGCGTAAGCAACCCAAAACTCAGGTAAATAAGGAGGTTGTTGTGTTTACACCTGAAATTTATCGACCGCATCATTTAACATCCAAAATTTCCGTTCCAAAAAAAGAAAATTTTTTCTCTACATTACCTGATGAGATCATGGTTTATATATTTAGCTATTTAAGTCTTAGAAATTTGATTACAGTTCAGTTTGTTTGTAGACGTTGGAAAGCTATTTCAAATGCAAGTTGTCTTTGGAAAAATTTCGCATCCCAAGCAGGAGTTATAACCGTGCAAGACAGAGAAACTTGGAGAGAAAATGTGATCAAATGTCAAACTTTTCTTCTTTGCAAAGAAGGATTAACACCGATGAGAAAAACCATCTATAGCCCATGGGGAGGAATTAGTTGTTCGGCCCTAGACAAAAAACAACTTGTGATGGGAATTTATGATAGGAAAAAAACTTTACAGGTTACTGATTTAAATTCTTTTCCCATCAGATCAACGATACTGAACGGTGAAAGAAATCAAACAACAACTGCTCTTTTTCGCTCCCCACTCATTTGGACAGGAGACTCCTCAGGAAAGATCAGTATTTGGAATACAATAGAAAAGCAACACAAACGCACGTCTTTTTCTGCACATAAATGGCGAATCTCAGCTCTTGCCCAGAAGGAGCAGTACTTGCTCAGCAGCTCCCATGATACAACAATTTGCCTCTGGGATATTGAGACCAATCTTCGTTTATTTTCGCATCAAGTGCATCAGAAAGAGGTTAACTCAGCGATTTTTGTTGGGCCATTTTATATTTCAGGATCCAGTGATCACACCATTCGCCTTTTCAATATAAAATCCAAGGAAATGCTCGTAAATATCAATGCTGGTCACCCCGTTCAATGTTTATCATCTTTTGATACTGCATTTATTTCTTTGTGCAACCAAAAAATTGTCAATCATTGGGACACAAGACAAACAAAAGCCCCTCTTCGCATTATAGATACAACAACTTTTTTGAGCGTCAGTTCAATTGCAATGCATGGCTATGCGTACTTGATCGCTGGAATAAATTTAGAAAAACAATCGGTGATTCAAATCCGATCTATTGTATCTGACAAAATCGCTCTGACTCTTTCAACTCAAGAAGAAGGCCCTGCTCAAAAATTCCATATTGAAGGAGACACCCTCATATCAGAACATAAAAACGCAATCATTTCTTGGAAATTTTCGGAATTCAAATTAAAGATTTGGAAGAAAGCCCCTTCAAGCGTCTTCAACGACACGATCAATCGTTGGATTTGAGATTATACCCATTCCACTTCCAGAATTAGATTATCGTCTTGATTTGCCTATCAATTCGCAAATAACCTGAGTTTTGGGTTGTCTTCCTCTGAATCCGAGGGAGAAAAACCCAAAACTCAGGTAAATAGGATTAGCAAACGAAAAAGCCACGCACACCGTTCTCAACTCATCGAGGTTGAAAAAACGGCGGCGAAACTAAATCGAGTATTTAAGAGAAAAAAAATCTACTGAAGCTCGTCTTTTTTCAAATTAATGTAGTTAATCACATCACCAACTGTTTTAAGTTTTTCAGCCTCTTCTTCTGAAATCTCAAAACCAAACTTTTCTTCAAATGTCATGATTAATTCTGTTAAGTCAAGACTATCAGCATTCAAATCTTCAACAAAAGATTTTTCTGGCGTCACATCCTCCGCGTCAACGCCAAGCTGCTCAACAACAATGTCGATCACTTCCTGTTCAAGAGACATAGTAGCTTCCTCTGTTTGCTTTTGTGTCATACGATCTCCTCAAAATTTAGGATTTTAAACTAAAGTATATCCTGGTGAACCCTTTTTAGCAACTATGCCATCACCATTCCACCATCCACTGTAATCACCTGACCTGTGATATAGTCGGCCATCGAACTTGCTAGAAAAAGCGCCACATCCGCCACATCCTCAGGTTCACCAAAACGGCCCATCGGAATCTGATTCAAATAATTGCTGGCTGTTTTTTCTTCAAGTCGATCGGTCATTTCCGAACGTATAAAACCCGGAGCAATACAGTTAATACAAATGTTGCGTGACCCCATCTCTTTGGCAAGAGACTTTGTGAATCCTATCATCCCTGATTTTGAAGCAGCATAATTGGTTTGTCCCGCGTTGCCCATAAGTCCGACAACAGATGTAATATTAATAATTTTACCTTTTCTAGATTTCATCATTGGACGAACAATTGAACGACATGTGTTATATACAGATTTTAAATTGGTATTGATCACAGCTTCCCAATCCTCTTCGGAAATGCGCATGAGAAGATTGTCTCTAGTCACCCCAGCATTGTTAACTAAAATATCTATAGGACCAAATTCTTCTTGAATCTTGCCAAAATTTGCATTGACAGCTTTATAATCAGCCACATCGACCGAGAAAAAAGCTACCTTTTGAGAAGAATCTTGAATAAATTTTTGAAGCTCATTAGCAGTTTCCTCTCCCCGTTTTTCATTCACTCCAAGCAAAGCACAAGAGGCTCCTTGTTCAATAAAACATTTGGCAATCGCTTTTCCAATCCCGCGTGTTCCCCCCGTAATGATCGCTATCTTATTTTTCAACAATGCCTTCATAGCTCTTCTCCAATGTTTTTAGATCAATGATTTGGTTGATTGTGATGGTTTTTGCCTCAGGAACAATCTTTTTATTCAAGCCGGAAAGGACCCGCCCACACCCAATTTCAAAAAAAATATTTATATCTTTCATAGCCAAAACTCCCTGTTCCCAACGGACCGGGTGAGTCATCTGATGGATCAAATTCTCTAAAATTTTTACCGAATCATTACAAATAGCTCCCGGAACATTCATGACCAGATCGATCTCACTGGACATAAGGATTAATCCCATGATTTTCTCCCGTAACTTTTCTTGAGCACTTTTCATCAAACCACTATGAAAAGCCCCATGCACTTTGAGAGGAATCACTCTTTTTGCTCCAAACTTTTGAGCCATTTCAATCCCTCGATCGACCCCGTCGAGCGTCCCGGAAATCACCGTCTGTCCAGGACAATTAAAATTGGCAACCCAAAGGTCATCGCCACTTTGTTTTACCACTCTTTCAATTTCGTCAACGGAAAGTCCAAAAATCGCCGCCATTGTTCCCTTGGTTTGTAAACATGCTTCATTCATGTATTCACCACGTGCTGCAACAATAGGAAGAAGGGTCATGGGATCAATTCGACCTGTCGCGGCCAAAGCAGTATACTCTCCTAAACTCAAACCGGCACATGCAGCAGGAACAAGATCTGGAAATTCTTTATTAATTACAGCCAAGATAGCAAGCGATGTGATATAAATCCCTATTTGACTATTGCGTGTCTCCGTCAAGACCTCTAACGGTCCATTAAAAATAATAGTTGAAAGCTTGCGTCCTAACACCTCATCTGCTTGATCAAAGATCTCGCGCGCCTCTATGTACTCCTTATAGAAATCTTGACCCATTCCAACTATTTGTGCCCCTTGTCCAGGGAAAATAAACGCCCGTTTACCCATCGAGCCTTCTTGTTAATATTGAAGCCCCCCAAGTCAGGCCCGCACCAAAAGCCACAAGCAAAAGCTTTTCTCCAGAGGAAATGTCCTTCTCTTGCATCAATTCATCTAAGGCAATTGCAATTCCAGATGCTGAGGTATTTCCATATTTGTGAACCGTTTTAAAAACTTTTTGTTCAGAGAGTAAAAATCGTTTACTGATGGCATTGATGATCCTGTCATTAGCCTGATGAGGAATCAACCAATCAATAGCGTTTTCTTCCATTCCTGCCATCTCAAGACATTTTTTAGCAGCTGTCTCCATCCGCCTAACAGCATGTTTAAATAATTCTTTTCCTTCCATCGCTATGTAATGTTCGTTTGCTTCAATTGTTTTGTGAGTAGGAGGGCGACGACATCCGCCTGCTGGAAGGGTTAAAAGATTCGCTACGTTTCCGTCTGCCCCCAGACAAACTTGAGAAATCTCGTACCCTTCTCCCTCTCCGCTAATCACTGCGGCGGCAGCACCATCTCCAAAGAGAACGCATGTATTGCGATCTTTGTAATTAGTAATCGAAGAAAGTTTTTCGGAAGCTATGAGTAGAACATTTTTATACATTCTCGATTCAACAAATCCCTTCGCTATCGAAAGTCCATAAAGAAATCCCGAACAAGCCGCTTGAAAATCGAAAGCTGCCGCTTCCTTTGCATTCAGCGCATCTTGAATAAGAGCTGCCGTACTAGGAAAAACATAGTCGGGGGTCAGGGTAGCAACTAAAATCAAATCAAGATCTTCAGGTTTAAGGTTAGCATCTTCAAGAGCTTTGCGACTTGCCATCACACCCATGTCAGAGGTATATTCATCGGGCTCTGCGATTCTTCTTTCCTTCATTCCCGTTCGGGTAACAATCCATTCGTCAGTTGTATCGACCATTTTTTCAAGATCGTGATTAGTCAAAACCCGTTTTGGAAGGTAAGAACCCATTCCTATAATCCTAGCACTCAAATTTTTAGACATACAGCTCCTTTCAAACATAAATGATCGATTTTAACAAAAAGGATCTTTAAATATAAATAGATTCTGACGATAATCAACCTATGCATTACCCAGATTCTCTTGAAAAGCTGATTCAAATTTTGAAAAAACTTCCTGGCATTGGCCATAAAAGCGCTGAACGATTTGCTTTTCAAATGATCACCTGGCCAGAAACTATCCTCACGGAGATGGGCGAGATCATTAAGAATGCTAAAAAAAATTTAAATTTTTGTGCTGAGTGTGGGGCGCTGAGCGACTTTAATCTCTGCTCACTTTGCGACCCAACACAACGAGAAATCAAACAAATGTGTATTGTTGCCACAGTCAAAGATGTTTTTTTGATCGAAAAAACGAGACAATACCACGGTTTATATCATGTCCTTGGGGGACTTTTATCCCCGATCACAGGATGCACGCCCGATTTTCTCTCTATTATCTCTTTGAAAAATCGAATAAAAAAACTTCCACTTGAAGAAGTGATCTTAGCAATCGATTCTACGCTAGAGGGAGATGCCACAGCACTTTTTCTCAAAAAAGAACTCAAGGAACTTGGAATTCAAACTTCTCGACTGGCTTTAGGGCTTCCCATGGGAAGTTCTCTCGATTATATCGATGGAGGGACTCTTGCTACCGCCTTTACGGGTCGTTCGACGTGGTAACTCATTGCTGATTGAATGAAAACGGAAATCTATTGCAAATATAAATCTCAATCCCTTACGATCCCTCCTCGATCTTCCTCTGTAGACTAAGGACCAACGTGAGACATACAAATACCTTATTCTTACTCTTTCTATCTTTTGCTGCTTTTTTTGGAACTAGGCAGATGAGTGCTCAGACTCCTTTTTACGAAAGCCTAAAAGTGGCAAAAATCCAAGTGACCCCCAGGAATGTGCCGGTTTCTACCTATTTTGACAAAAAGAATTTTCTTTCTCGCCTAGAAACGCATGAGGGAGGCGTATTCTCACAACAAGAGTTTGATAGAGATCTACGGGCCCTAGCTGAAGATTACGATCGTGTTGAACCTGTGTTAGAAGAAAAAAATAATGAACTTTATATCACTCTCTATGTCTGGCTTAAACCTACTATTTCTGCTATTTATTTCAACGGAAACGAAAAGTTTACAAACAAAAAACTCTTAAAAGAACTCGGAATTAAACCAGGAGAAATTTTCGATCGAAACGCTTTTATCTCCGCTTTTAATCAGCTTAAACTTCTCTATGTCAAAAAAGGATACTTTGAAGCTGAGCTAGAATATTCAATCGAAGAGGTGTGCGAAGGAAGCCAGGTGGAAATTACTGTTTGCATTGAAGAAGGACGCGCCGGGCGGATTAAGCGAATTGAATTTGAAGGACTCTGCCATCGAGAAGAGGTGGATCTTCTTCAGATGCTTGTCACAAAACGTTATAGATTTCTATTTAGTTGGATTACAGGTCAAGGTGTTTACCATCATGAGATGATTGAGCATGACCGAATGACCATCTTAAATTATCTACAAAATGAAGGATATGCCGATGCAATGGTTGATCTTTCCCTTAAAGAGGTCCCTGATCAAGACCGTGTGATTTTGTTGATTTCAGTTGATAAAGGTGCTTGCTACTCTTTTGGCCTCACCTCAATCGAAGGTCATGTTGTTTTTCCTTTAGAAGATATTTGGTCTAAATTTTATTTCTGCAAGGATATGAATTTTTCCCCTGAAAAATTGCGACTTACGCTCAATGCGATTCAAGATCTTTACGGTTCGTGCGGCTACATCGACGCTATCGTTGATGCAAAACTAAAATTGCGTGAAGGAGAATGTGTCTATGATGTTGAGATCTACATCGAAGAAGGCTGTCAATACCGAGTTGGGTTAGTCAAGGTTTTTGGGAATTCATGCACTCAATCGTCTGTTATTTTAAACGAATCACTTGTATGTCCAGGAGAACTCTTCGATATTCGAAAACTTGATGGAACTGAACGTCGCCTCTTAGGAACGGGGTATTTCGGCAATGTGAATGTTTACCCTGTTCGTTCAGAAAGTCATTATGGGTATGAAAGTGAATTTCGTGATGTTTATATCGAAGTTGAAGAGACAGATACTGGAAACCTGAGTCTCTTTTTTGGATTTTCCTCTCTTGATCGGCTCTTTGGAGGAGTTGAGGTAACCGAATGTAATTTCAATATAGGTGGAATTCCTAACCTTCTCAATTGTGGTCCTCGTGTGCTGCGAGGAGGGGGAGAATACCTTCATATGAAAACAAATTTTGGAGATCGCCAAACTTCTTACCTTCTTCAATGGACTAAACCTCACTTTTTAGATTCTCCTTGGATTGTGGGTTTTGATGTTGAAAAGTGTGACAACAGAACTCTGTCTCGCGGTTATGAAATTAAGAGCTATGGAGGACATCTTCATGCAACCTATGTTCTCAATCAATATATGCGCTATGCATGGCACTACAGAGCTTTACAAACGCGTAATTCAGTGAGTTCTCATTCGAGTCAAATTCTCGATCAAGAGGGGGCTATCTCTGGTTTTATTTCTGCTATCGGTGTGGGTGTCCACTACGATTCAACCGATCATCCTCGTAAACCCTCTTGTGGATTTCGTTCTAAGCTTTCTGGGGAACTTGCTGGAATTGGAGGGAACTTCCAATTTTTGAAATTAGGATACTTCAACTCTTACTATTATCCGATGTGGCCTCGGGGTATCATGAAATTTCGAGGAGATATTCAGTTTATTCATACTTTTGGTACCACAACACCTACCACGCTTCCATTAGGAGAACGGCTCTATTTAGGTGGAGATACAACGGTTAGAGGTTATCGTCCTTATATCATTGGCCCTCTCTTCGGCCCCAATGAACCACGCGGGGGGGTCTCTTCCTTGCTTCTTTCAGAAGAATATCAGCATCATCTTTTCTCCTCCCTCGATGCTTTTGTCTTTATCGATGCTGGTTATGTCTCTCTCTCAGAATTTACCATAGGAGAACTTCGATCGAGCGTTGGTTTTGGATTCAGATGCGGATTTGTCCCAAGCATGCCCTTCACGGTGGGTCTTGGTTTCCCTTACAAGGCGCGTTCTAATGAAACGCAACGATTCTTTTTTGCCATGGGGGGATGTTTTTAAAGCTATTGCCTAAAACATAAGGAGATTTAAATGAAAAAAAAGACATTATTGTTTCTTCCCGTTCTTGCTTTGACCTTCTTTGGGGGTACCTTAAAGGCCAATATCAAAATTGGCGTTGTAGATTTTAAGAAGGTTGTTGAAAAATCAAAACAAGGTCAACAAGAGAAAAATGCTTTTGAAGCCCTTAAGAATCAAATGATGGAGACCTTAGAGAAAACTGATAAGGAGTTAGAAACTCTTGCTGAAAAGTTAGAAGATCAGGATTACATGGACGGGTTATCCCCTGCCGCTGAAGAAGAACTCAAACTCAAATTTCAGCAATTATCTCAAGAGTTTGCCCGTTATCAAAACCAATACTACCAAATGCTCAATCAAGCAAATTACCGGATGCTTCAATCTCTCCATGCTGTTGTTGCTGGAGCTGCAGAAAAAGTTAGGAAATCAAAAAATCTTGACGCAATTTTTAATCAAGACTCTGTCTTTGCCTTCAATGAATTATTGAATTTCACAACGGATGTCATCAAACAAATGGATGAAGGATTTGATTCTGAGCATCAAGACAATTCCCTTCCGGAAGCTGAGATAAATTCATGATTTCTTCTAACATCTTTACTCTGAAAGAGATTGCAGAACTTACTCAATCTGAATTGATTGGAAACCCTCATCATCAAATCACCGGAGTGGAAGATCTCGAATCAGCCAAAAATTCCGATGCTTCGTTTTTAGCGAATCCTCGTTATGAAAGGCAACTTGTAACTTCTAAAGCAGGGGTTATTTTTTTGTGTCCCACCAAGAAAAGACCTGCATCTGGCAACTTTCTTCTAAATCAAAATCCTTCTTTTGCCTTTCAGCAATTGATCGACGCTCTCTTTCCTCAAGAAAAGATCAGTGGATTTGGCGATGGCATTCATCCTTCTGCGGTGATTCACGAATCGGTTGAAATTGGGGAACATGTGACTATTGGCCCCTTTGTTGTGATTGATAGGGGAACTAAAATTGGAGATTATACTACAATAAGCCCTCACATTTCGATTGGTATGGACGTCGTGATTGGGGATCATTGTTTTTTTCATCCCCATGTCACAATCCGTGAACGGACAAAGATAGGTAACCGAGTGATCATTCAGCCTGGGGCACGAATTGGTTCTTGTGGATTTGGTTATATCACCGATGAAAATGGCAAACACACTTCCCTACGTCAAGTGGGGATTGTGATCTTAGAGGATGATGTTGAAATTGGAGCCAATACAACCATTGATCGCGCCAGGTTTAAAGCAACGATCATCCACTCTGGGACAAAGATTGACAATCTTGTGCAAATAGCCCACCAAGTTGAGATAGGACAAGACAATTTAATTGTTTCCCAAACTGGAATCGCTGGCTCTTCAAAGACCGGGCGAAATGTGGTTTTAGCAGGTCAAGTGGGGATTATAGGTCATATAGAGCTGGCTGATAATGTGATTTTAACTGCCCGAACAGCTGTGACCAAATCTTTAAAAGAGGCCGGGGTTTATACAGGAGTTCCTGCGGCGCCATTTATGGAGTACAAGCGGCTGATGGTAAAATTTCGCAATCTAGGTCAGTTGGAACAACGGGTGCGAGAGCTTGAATCCCAGCTTAAGAATGCTTCTGAAAAAAAAAGATCTGAGCAATTGTAAAGGCGAGTTAATGAGAAAGAAGAATTTTCATGAGGAGAACTCGCATAACACGTTTTTCAAGTTGCTCATATAAAATACTTTTTTCCTCAATTAATTCGACGATCAATTTAATTGTCTCACTTGGGGTCTCCTCGGGAAGTAAGAGAACATCAAATTGATTGGAAAAGGCTTCAAGCAATACACGTTTTTTATTTTCTTTATTACCTGAAAGGTTGGTTATATCATAAAATTCGAGTGAGCGATGATCTACCAATTCCGCTATCAATAAATTTTCTATCTTTTTAATCTGAGTGTTGGATTTTACTTTTTTATCTTTTAAATCTGGGGAAAACTCCCCAACACTCAGATTTTTAAAAACATCTGAAGCTTCTAGTGAGATATTGAGACAAAGGGAAGCCATCTTTCGCAATGCAGCCGAATAGGACGGGCTTTTTCGTCTCATTTTTCCCACTATCCCTTTTGCGTCACGAATTCCATGACGAAAGGCTTGTAAATGCTTCTCCGATGTTTTGATTCGTGGTTTCTTTGTCGTGAAAGGGCTATCAAATTGAAAATCCACTCCCACACGCCTATTTTGAGCCACCACGGCTTTTCCTAGATCTGCATATCTTCTTTCATTCATCCCCTCTTGAAGCAATTCGAGGGGTAAATCTCCCTCAAAATAAAATGAAAGCCCATGAAAAAAATCATTTCCAATTAAGAGTTTGGTTTTTGCTAATTTTTGCAAATGTTCGATCAAGTATTGCTCTCGCTTATACTCTCCGCGGGTAAAAACAAACCCCCCAATCTGATCTCTAAGCACTGCCTGTTCCATCTGCTTTTGAAGATATCCATCATAGACAGCCTCCGCCTCCAAAAAGCAAATCGCTGCCACCTGCTCCTCTAAGGTGGCCAACCCTTTAAAACGCCCTCTTACCTCATCAAGATAGAGCTTGTCTGCATAAAGAAAAATGGATTCTTTTTTGCATGCCTTTTGATTTTTTTTAGGAAAAGAAAGACAAAGCTCACCCCCCTCACGTTTCTTCCACTCTCGCCCTTGATATCGGACTTTATTCCGTTTTTTGTTGCTCTGCTGATCATGATCCGAATGGTCATCATGGATTGGTTGAATACTGTCCACATATCCAAAATCTCCAGGATTACAGGTTGTCATTAGGTCTGCCTTTTTAAAAAATTTAATTTATTTTGTCACACAAAGATGAGAGTCTGTTTAAAATCCCGCGCAGGGATTTTAAACAGACTCTCAGTGAAGCATTAAGAATCAAAAAGACATTTTACATCAATGAAAAATTTTTATTCTAACCGAAACGATTCATGGATCACTGAAAATGCTATATTTATAATTTTTTTAAGAACCTATCTTCAATGTTCGTAATTTCTATTCAGATTAAATAAGACCACCTGAAGAGTCACTTTTTTTTGATCGTCGAGAAAAAATTCTAAATTCTTGTCTTTTTGAGATGATGGGTCTACAATCCACCGCTATGATAGGCCAAAGACATCCTCCCCACAAACATACTTTTTTCTCTCCTTACGGAAAGAAAAAACCAGAGGAAGTTTCCTCTGATGTGATTCGGCAAGTGGGTAAAGAAAAGCTGCTAGAGACACTTACTAATATGCTTTTGATTCGAAATTTTGAGATCCGAGCAGAATCAGCCTATCAACATGGAAAAATTGGAGGTTTTTTTCACTCTTATCAAGGAGAAGAGGCTATAGCAACTGCCTGTGTCAATATTTTTGGAAAAAACAATTGGTTTATCGATTTTTACAGATGTCACGCTCTCCCCCTCTTATTAGAGGAAAACCCAAATATTCTGATGGCTGAACTCTATGGCAAACGGACTGGCAATGCGATGGGACGTGGAGGATCAATGCATCTTTATTCTAAAAGAATGCTTGGTGGCTTTGCCATCGTTGGAGGACAGCTCCCTGTTGCTGCTGGGGCAGCTTTTTCTCTTAAATATTTGGGAAAAAACGATCAAGTTGCTATTTGCTTTATGGGAGAGGGGTCAGTCGCCCAGGGAATGTTTCATGAAACAATGAACCTTGCCGCTCTTTGGGATTTGCCCTGTATTTTTATCATTGAAAACAATCAATGGGGAATGGGAACCCATGTCACCCGTGCGATTGCCAAGGAACCCATTGGGGAGAGTCAAGCTCTTTCCTATGGCATCCAAGGATACACTCTTGATGGAATGGATTACTTTGCTCTACATAGCGGATTCTCTCATATTTTTAGTGAAATTCAAAAAGAGCGACGTCCTATTTTAGTTGAATGCATCTGTGAACGTTTTCGAGGACACTCCATCTCAGATCCCGCTCTCTATCGCTCAAAAGATGAACTCTGTGTCTGTATGAAGAAAGATCCGATTTCTTATTTTGCTCACAGACTTGAACAAGCAAATATTCTTGATGAAACAACCTACAAGGAAATGAATCAAAAAGAAAAAAATAAAGTCATTCAAGCCATGCAATTCGCAGAGGAAAGCCCTTGGCCCAATGTGGCTGTTCTTGAAGAAGGTGTCTACGCCCCATGAACAAACATGAAGTTGAATTGCGAGAAGCTCTTCGAGAGGCGATTGATGAGGAGATGACGAAAGATCCTACAGTGTGTCTTCTTGGGGAAGAGGTCGGAGAGTACAATGGAGCTTATAAAGTCTCTAAAGGCCTTCTCGAAAAATGGGGACCGATGAGAGTTTTGGACACGCCCATCTGTGAAGGGGGTTTTGCGGGTCTTGCTATTGGAGCTGCCATGACAGGTCTTCGTCCTATTGTTGAGTTCATGAGTTGGAATTTTTCATTTGTTGCTGCTGATCAAATCATCTCTAATGCAGCCAAAATACACTACATGTCAGGAGGACGTTTTTCCGTCCCCGTTGTTTTTCGAGGTCCTAACGGAGCTGCCGCCCAAGTTTCATGTCAACATTCTCATGCAGTTGAAGCAATTTATAGTAATCTCCCTGGTTTAATCATCATCACCCCTAGCAATCCCTATGATGCTAAAGGACTTCTAAAATCAGCCATTCGCAATAACAATCCTGTCCTCTTTTTGGAAAATGAACTCGATTATGGAATGAAAATGGAAATTCCCAATCAGGAATATTTAATTCCTATAGGGAAAGCGAAGATTGTTAAAAAAGGAAATGATTTAACCCTCGTGAGCTTCGGCCGGATGATGAATCTTTGTAAAATCGTCGCACAAGAATTTCACAAAAAAGGGATTTCGATTGAACTCATTGATCTTCGAACCATAAAACCTCTTGATATCAACCTCATTCTTCATTCACTTCAAAAAACAAACCGGTGTGTGATTGTAGAGGAGGGGCACTACTTTGGAGGAATCGCTTCCGAAATTGGATTTGAATTGATGGAACATGGATTTGATTTTCTTGATGCGCCCATCGGACGAGTGTGTCAAAGAGAAACACCCCTTCCTTATTCAAAAGTCCTTGAAAAAGAATCTATTCCTACAGTGAAGCGGATCATGAGTCAAGTGGAAAAAACATTGAGGTAGCCATGCCATTTACATTTACCATGCCCAAACTCTCTCCTACCATGGAGGAAGGCGTCATCGCCAAATGGTGCAAAAAAGTAGGTGACTTTGTCAACGAAGGGGATGTTCTTCTCGAAGTACTCACAGATAAGGCAACCGTTGAACACACGGCCATTGATGAGGGGTATTTACGCAAAATTCTTGTCCCTGAAGGGGAGTTCGCCAAACTTAATCAACCCATTGCCATCTTTTCCGCAACTGAAAATGAGAACATTGAAAACTATATTCTTGAAAAAGACATTGAAGTTGAAGTGTCTGGATCCGAATCTGAAAAAAAAGAAGAAGATTTTCAATCCACCCACACTCCCCAGCCGGTGATGACAACCACCATGCCGACGTTTGCTCCCGAGCCTCCCCTTGCTTCTTACAGATATCAACCTCATAGAGAAGGGACTTTCGCTTCTCCATTAGCCAAAAAAATTGCCAAAGAAAAAAGACTTGATCTTAAGTCCGTTAAGGGAAGCGGACCCGGTGGAAGGATTGTATTACGAGATCTCGAAAGGGCTCTACCAGAAAGGTTGGTTACCTTTGGAGATGAGGCGCCACCTCAAATTGTCCCAGGCACCTACGATGTCATCATTCCTTCTCCCATGCGTAAGGTGATTGCTCAACGACTACAGGAGTCAAAAAGTTCTATCCCTCATTACTATCTTACAAAACGTGTGAATGCTACTCCTATGGTTGAACTTCGCTCACAGCTGAAGAGTCTTGAGCATTTAATCACCTTTAACGATATGGTCATTCGTGGATGCGCTCTTGCTTTACGCAAACACCCAGAGATGAATCGAGGATACAATAGCGTTGATCAAACAATTATCGCCTTTAAAACCATCGATATTTC
Source organism: Chlamydiia bacterium (assembly GCA_020440555.1). GTDB lineage: Bacteria > Chlamydiota > Chlamydiia > Chlamydiales > JAAKFR01 > JAGRNW01. The sequence continues at coordinate 13,740 of JAGRNW010000025.1, forward strand.
CGTAGCTGTCAGTTTTAAAGATGGGCTGATCACCCCCATCATTCGTCACGCTGACTATAAAAATATTAGAGAGATATCAATTGAAATCAAGGAACTTGCAAAAAGAGCCAGTAAAGGAAAACTAAAAGAGGAAGAATATAAAGGAGGATCTTTCTGTATCTCAAATTTGGGAATGTATGGAGTTGATGAGTTTTTAGCCGTGATCAATCCTCCTCAGGCGGCAATTTTAGCTGTGGGGAAGATCAAGGAAACGCCGATGGTTAGTGAGGGAAAAGTCGTCGTAGGTAAGCAATTGACTCTAACATTATCGGCGGATCATCGCGTGATCGATGGAACCCCTGCAGCGGAGTTTTTGCAAACATTGCAATTATTACTTGAAAATCCTGCAACTCTTGTGATGTAGCTCAACTGAAAGTCTATTGATACAGAAACACCCTGGAGAGTCTTTAAAAGATAGACTTACTTTTTAGAGGAAAAGAAAAGACAAGTATTTACTTCAAAGGCTCCAAGCGATATCCTCTTTCCATGCATTTTCGAATTTGCCTTTTGATTTTTTTATCCCTGTTTTTTTTTGCAGGATGTGAAAATCAACCAAGTCAATCTCTTAAGGCCGATAAAATCAAACTCAATCTAGGGACTGAACCCCCTACACTTGATCCCAGAGTGGCCATCGATTCAACATCAATCAATGCTCTTTTATTTCTGTTTGAAGGGTTAACCCGCCTATCCCACGAAGGTCAACCCAAATTAGCTCTAGCCAAAGAAGTTTCTATTTCTAAGGATCTACTCACCTATACATTTAAACTTAGAGAAGCTTTTTGGTCCAACGGAGAGCGTGTAACGTCAGCCGATTTTGTAAAAGGGTTTCAAACGACTCTCGATCCCCTTTTTCCTAGCCCAGCGGCTTACAAGCTCTACATTGTCAAAAATGGGAGAGCAATCAAAAAGGGACTTCTTCCGAACAATTCATTGGGTGTAGAAACCCCAGATTCAAAAACTCTTATCATTCATCTGGAACATCCAGCTACTTATTTTTTGGAGTTAGTGGCCTGTCCTATTTTTTTTCCGATCCATCAAAAAGGAGATTTTGAACGAGATTTTATCACAAATGGTCCCTATATAATCGAAAAATGGGAGCACGAACACGAAATTTGTCTCAAGAAAAATCCACTCTATTGGGACAGTAAACATGTCAGGATTCAAAATGTTGATTTGATGATGATTGATGACTCTCTGACAGAATATTATCTCTTTGAAAATGGAGAGCTTGATTTTGCTGGAGCTCCCTACACTAACCTAGCCGTTGATGTTCTTCCTTCAATTTTGCAAGAGGGAAAATTAAATCAATATCCTTTCTCTGCTGTCTATTGTTATAAAGTTAATACTCATCATTCCCATCTTTCCAATCAAAAAATTCGGAAAGGTTTATCTTATCTCATCAATCGAGAGGCCATCGTTGAGCATGTAATGCAAGTTGGCCATACCCCTGCTTCAGGTTACATCCCTCCCCTTCCAGACCCTGTTTTTCAAAGAAAAATATTTCTTCCAAACATTCCTTCCTCAATTGGAAAAGATCTTTTCTTCAACGGGTTGGTTGAAGAAGGATATACTCCTGAAACTTTCCCTCCTGTCACCATTTCTTATAATGCTAATAAAGAACATCAACGGGTTGCCCAAGCGATTGGACAGGCATGGCAAGATACCCTTGGGATCAAAGTTTTTTTAGAACAGTACGATTGGAAAACTTATCTTTCAAAAATGAATCAAATGAATTACGAGATTGCCCGCGTGGCTTGGGTAGGTGAATACCTTGACCCTCTTGCTTTTTTAGAGACATTTCAAAGCAATAATGACAATAACCTCACAGGTTTTTCAGATGACATCTATGATCAACTCGTCGATTGGGCAAAAAAAGAACGTGATCCTTTCAAGCGCGCTGAAATTCTTTCAGAAGCTGAAGCAAAACTTTTAGATCAAATGCCTATTATTCCGATCTATTTCATAGATTGTCTGTATTTAATACATCCCAGACTGAAAAATGTTGTGTTAACTTCTTTAGGAACCGCAGACTTTACAAGAGCCTATTTTGAATGACACGCTATATCATAAAACGTCTTCTAGCAACCTTTCTTTCTCTTTGGGTGGTGATTACCGTCACCTTTTTCTTGATGAAAGCAATCCCAGGAGATCCATTTACTCAAGAAAAAGCCCTCCCTCAAGAAATTTTAAACTCTCTTTATGAACATTATAAACTCAATGATCCATGGTATATTCAGTATTTCAACTATTTAAAATCTATTATCACGTGGAATTTGGGTCCTTCATTCAAATATAAAGCCCGCACGGTCAACGAAATCATAAGAAATGGATTCCCTATTTCAGCCATTTTGGGATTTGAGGCCCTTTTAATTGCTCTTGGATGTGGGATCACTCTCGGGACAATTTCAGCTATTCGTCAGCACAAGTGGCAAGATTATGGAGCGATGGTGTTGGCTGTACTAGGCATCTCAGTTCCAAGTTTTATCATGGCGGCCTTTCTTCAATTCATTTTTGCCATTAAACTCGATCTTCTGCCAGTTGCTAGATGGGGCACCTTTGAACAATCGATCCTTCCAGCTATATCTCTTGCTGCCCTTCCTACAGCTTTTATCGCTCGACTCACAAGAGCCAATATGATTGAAGTTCTTCGAATGGATTACATTAAAACAGCCCGTTCAAAGGGAATCTCTGAAACTAAAGTGATCATGCACCACACTTTGCGTAACGCCCTACTTCCTGTGGTGACCTACCTTGGAACACTCACTGCCAATATTTTGACCGGCAGTTTTATCATTGAAAAAATTTTTGGAATCCCAGGACTCGGACAATGGTTCATCAATAGCATTACCAACAGAGATTATACAGTCATCATGGGGATCACCGTATTCTATAGTATTCTCTTGCTTATTGCCATCCTAGCGGTTGACATCATCTACGGATGGATCGATCCTAGGATTAAACTGGAGAAAAATATCTTATGAGTATGCAAACAGAGCTTTTTGAAGCGTTGAATCCTGATTCAACATCCAAAGAAGAAATTGTTCATCCTTCTCTATCCTATTGGCAAGATGTGTGGCAAAGGTTTTCAAAAAATCGAATTGCTACCTGTGGCTTGCTTTTTCTAATTGTATTGACTTTATTCGCAATTTTTGGCCCATTCATCAGTCCTCACCTCTATTACGAAACAACTCTCGCCCTGAAAAATCATCCCCCTTCAAAAGAGTATTGGTTTGGAACTGATGATCTCGGCCGCGATATGTTCTCCCGCACTTGTTGGGGGGCCCGCATTTCGCTTTTTATTGGAGTCACAGCAGCCCTCATCGATCTTTGCATCGGAGTTGTATGGGGAGGATTGGCCGCTCATCTTGGAGGGAGGGTTGATTCCATTTTAATGCGACTAGCTGATATTCTTTACGCTATCCCCTACTTGCTTGTTGTTATTTTACTGATGGTTGTAATGGGAAGCGGTCTTCTTCCCATTATTATTGCCCTTTCCATCACCGGTTGGGTCGGAATGGCTCGTATTGTCCGCGGCCAGATTTTACAGCTCAAACAGCAAGAATATATTCAAGCAGCCATCGCCCTTGGTGCAAGTTCCTCTCGCATTCTTTTTAAACATTTGATTCCAAACACAATGGGTTCGATCATTGTCACCATGACACTCACTATCCCCATCGCTATTTTTACCGAAGCTTTCTTAAGTTTCTTGGGCCTTGGTGTGTCAGCGCCTATGGCTAGTTGGGGAACAATGGCAAGTGATGGCCTTCCTGCGATGCGTTATTATCCCTGGCGTCTCTTTTTTCCTGCTGCTTTTATCAGTTTAACCATGCTTGCTCTCAATTTGATGGGTGATGGACTGCGAGACGCTATTGACCCTAAGCTG
>JAGRNW010000026.1 GCA_020440555.1 Chlamydiia bacterium
CGCTGAATTACACAAAAAAATAGGGGAAGATTTCAGGTTGCATTCGCCTTCCTGTCGTTGGTTTGTCTCACCCCAGGTATAACTTGCGAAAAGCGCTATCAAACTCTCGATTCTTTAGATTGCTTTGGTATAAACGCAGATTAATACTAATATTTTTGAGAACGACCACAACCACAAGAAGAACGCACATTAGGATTAGAAATTTTAAAACCAGCACCAGAAAGTCCGTCTACGTAATCAATCATACATCCCAAAAGACGTTCAGCATGATCCTTTTTCACATGAATACACAGTCCCTCTGATTCAAAAATCTCATCCTCCTCGCAAGGGGCTTCAGAATAGTCTAAGATGTATTCGAAACCGCTGCATCCTCCCTTCATCAAACCAAAACGAAGTGCGCATCCTTTTTTTCCCTCCTCTTCGGCAAAAAATCGAAATTTTTCGGCAGCTCGCTTTGTGATACTGATGGTTTCAATATCAAATTTTTCTTCAAGCAAAACATTGAGTTTTTTGACGAGGTCTTCAATCTGCTGTTGACTTTTTCCGTGTCCTAACATTCCCTCTTCAAGGGTTTCAAAACTTGAAGCTCCACAACCGACGCAGTGTAAGCCCGCATTGGTGATGAGTTGAGCCAATCTTTGGCTTTGATGAGGGAAACTCTCCAAGATCGTGGAGATGGTCATATTTTTTGTAATTTCTATTTGTTGTGTCATATTAAAAAGTGATTTTTACGGTTCCTTTCTTAAGTTTGCATTGGCAAGCCAATCTTTCAGATTCCATGTCTCCTAAAAAGTCTTCCTCCTCTTGTGTGAATTCAGAAAGATTGTTCATTCCCTCCTGAATTTCGATCACACACGTTCCACAAACACCTTCAGTGCAAGCAAAAGGGACTCCTGCTTCCTCGCAGGCCTCGGCTATCGGTTCTCCATCAGCGACTTCAACTTCATCACCGGTATCTTCAAAAATCAACTTACCCATAAAAACTCTATTTTTTATCATTCGGAGTAGAGGGATTTGAACCCCCGACCTACTGCTCCCAAAGCAGCCGCGCTAGCCAAGCTGCGCTATACTCCGTCGACCAGAACTTATATCAATTTTGAAGATTTCTCTCAACAGTGTATTGCAAACTTTTATCAAATACTCTATGGGTTGTCTTAAAGAGAGGGGGGAATGAAAGAGAAGCTCAGGCAGCTAGCTCATAATCCCGAAGCTATTTTAGCCATTGGGGTCCTAGGAGTGGTTTTATTGCTCGTTGTTCCTCTGCCGCCGATTTGTCTGGATACCTTTCTCTCATTGAGTCTAGTTTTATCAGTCATGACTCTCTTGTTGACTCTATATGTTGAAAATGCCCTCGAATTTTCTGCTTTTCCTTCCCTTCTTTTATTTTTGACTCTTTTTCGTTTAGGACTCAATATTTCTTCGACGCGTATGATTCTCCTTCAAGCCAGAGCAGGTGATATCATTTCAACTTTTGGTGGATTTGTCACCAAGGGGAGCGTCCTTGTAGGTCTTATCCTTTTTCTCCTCTTGACCATTATCAATTTTATTGTTGTGACTAAAGGAGCCTCTCGGATTGCTGAAGTTGCCGCTAGGTTCACTCTTGAAGCTCTCCCCGGTAGACAGATGGGTATTGATGCAGAGCTAAATGCGGGGATGATTAATCGGCAAGAGGCCGCCCAAAAAAGAGATAAAATAGCGGAAGAGGCCGAGTTTTACGGGGCGATGGATGGAGCCTCAAAGTTTGTGAGGGGAGATGCCATTGCTTCGATTGTGATTACTTTTGTAAATATCATTGGTGGGTTAATAATTGGAATAGGAGTTAAGCATCTTTCAACGTTCACAGCATTTGGCACTTACACTCGTCTAACAATAGGAGATGGGCTTGTTTCGCAAATTCCTTCTCTTTTGATTTCAGTGGGTGCTGGCGTGATGGTGACAAGAGCTTCGAAAGGCAGTTTGGGAAGAGCACTTCCAAAGCAAATATTAGGAAATCCAAAAGTTCTTTTCCTTGCCGGAGCTTTACTTCTTGTCTTGAGTTTTCTGCCTGGCATGCCAATGAAAGTGATGGTGCCCATTTCAACTCTTTTTTTAGTTGCAGGTTGGATGCGACTTAATGGTGAAAAAAAGGAGCTCAAAAAACAAGAATCCTTACCCACCGATGAGATTGAAAAATCGATTATTGTACACCCTTTAGAAATTGAGTTGGGTCTCAATCTTATTCAAATGGCTGATCAAATTCATTTGGAGATGGGAAACATTCGTAATCGATTAGCTAAAAAACTTGGTATCATTGTCCCAGCTTTCAAAATCTCTGATTCGTTAGACAGAGAAGAGAATGCTTATCAAATTAAAATCAAAGGGATTAGAGTTTTAAAAAAAATACTTAAAACTTCCTGCGCGATTGAAGAAATAGTAAAGAATATAGAAACAGTGGTGACCTCTCATGCTCATGAGTTGCTCAATCGCCAAGAAGTTTCGCGACTGGTTGAAAATGCACGTATTTTCGATGCGGTGGTTGTCTCCGAACTTATTCCGAAAAAGCTCTCATTAGGTCAGCTGCTTAAAGTTTTGCAAAATTTGCTCAAAGAGGGGATTGCAATTCGTAATTTTGTTCAAATTCTTGAAGTTCTAGCAGATCACATCCCCGTTGATTCGTCCAGTGAAAAGATTGATCCTGATGTTTTAAGTGAAACGGTTCGCAAAGTGCTGGCTCGTGGGATTTTTGAACAATTTTTTGATGAACAAGAGATTATTCATGCGATTACCCTTGATTATAAGGTGGAAAAAATGATTTTAAGTTCAATCAGAAAAGAAGGGCATCTTCTATTAAGACCAATCACTTCTCAAAAAATCACTCAGTCATTGTGCCGACTTCATGATGGAGCAACCAAAAAAGGGTTAAAACCGATCGTTGTGACGCAACCGGAAACAAGGCTGCTTTTGAGACGCATCATTGAACGACAACTTCCTTCTCTCCCCATTCTTTCTTATGCAGAGGTTTGTGGGGAGGAGAAGAAAATCAGAGCCATTGGAAAGGTAACAACAGATGTTTTACTGTGATTTCGAACCCTTTTGTAGTTGATCCAAAATAGCTTGAGATTGATCAAGCTGAGCATACAGCAAGCTGCTGGCTTGATAGTAAAATAGAAGTTGTGATTTTACAAAATAATGAAAGTTCACGCCATTAATTTCTTGCACATTTGTTAAAAGGAGAGTTTGAGGTGAATCATCATTTGATGAGGTGGATATTTCATCTGAAGACGTGTCATCATTCTGCGAAGAAAAAGTGTCCTCATTTCGTGGAATTGCACAGAGATAAGGGATTTGAATTGAATTGAGTGCATTAATAAGGCGAGCATCTTTAAGATGTTTAAGCCCTGCAATAGCAATCGGTCTTTTTTTTAGTTGCAATTCAGTGACAATGGATTGGAAAAAGTGTTGCGTTCTTTTAAGTGAAGCTTTCTTAACTTCATTTCTAAAAAATTTTTCAAGATTGACAACGAATGTTCCAATCATTGAAAGAGACTGACTTAAAAATTCTTGCTTCAAGTTTAAAGGGAGGGTGATTTGAAGCATCTCTTCGGCCGTCACAATGATTTTTCCCTTTTCTTTAGAAGAAAAATCAAATAAAGGGAGGGCATCAATTTTTTTGATCAATTTTTCTAGAGAGGACAGATCAGTTTCTGGATGATCAAGTTTGAGGGTTTTCAAAAACATTTCTCCCTTTTTTATAAAATCTTTTGCTTCGATATTTTGAAATAAATCTATAAATTGTTGGAAAAGGGAGGCGTTTTTTCTTATCTTTTCAATATGTTCTTCAAACCAATCAAGTGTGATATCCCAGGATTTTGATTCTTCAACTAGTTTAGGATGAAGATATTTTACAGGACCAACCCCAGGTGGCATTTTCGATTCGGTGAGGAGTTGTCGAATTCCAGGATGCCAAAGAGCGTGAACAATCACACTATTTTTTTGTCGATGAGCATCCACTGTATGGTTTTCTCCTAGAAGAACCACTGGAAAGAGCGTGAGTAATTTCCAAAGTTTGATTGAATTATGAGGACTTTTTGTGAAAGTATAATGTTTGGTTAAGAAATGAGCTGTCTTCATATAATGAAGAAAAGGTTTTGTAATTTGATAGCAAATTTTAGAAACAAGTCCAAAATATAAGATATTTTTTGGATCTTCGCTCAGATCTTCAAGAATTGTATTCCATAATTTATTATTTAAATTACCTGGTAACGTAATCGACATCATGTACCTCAAAAAAATTGTTAATTATAATTAAACGAGTTTTAATATTTTACCACATTTGATCTATTTATGTATTTGTGTTTTCTGAATTCACGCCACATACTCAGTTTATTGCAGTTTATAAAAAAATAATTTACTCTATAGATAGAGAGAAAATGGGGGAATGTGTGGCTTTTGGGAATAAAACTTCAGCCCTTTGGAAAAAGTACTCTCGTACTAAAAAAATTGAGTATAGAGATGAATTGATTGTAAGTTATTTGCATTTAGTTAAATGGGTTGTAGGTCGTTTAGGTGCCACTTTTCCTTCCTTCATTAAAAATGATGATCTTTACTCGTCGGGTGTCACTGGACTCATACGAGCAGTTGAACGGTTTGATCCAAGTAAAAAAAGTAAGTTTGAGAGCTATGCAATTTTATTGATTAAAGGAGCTATTATCGATGAGCTTCGAAAGCTTGATTGGATTCCGCGCAGCGTGCATCAGAAAGCAAGTCAAATTTCTTCTGCTCAATGTGAGCTTCAGCAAAAATTGGGAAGAGATCCTACTGATGAAGAATTTGCTGAGCATTTAGGTATCACAACAGAAAACTTTTTTGAACTTTTAGCGAGAATTAGGCCGATAATTCTTATTCCCTTAAGCGCAAAGATTTTCGATGATGAAGAGTCAGCTCCACTTGTTGAAAAAATTCCCGATCAAAACGTACAAACAAGCTCCGAAATTGTTCATAAAAAAGAGTTTGGTAAGATTTTAGAACGAGCGATCAGCAAGCTCCCTGAACAAGAGAAAAAAGTTCTAAAACTCTATTATTATGACGAGTTGATGCTTAAAGAAATTGGAAAAATCTTAGGGGTGAGCGAATCGCGTGTTTCTCAAATCCATACCAAAGCTCTCTTAAAATTGCGTGGACAGTTGGGTTCCTATAGATAGGTACCAAACGTTGCATGATAGAGATGGGGGCGATCTTTAATAAAAAAGAGTTCCCCTTCTTGACCACATCCTATCTTCCATTTAAGAAGGCGTACATGTTTTCCTGATTCGGGAGCTTCGATCAATGTATCATTTCCAAGACATAGAAGAACGTGGGTGATTGTGTTTCCTTTATTTTCGGGACGTAAAAAAACAAGTGTGCCAGGATTCAAATCTGGATATTTGAGCTTGGTTGCTTTTAAAAATTGATCGTGGGCATTACGGGGAATTTCTTTTCCTTGGGCGCGAAATAAGAGAGAGATAAGTCCAGAGCAGTCTACTCCAACAGCTTTGACAGTTGAACATTGGTAAGCCCCTCGCCCACCCCAGAGATAGGGAGTTCCAAGAAAACGTCTTGCTTCATGAATAAGATGTTTTGAAGAGAATTGAAGAGGGCGGAGATCTTCTTTTTCGCAAACTCCTCTGTTTCCATTTGGTAGGATTACTTCCCACCATGACTGGTGGAATTGAGCATGTAGTGTGGTTCCATATGAGAGGAGGAGATTTTCGTGCTTTATTTTAAGGGTGGTTTGCAACTTTGACACTACGACATTAGCAGGAAGGTCGACTTTAATTGTTTGCAGCCCATCTTTTTCTACCCATCCTTCGTAGGGAAGATTATGTTGAGATTGTTCTAAGGCCTTCACTTTCAGGTGGTCTCTCCACTTGTCAATGATTTCAACGCGTTCTCCAAATAGAAGTTGACTCTCTCTTAAAGGATTATGAGAATAATCATGAGGTGAAAGATGGACTGGCCTAGCCTTTAGATCCACGATGGAGGATGAAACAAAATTAGTCATTGAAAACTTCCTCGAAGGTACGCCATCCTTTTTTTCCAATAAGCCAGTCAGCAACTATTAATGCTCCGCTTGCGAATCCCTCTCTCGAGTGGGCTTCATGGATGAGTTGGATGGTATCAAATGAAGATTCAAAAATTACCTCATGTTTACCGGGATGATGATCGATTCTAAGACTTTCAAAGGACATCTTTCTTTTGAATAAGGACGTTAAAGCTTTAGCTGTTCCAGAGGGAGCATCTTTTTTTTGTTTATGATGGGTTTCAATGCCCCTTATTTGATAGTCAAATCGATCTTCAAATAAAGAAGCTGCTTTTTTGATCACTTGGAAAAAAAGAAACACTCCCACAGAGAAATTGGGAGAAAAAAGGGTAGCTGCTCCATCGGAAGAGACCTTTGTTCGTCCAGTTGATACATCCCATCCAGTAGTCCCAATCACAAGAGGAATAGCATTTTTTTGACATATTTCAAGATGAGAAAGAACAGCTTGATGAGAAGAAAAATCAATGGCGATATCAGCCGTTTTAAGTTCCCCTTCTTGTTTTTTTGAAGACCAAACTGAAACGATGACATCTCCACGAGCGAGAGCTAATTTCTCCACGAGCTGATTCATTTTTCCGTAACCAAGGAGGGCTATTTTCATTTTGTTGAGCATACAGAATTTTTATTATTCAGTGTGAGAAATGTTGATTAATGGATGGCGCCTATTTTTGATTGCTCTCCAGATTTTTTTTAATTTCTTTTTTTGTTCTTTTTTAAGATGGTGCACAACCACGTAACAGTCATCATTTCGGGTGAAAGCCGCTTTTGTCCAGTTGGCCGATCCGTGGATCAGAAGAGTTTTATCGATGATGGCCATTTTATGGTGAGTGATTTCACTTCCTCCTAGAAAAGTTAATACCCCGCCATCACGAAGAGCTTTAATAGTTTTTTTTGAGACTCCACTTCCTTGATTTCGATCGATGACTACTTCAACTTTGACTCCTCTTTTGGCGGCTTGAATCACGGCCTCTGTTAAACGAGCGTGGGTCCAAGTGAACATGGCGACTTGAATTTTTTCAGTTGCCTGGTCCAAAAGATCTATTAAGCGATCAAGCCCTTCCTTGCCTTCGTCGGGAAGTGACCAGAATTCTACGTGCTGCCCGCCAATTTGAAAGTGGTGAGCCTGGGAGGGAGGAGCAAGTTTAAGGTAATGATGACGACCTAAGATGCTTTGACAAAGTTCTTTGCTTTGACATCCCATGACGAGGTTGTCGTAAACAATAAGAGAGGTAGGCGTGAGATTTGTTGATCCAATGAGCAAAGTGCTTTTGTCGATGATCAGAATTTTTTGATGCATCAATCCTGACCCATTTTTTACAAAGCGCTGGATTTTTTCCCCCAATTGATTAAATCCCCATTGGACAGTTTTTGGGTCGTGAATGACAGTGACCAAAACGCCGTCCTCTGCTTTTTTTCTAAGGGCATTAATCAGATAACGGTCTGTCATTGAATAAATGATCAAAACAATGGATTCTTTTGCTGTTAAGATAGCGTGAAGATAAACTTTTCGCAAATCATCCTCGCATTGATTGGAAAACAGTAAAAGAGTCTCTCCATTTTTGGGAAGATGGGGAGTTGAGGAAACGATTCCCAGGATGAAACAAAGTAGGGAAAAGAGAGCAAAGAGGAAGAAAAAAACGATTCGTTTTACATTGAGATGTTTCATTGAAAAAATAAAGTATTCAAGTTATAGATGAAAAAATGGGGACTCGACTGATTAATGTCAAAACTGGAGATATTCTCGTTGAATTTGTGGGAGAGAAAACTTTTTTCTATAATAAATTTCTTGAGAATGAAATGAGGGATCTTGGAATTGTGATTCCGCACGGAATGAGGGGGCTTTATGAAGGAAACGATAAAATACGATTGAAAGACTCTCTATTTCAACAAGCTTTTCGAGAAATCTATTATCTGACTTCAATGAATCCAGATCTTTTCATTTGGAAAGAAGAATAACAATTCATGTGGGCATTGTTGCCTAAATCAGTCTTGGACTGATCCAGGCAATAATTTGCGTCTTATTTAAAAGTATTTATATATATACCCATTCCACTTCAAGAATTGGGATTTCGGCTGTGCCAAAGCCCCGGGCTTGAACGATCATAAATGACCCCATATTTCTAATATTGAGTCATTTATGATCGTTCAATCGCGGGAGCTTTCGCGTTGCCGAAAATCAATTCTTGAAGTGGAATGGGTATATTAATCCATTCCGTCAAAGAAAGAAAAAAACGTCCCAAGGCTCGGAAGACAGCAAGTCTGATACGAATTAGATGCTTCTCTTTGTTCTATTGAATCGCAATGACTCCTTTCTCAGCATTGAGATGAACATCTGAGTGGATTGAAATTTTACCCTCAAGCAAAGCCCTAGATAAAAGGGGAACGACCTCATGTTGAATCAACCGTTTTAAGGGCCTTGCTCCGAAAGCTGGATCATATCCCTCGTGGGCTAGATGGGAGGTTAAATTTTCAGTCCAAGAAAGGACGATTTGCTTCTCTTCAAGCCGTTTCTTGACTCGATCCATTTGAATTTCTACAATCTTTCCCATGTCTTTTTCCTGCAAGGGGATGAACGGAAGAATTTCGTCAAGCCGATTTAAAAACTCGGGACGGAAATGGGCTTTAAGAACGGGATCGACTACCTGAAGAATTTCTTCTTTAGTAAGATTTTTTTCCTCACCCTCAAGAGCTCGGCTCAATTGTTCTGAACCTAAATTGGACGTCATAATGAAGATCGCATTTTTGCAATTGACTTTTCTCCCCTTGCTATCTGTGAGTCGGCCTTCATCAAACATTTGAAGGAGAATATTAAAAACATCAGGATGAGCTTTTTCAATCTCATCCAAAAGAACGACTGCGTAAGGATGACGTCTTAAAGCTTCCGTGAGCTGTCCTCCTTCTTCATATCCCACATAGCCTGGAGGAGATCCAATGAGTTTAGAAACAGTGTGTTTTTCCATATACTCCGACATATCAAGACGGATCATCGCGTCCTCGCGATTAAAAAGTTGTTCTGCCAATGCTTTAGCTAATTCAGTTTTTCCAACCCCCGTTGGTCCTAAAAAGAGAAAAACTCCAATAGGTCTTTGGGGATCCTGTAGGCCTGCCCGAGAAGCACGGATAGCTTCGCTCACAGCCCTAACAGCAAATGCTTGGCCGACAACACGTTTTTCTAAAGCCTCTTCAAGACTGAGAAGTCGCTCTGCTTCTTTTTCTAGCATCTTTTGAACGGGGATACCCGTCCATTTAGAGACAATTTGGGCGATCAAAGTTTCGTCTACTTCCTCTTGAAGCAAACGATTTTCTTTTTTTTCTAATTCTTTTTGTTGCTCTTCAATATCTTTTTCAAGTTGAGGGATTTGACTATAACGAATTTCTGCAACTTTATTGAAATCTGCAACCCGCTCGGCTTCCTCTTCTTGGAAACGGAGTTTTTCTACTTGATCTTTCTTCTCTTTTACTTTTTCAAGAAGCCCTTTTTCGTTATCCCATCGTTTCCTGAGCAAGGCGAGCTCTTCTTTTATGGTGTTGATCTCTCGGTCTAGCTCCTTGCTCTGCTCTCTAGAAGCATCCGTTCCTTCTCGTTTTAGAGCTTCTTGTTTCACGATGAGAGTGGAAAGTTCCCGCTCTTTTTTATCGATCGGAAGTGGGCGAGAGCCCAGTTGCATCCGGATTAGGCTGGCCGCTTCATCGATTAGGTCAATTGCTTTATCAGGAAGTTGTCGATCGGAAATATACCGATCAGATAAAAAAACGGCTGCATGAAGAGCACTCTCAGTGATCCTCACTCCATGGAAAATTTCATAGCGCTCTCGAAGGCCGCGCAAAATCGCGATGGCATCCTCAACGCTAGGCTCTGCAATTGTCACAGGTTGAAATCGCCTCTCTAGAGCTGCATCCCGTTCGATATATTTTTGATATTCATTCAAAGTGGTGGCTCCCACGCAATGGAGAGTCCCTCGTGAAAGCGCAGGTTTTAAAAGATTGGCAGCATCCATGGCCCCCTCAGTGGCACCAGCTCCGACTAATGTGTGCACTTCGTCAATAAAAAGGATAATACCTCCTTCACTTTTTTCGATTTCCTCGAGAATTGATTTAAGTCTCTCTTCAAATTCTCCACGAAACTTGGTTCCAGCAATCAAACTTCCCATATCAAGGGCAACAAGTTGTTTATTCTTTAAGGAATCGGGAACATCTCCCGTAAAGATCCTCTGAGCAAGCCCTTCAGCAATGGCCGTTTTTCCTACTCCCGGTTCTCCGATCAGCATAGGATTATTCTTGGTCCGCCTCGATAACACTTGAATGGTCCGTCGAATTTCTTCGTCTCTTCCAATCACCGGATCAAGTTTTCCCTCTTTAGCCAATGCGGTGAGATTTTTGCAGAATTTTTCTAAACTTTTCATGCTCCCTTCGGCAGATGGAGAATCCATATGTCTATTTCCTCGTATCTTTTTAATGATCTCTAAAACCTGTTCTAGTTTAAGTTTACTCTGATTTTTCCAGGAGGCGAAGGGTTCTCCTCCTCCTTTCCAGAACGAAAGAATGAAATGATCTGAACTCACATAAGCATCGTTTAACTGTTTGGCAAATGCTTCAGCCTCCATAATGCGGGTTTGAAGATTGCGCGAAGCTGCAGGAGGTTCCTCTCCTGAGGTATAAGTGGGAAGGTGGCCAAGAGACTTCTCAACCTGATCTCCAAGGATGGTAGGATCTCCTCCTATTTCTCGTAAGAGACTCACAAAATATCCATTAGTTTCTTCAAGGAAAACTAAAAGAAGGTGATTTTCTGTGACTTGAGTGTGATGTCTATTCTGCGCTATGGAAAAAGCAGTTTGGATGGCTGCTGTGGCAGCATCGGAGAAATTTTTTTTCATCTATCCCTCCATGTTAGGAACTCACATTTTTTGCGTAAAATGGGCTAGGAGGGCAGGATAATTAAATGACCATTATTTGAAAAGAGGTTTTGTTTAAATAGGTTGAAGGATTTTTTTGAATTTTCTCTGTAGCTCTTTGTGGGCGATTAATTCTTCCACGCTGGGGCGGAATCTGTAGGTCCAGTTAGTAGGAAGAATTTTTCCCGGAATATTGATCCGTTCATCACCTGGATTTGAACTGACGAGTTCGGGGAAGAGGGCTAGATATTCCTGTAGGAGATTAATATGAAACAGGCTGCCCGAGTGATGGCTGTCGTGGAGAATGTGGGCTTGCCTATCAAGAGAAAGAATGGGCTTATAGTCCCATCCTTTAAATTCGGAGTAGAGTTTGGCTTCATTGGGAAAGTGTTTCCACCACAGTTGCAAGGTATCGGAATCGTGGGTTGACACTGTGGTCATACTTTCAGGAGGGTACTCACAGAGGGGGATGAATTTTCCGTCGGATTCCCACCTTCTTTCCCAGCGCATCATTTTAGTGCCACAAATTCCCAGGGAACGAAGGCATTTTTTAACAGTTTCAGGTACCACTCCCAGATCTTCTCCTATTGGTAAGATGGGAGCTGAATGAAGCATCATCTCCATGATTTTTTTTCCGTGTTCTATCCATGTTTCCTCATCTGCAGGTAGAAAGGCTCCTTCTGTGGGAAGATGTTTTTGTGGGATAGTCCAAATTCTAAAAAATCCAACAATATGATCAATTCTATATAGGTGATAGAGATGGGAAGCGAGACGAAGGCGTTCTTTCCAAAAAGCATATTTATCTTTAGCGAGTTCTTTCCAATCGTACGCAGGAAATCCCCAATCTTGTCCTTCCTTAACATACATATCGGGAGGAGCTCCAGCCGACAAATGCATCAAAAAATAATTTCGATGATGCCACACATCCGCACTATCACGACTGATCAAAATAGGAAGATCTCCTTTAATCAATACTTTGTTTTTACTAGCTTTCTTTTTAACTTCTTCAAATTGTTTGTAGCAAAAGTATTGAATCGTGATATGAAAGTTTATTTCGTTCTTAAAATCGGCAAGTAGTTCTTGATAATGTTGAAGAGAGGGACTTTTCAAGGAGATAGGCCACTTTTTCCAATCTCTCCATTTTAAAACCTCTTTGATCGATTTAAAAAGAGCATAAGATTTGAGCCAGAGATTATTTGAAATAAATAATTTATATTCCTGAGTTTGTGAAATTTCTGGATAGATAAGAGGGATGTATTCCTGAAGAAGAGTATATCTAAGGTCACGAATTCTGTCGTAGTTCACCCGATCTGTTTGGTTCTCTTTTTGTAATATTTTGAGTCTATCTGCATATTTTGAGACTTGTTCAATTTGAGGGAGACGAGAGAGGCTTAAATGAAGGGGATTTAATGCAAAAGCAGAAAGGGCACTATAGGGACTATTTCCCAAGCCCGTGTCATTTAAGGGAAGAAGTTGAATAATATCGAGTCCCAAATCATGGCACCAATCGATTAAGGGAAGAAGATCTGAATATTCACCAATACCACATGAATTTTTTGAATGAAGAGAGAAAAGAGGAAGGCAGATTCCGTGGTGGTGGTGTACTCCCATCTCTTGCCATTGGGCTCCAGCGGCAGAAGAAAAAAGTTGCTTTTCAAGAGAATTTGTCATTTCTTAAGTCCAAAAAAACCGCTAGATTTGGTTTCCTCTTCAATTTTAGGGATCTCTCCTCGTCTGAGGGCTTCTTCCCAGATATGAGCATGCTCAAGAAATTCTGCAAGAAAGTCGAAAAGAATATCAGCCGTTGTTGTGGCGATAGGGAGGTAAGCGAACAGGACCAGAGAATCATTTTTTTCGGAATAGGCAACGATTCCTTGATGAATTTTCATCATTCCATTGACAATCATTCCTAGTCTGAGAATATTTTCTCTGTAGGGGCCCGGTAGAAGATTGCCTAGTTGGGTGCCCAGCAAAATTTTGTCGGCCGATGAATCGAGATCTATTTGAACATGGAGAAATGGCGAGAATTCTAGAAGGCATGATTGGTGGGGATCAACATGAAGAGGGGTTCCTATTTTTTCTCCTAGTTCTCTAATTAAATCCTCAAAAGGT
Organism: Chlamydiia bacterium; assembly: GCA_020440555.1. Taxonomy (GTDB): domain Bacteria; phylum Chlamydiota; class Chlamydiia; order Chlamydiales; family JAAKFR01; genus JAGRNW01. The sequence continues at coordinate 13,063 of JAGRNW010000026.1, forward strand.
ATCATGCGTATTCTTCCTCCTCTTCTTCAAGCTCTTCTAAAGCCTCTATGATTACAAGCAAAAGATCTTGTCGGTGTTTAAGCGATTTATAAAGTCTAGGGGAAAGCCCTCGGATTGCATCGCGATATTGAGTCAAAATTACAATCTTTGCTGGATCAGTGAGCTTGAGGTGGTCGGCTTGTTTGAGAAGTTTAAGTACCGAGGGGTATCGTTCTTCAACTAGTTTCATGAATTCTTTAGCTAAAGTTTCAAAGGTGAGAGATTTTGAAGATTTAAAACCTTTTTGAGTTAACATCTTTTTAATCATCTTCATCCGATATTTAAAAAAGAGATAAATCCAAAGAATCGATTGAAGATTACGGCAATCAGACATTAAACGCATGAGCTCAGCCTGCGCGATGGAAGGACCTTTAGACTTAAAATCAAACCCTAGTGATTTAAGTAAGAAAGAGACCACCTTTGCTAGCTCGTCATAAGAATATTTTTTTGCTAACTCTGAAAAAAGGGTATTATGGTCCCTTGGGTTACCGGTGATATCTCGATAAAGGTCTCGAAGTTCCGTAGGTGACTCTCCGAGACCTCCCCGATTGAATTGTTTAGCCACTTTATCGATATTTTTTCCCGCTCGAATCTGTTGTTCATTGGCTTTATTGAGTTCTTCTTTAGCTTTTTTAATGGCCTCCTTGAGATCACCATCTGTAGTAAGAGTTAAATATTCAAGGGCTTCATCGGCGAGAGAAACATCTTCAAATTCCTCGAGCACTTGATGCAATATTTCATTAGCATTGGCGTTCTGTTTGAGGCCTCGCATTAATGCTAAAAGACGGTCATAGGGAAGTTCGTAGTTGCGTCGTTGATATCCATGGGCGAGGTCCTCCTCAGATCTTTGATCAACCTCTTCAACTCGAGGCTCCTCTTTAGCTTTTTGTGCCTTCTCTTTTCGATGATCTAAAGTTTTGAATTTTTCTTGACGAGCTTGTTCGCGTTCAACAGCCTCAGGATTGAAGCGCTGGGAAAGAGCTTCTTCAAGACGATCTTTGGAAGAAACCTGTTGAGCAAGAATTTGTTTAGCTTCTTGTTTGGCATGCTTTGACTCGATTGCCGATAAGTTGATCGGTACAAGTTCTGACATTCTCTCCCTCCCTAAGGTAGTATTATGTCAACTGAATTCTTCCCAAAGGTTGAATTCGGATTTCTGGAATGACCTCCTGGTAGGAGACGACGGCCACATCAGGATACTCTGTTTCGATCAGTTTTCTCACAAATCGGCGAACATCAATAGCCGTTAATAAAACAGGTGATTGACCACCAGGCGGTGTGGGTGTGATGGTATTGCGCATCGATTTTAAGACAAGATTCACAGAATCAGGGTCAAGAGCAAGGTACGAACCAGCCGAGGTTTGTTTAATGGCGCCACGAACCATCTCTTCAATTTCAGGATCAAGCAAGTAAACAGACAAGGTCGATTGTCCCTGGGAGTATTTATAACTGATATAGCGTTTAAGTGAAGACCTCACATATTCAGTGAGTAGAACAGTGTCTTTTTCTGTTTGGGCCCATTCAGAGAGACTCTCCATGATGGTGCGAAGATCTTTGATCGAAACTTGTTCTTGTACTAATCGGCGATAGATTTCGGTGAGTTTCTGCATGGGGATGAGGCGAGTCACCTCTTTGACAAGATCTGGAAACGATTTTTCCATAAATTCAAGCATTGATCGAACTTCCTGGATTCCCAAAAATTCCTGACCATTGGATCTAAAGAAATAAGAGAGATGTAAAATCATGACTTCAAGGGGTTTCCAAAATTTGATTCCTGCATTGCTCATGGTTGTTTCATATTTATCTTCAACCCACAGACCAGGGAGACCGGCGGCATTTTTATAGGTAGTAAAGGGGAGGTTATAGCGCCTTAGGTTTTCCTCAGATTCATTGGTGAGATAGTAGTGGCCGGGGATTTTTCCCCGAACGATGGGCACTTCATTGAGCAAAATCGCATATTCGTCTTTTTCGAGGGTCGGAGAGTCGGTTCGAACATGAACACCAGGATAGCGAATTCCCAAATCTTGGTAGAGGGCTTGTCTCATTTTAGGAATCATCTCTTCAACAAAACGGGCTCCTTTCTCTCGTTTGATCAGTTCTGAGATCCCTTTACCTACTTCGAGGATCACTGGAAGGGTCAGAGCAAATTCTTCTCCTCCCCCTCCCATGACAGCGTGCCCTTCAACATCCGTTTCAATCGCAGCAGCACCCCCCATGGCGATGGCTTTAGCTGTCTCCTTTTTCTTTCGTCTCAAGAGAGCTAATCCTGTAGTTCCCAACAGACCAGCAAGTAAAGTGAAAGTCCAGAGAGGAAACCCTTTGAAAAATCCCAATCCAAAAACAGCGCCTGCTGAAATGATGAGGGCTCGAGGTTCCCGAAGAAGTTGTCCAGTGATTTCTTTGCCCAAATTGGCGTCTTTTCGATCGCTGGAAACACGGGTGGTGACAATACCAGCTGTTAAGGAAATTAAAAGAGAAGGAATTTGTGAGACGAGACCATCTCCAATGGAAAGGAGGGTATAGACGCGAGCCGCTTGGGAAAGGGTCATCCCGTGCATCCATGTTCCTATGATGAGTCCACCAACGATATTGATGAAGGCAATCACCATTCCGGCGATCACATCTCCCTTCACAAATTTCATTGCTCCGTCCATGGCTCCATAGAGTTCACTTTCTTTCTGGATCAATGCCCGTTTTTCTCTGGCTTGACTTGCATCCAAAACACCAGCTCTCATGTCAGCATCAATAGCCATTTGTTTACCAGGCATCGCATCCAAACGAAATCGAGCAGCAACTTCAGCGACTCGTTCAGCACCCTTGGTTACAACAATGAATTGGACGATGGTAATAATGAGGAAGATCACAAAACCAACTACATAGTTCCCCCCCACCACAAAATCTCCAAATGCCTGAATGATATGTCCAGCGTAAGCATTGAGGAGGATTTGTCGGGTTGAGGAAATATTAACGCCGAGCCGAAAAAGTGTAGTGACAAGAAGCAGGGAAGGGAACATGGAAAGTTGGATAGCACTCGGAATATAGAGAGCTGTCATCAAAAGTCCAACAGCGGCAGTCAGGTTGAAGGTGATCAGCAGATCGATAATCGCTGGCGGAACGGGTAGGACAATCATCACAATCACAGCGATGATCCAACCCGCTAAAATTAAATCACTGGACCGGTTGATGGTGCTAAGGGCCCCTTCACCCCCGAAAATATGATGCAATATGCGGACTAATTTTTTCACAACTTAGGACTCTCCTTTTGCCTCAAGCGAAATAACATACAGTAAAATTTCTCCAATAGCATCATAAGTGATTTCGGGGATAAACCGATTCAACTCACCTTCTTCAAGCAATTGATGTGCCAAAGGGACATTTCGCATGATGGGAATATTATATTTTATGGCTTGTTCAATGATTAGCTCTGCTCGTTTTTCAGTGCCCATGGCCACAATCCAAGGGGCCGCATAGGTTTCAGGTTCATAACCGATAGCCACAGCGATATGCGTAGGATTGGTGATAACGGCTCTAGCACGCCGTACACGTGTTGTTCCCTCATCATAAGCAACTTCTTGAGCCAGCTGACGTCGTTTACTCTTAATTTCAGGATTTCCTTCTGTATCTTTATATTCTTGCTTAACCTCAAACTTTTCCATTTTCATTTCTTTAGCAAAATTCCTTTTTTGAAAAACCAAATCCACAATGGCGATTAGGGCAAAGAAAATTCCAGTCCACGAGACAACTTTGATCAAGATCTTTTGGAAGACCATTGCTCCTCCCATCAATGGAAGGCCGGCAGTTGCGACCAGATCAGCAATTGTTGTTCTTACAGCCAAAAAAATGAGAAGGGCAGCTCCAAAAATTTTGAACATCGACTTGATGAGTTCAAATAGAGTTTTTACTTTGAATTTTTGCTTGATGTTTTCAACTGGATTAAATTTTTTTATATTTGGTTTAAACACTTCAACAGAAAAGACAGGACCCACAATTAAAAATCCAACAATTGTCCCCACGACGGCCACAAGTCCTGCGATGGGGAGAGTTGTCCATAAAATCACTTTGACTAATTCTTGGGTATAAAAGCCAAAAGTTTGATCTAAGTTTGCTTTTGGAGCGATCATCAGCATTTGAAGCATAAATCCTCCCAATTGTTTATAGAGAAACCCAGACAAGGATAAAGTCAAAACGATAGCTGTGATATAAGTAAAGGCAGCAGGAAAATCCTGTGATTTCGCGACTTGTCCCTTTTTTCGGGCGTCACGAAGCTTCTTCGGGGTCGCCTTTTCGGTTTTCTCAGCCATAACGCAAGAATATAGGAGATCTAATCTCGGGAATCAATGATGAAAAAACATGTACTATTTAGATGAGTTATGTTATACTCATTCCAATTCTTGAAGTGGAATGGGTATATACCCTTCGTGAATTGAGATTTTTTTGATACCAAAAAAAATCAATTGATGGGAGAATCCTGTGCATGAATTTTCT